>JAFGBI010000413.1 GCA_016933275.1 Polyangiaceae bacterium | reverse complement strand
CCGAGCAACTCCGCATCGTAGGCCAACCGCGCTCGCAGCTCGAACGGCACGGTCAACACCCACTGCCGGAGTGGCACCTGTTCCGGGGCAAACAAGCAGCCACTGGTACAAATACCAGACGGGCGCCCGTGCCGGCTCAGAGAAGGCTGGCTCCGACGGCGGCTCGGTCGCAACGCCTCGACGCGCAGCACCCGAGGGAACGCGCCATCCGCGACAGGAGGATCGCGCAGGATCCGATCGAGCAGCGGGGCAGCGAGCGGCGTGCTTCCGAGCGCCCGGGGTCGATGATACCTTGCGGGCGGGCGCATGAAGTGGATCCACCCGAGGGGTTTCTGGCTCGGCCTGGCCGCGGCCTGCGCGCCAGCCCCCGCCCCTCGTGCGCCCGCGGCGGCTGCCACGCCCGCTGTCGCGACGGTCGCGCCATCGCCCCCGCTCGCGTCCGCGTGCGTACTGCCGGCCGCTGTCCCGGCGCCGCCGGACGGCGTCTACCCCGGCCTCGATCCGCTCCCGCCGCTGTCGGTCGTGCTCCAGTACACCGATCCCGCCCACCGGATCCCAGCCTCGGGCAAGCCGGACGTGAGACCGCTGCCCGAGGCGCCGCTCAGCGCCGAGCTCAGTCCGCTGCCGTTGCCCACCCGACGCACGATTGGCGCGATCGGAGGCACCGGTCCCGAAGACGTTTGGCTCGTCGACGAGAATCGGCAGCTGTTCTGGTACGACGGTTCGGTGCTCCGCGCTCGGGGAGAGCTCTGCCCGAAGGACGGGCTCTACGGACCGACCCATGGCTCGTTGAGCCTCGTGGTCCGGGAGCGAGAGCTCGTCCTGCGTGGGCTGCTCTTCACCGGGACCACCCCGGATCCCGTGGTCGCCGTGTTGCCGCGTCCCCTGACGGCGCGCTGCGAGCTGCGTCACGCCGAGACGTTCGCCGCGGCCACCGAAGACAACGCGGTGTGGACGCTCGACGGGGACCAGCTCCTCGGGAGGAGCGGCGCCCCGCTGCCCGTGCCGCAGATCGGGATGGCCGAGGACTCGCCGAGGCCGACCGCGCTGTGGCTCGGCTCGTCCCGGCATGCGTGGTTGGCGCGGGGGGCCTGTCCGCTGCGCGCGGGCGGCTGCTATTCGGCGCTCTGGGAGTACCGCGGGCTGGGCTGGCTCCCGCGCGCTCCGGTGGATCTCGCGCCCGTACAGCTGTGGGTGGACGATCGGGATCGCGTCTGGCTGCTGGGCCACGACTCGGACCGCACTGGGAGCACCGCGATCGCCGTGCTGGCAAACGGCGCGTGGACGCGCGCGGCCCTCCCTTCGTCCTTCGGGGAGGTGCGCTTGGTGGGGCGGAGCGCGAGCGAGGTGTGGTTCTTCGACGACAGGCACCTGTTCGTCTCCGACGGCGCCGTGACCCGGGAGGTGTCCACGCCGCTCGAGCGCATCGAATCGCTGTGGCTGGAGCCCGGGGGCCCGGTGTGGATCGGTGGCAGCGAACGCGATGGCGATGAGGAGCGCGGCGCGGTCTACCGGCTCACGGGAGTGCCGCAATGAGGCGGGGCTGGCGGCACGCCGCCATGCCGGTCGCGCTTGCCCTCGCGTGCGCGACGGCACCGCCGCCGCAGCCCGAGCCGCCGGTCGCGGCGAAGGCGGCCGCCGCCCCGTTGAGGCCGCGCCTCCGCTTCTCGCTGCTCGACGCGGAGGGGCAGCCCAGCGAGGCGCCACTGCAAGCGCCAAAGGATCGGACGCTGCGCGTGGAAGCGCGACGCGCGGACGGTTCGCTGCGCTGGTGGCTCGAGTTCACGCGGGTCCTCGCCCTCCGCGACGACGGTCATGACGCGCTGTGGATCGTCGGCGTGCGCCCCGGTCGCGACAAGCTCGAGCTGTTGCGGATCGACGCGACCGGGAAGGGCCAGGGCCAACCGCTCCCCGCAGGGAATTGGCACCTCGGGGGACCGCTCGACCAGGCCGGTGCGATGGTCGTCGCCGACCCGGAAACGGGCGCGGTGTGGACGATGCGCACGGCCCGAGAGAAACTGGGAACGCTGCAGCTGCACCCGACCCACGATCGTCGCCTCCACGTCACGTCCCGCGGCCTGCTGTTGCTCGCCGGCAACGATGGAACCCTGCGCATCCTGCGCGCGAACGGTGAAACCGCATGGGACGGCGCGATCGCGGCACCGCCGGGGGACGTCTCCTTCCAAGCGCCAGCGCAGCCGAAGCTCACGCTGCTGCCGTCGGGGGCCGCGTGGCTGCTGGCCCCCGACCGGCGCCTGGTCGCCCATGGCCCGGACGGCTCCCGCCGCTTCACGCTCGGCACGCGCGCACGGATCGAACGGCTCTGGCCGCTGCACGACGGCGCCGTACTGGCGACGACGCGCGACTGCCAGGTCTTCCGGGTCGACGAGTCGGGAGCGATCGCCTGGAGGCAGCGCGTGGCTCCCGAGGAAGCCGGGGACTGCACTTGGCAGAACGGTTTCGTGGTGGAGGGGGAGCACGGTGACCTCGGGATCCGCGCCGCAGCGTCGGGGACGTCGGACCGGGTGTGGCTATTGGGGGCCGACGGGACTCCCCGCTGGACGACGGCCGCGCGCGGGGCTTGGTACGCGCGGCTGGTCGCGGCCGACGCCGATACCGTCGCGGTGCGCGAGAACGACCGCTCCTGGACATTGCGAGCCGAAGCCGCCGCGACGGAGCCCGACCGCACCCCGCGGCCGCGCCCCGCGCGCTTCGAACGCGTCCTGACGGAACGCATCGACTCCGGGCTGGTGCTCCCGGACGGTCACGCGCTGGCCCAGGCGGGGGAGCGGATCTGGGAGTGGCGCGGCGCCGAGTGGCGAGGCGGCGAGCCCGTCGCTCGCCGCCTCGCACCATCAGCCACGAGAAGCCAGCAGCTGACACGCTTCGTGCCCGGACGGCTCGCCCTCGGACCGAATGGCGAGGCGTGGCTCAGCGGGCAACGGTACAGCACCGGCGAGCTCCCGTCCCCTCCCCTGCCGACCGCCCTCCGCCGTCGCGGCGCGGTCTGGGTAGAGGACGCCGGGCTTCGCGCGAGCTTCGCCGTGCGGGCGTTCGAGGATCTCGGCAGCGAGGCAGGTCCACAACTGCGGATCGCCTCGAGCCCGACCGCGTCCATCGTCTGCGGGGCGCAGCACTGCCGCCTCCCCTCGGGGGCCGTGCTCGAACTCGGGGAAACCACCGTGGCGATCGTCGGGCGGATCGGCGGCGAGCCCTGGGTGCTCACCGACCAGGCGCTGGCCCGGCTCGAGGGCAGCCAGCTCGTGGTCCGCGCCGAGGCTGCCCCCCTCGCGTCGCCGGTCGCGATCTGGGGCGCGACCGACGCCGACTTCTGGGCGCTCGGCCCCGCGATCGCGCACCACGTCGCCGGGCAGGGCTGGACCCGGATGGCGTCTCCGGTCGGCGCCCCCACCGCGATCTGGGGCCCCACGACGGCTAACGTTTGGCTCGCCGGAGAGCTCGGCGTCGCCCACTGGGACGGCAGCGCCTGGACGCGCGTGATCGGACTTCACGGTCCCGTCCGCGACGTCTTCGGCGTCGCGGGACACGTCTGGTTCGCGACCGGCGACGGCCTCTGGGAGTTCACGCGCTGGGCAACGCTGCCCGCAGGGGAGCCACCGGCGCCGCCACCGGTCGCCACCGCGACGGAGCCACTGCGGCTCGACCCCCGCCGCGGCCCGCCCGCCGCCTACGCGCTCCGCACAGCGACCTTCCCGATCGACGGTGCCGCACCGCTCGTTTCGGCGCTCGAGGTCGCCACCACCCCCGACGGCACGGCGTGGTTCCACGACGGAGCGCGGGTGGTCCAGCTCCGCGGCGCGGCGGCGACGGTGCTGTCGTCGACGGCGTCCGCTCACGGCCACACCCGCCTCGCTCCGGTCGGAGCCGACCGCGGCTGGTGGCTCGACGAGCTCGGCGTGGTGCGCGTCGAGGGGCCGAACCGCACGCGGTCCGCGCTGCGGCTCCCCGAGCTCACCGCGATCGCTGCCGCCGCGCCCGACCGACTCTGGGCCGTCGGCGCCAGTGATGACGACCGGCTCCCCCACGCCTTCTCGCTGCGGGGGGATGACGGCGAGTACGCGCCGGACCTTCCCCCGGCAGCTTACGCGGCGATCGCCGCGGGCGACACGAGCGAGCTCTGGTTAGTGGGCGGGCTCGACCTCACCCACAATGGCGCCCAGGCCTGGCCCGCCGGGGAGGGGATCGTCGTCCACCGCTCGCGCTCCGGCGTCGTTTGGCACCGGGTGCCGGACGGGCCGCTGCTCGCGGTGGCCGCGGCCGGCAAGGATGAAGCGTGGGCCGTCGGCGCGGCGGGCCTCCTGGTGCACCTGCGCGGGGGCAGGCTGACGGCGCGGCGGCTCGCCTCTGGCCGGTGGCTGCGGGACGTCGCGGTAGGACCGGGCGGCGAGCTCTGGATCGTGGGTGACGACGGCACGCTCCTGCACGGCAACGGCGCCGCGCTCGACGCCGTGACCGGGCTGCCCCTCCCGCCACGACCGCAGCTCGTCTCCGTGGCCGCTCGCGGCCAGGGCCGCGCCTGGATCGCGAGCCCGGACGGGATCCTGGACGTCACCGCGCGCCGGCCCCCTTCGCCGCAGCGAGCGCGCGACGCGGACGCGCTGTAATCCTGTTTCGCACCGAGCGGAGCGCCGGGACAAGTCGGGACCCGTCCCCCGCGCGGCCGAATCGGTAATCGCGCCCGTCCCACCGCTGAGCGACGACCGAGCTGAGTCCGGTCGCGCGCGTCGGGGAGGAAAGGTCGTGGCGCTTGAGCCCGACCGCCGCGGTCACTCCACGATCACCGGCTCACTTGCCCCGCGGCCTATGGCCTCCGAGTCGTGCATCTCCGCGGCCTTGGGGAGCGGCACGTCGAAACCGGCGCGGTGGAGCGCAGGGTGGGCGCCTCCGCGGCGGAGCTGGGCAAGCACGCCCGCGTCATCGTGCGCGCCTGAGCGGCGCGGTCTGCGCGGTGCATGAGCGCCATGGCGTAGCAGGTGCCGGATCGGGCGTGCGTGACCGCGCGCGGGCGGGACGGCGCGACCGGGAAGGTCACGGGGTTTCGATCGTCTCGACGGCCTCCGTGCAGGGGGGGCCGCAGCCCTTCTTGTGGGGTTGGTAGGTGCGGTACTTGGGCGTGACGGTCGAGCTCAGGACGAACTCGCCGTCGCGGTGGACGGTGACGGTGACGGCGCGAGGGGTGGAGTAGAAGAAGGCGACATCCTCGATGCCACATCGATAGAGCAGCCCGAAGTCGTAGCTTGAGCACTCCACGTGCCAGGATAGGCTGGGCTGCGCTGCGTTTTCGGTATGACCCGCGGCACCGGCTGTCACTGAGCTTCCGCCTCGCCCACCGACGGGAGATCCGTCCAGAGGACAACTGTCCCACGACCAAGACTCGGGGAGAACAGCCCGGCATACGCCGCTGTGCCCAGCGTAGTCGAGTGCAATCTCGTAGGTTCCTGGATTCACCAACCCACCCTCGAACTGAATCACCAGTGGCGTCGAAGAACAAAGGTCCGTGTCCTCACACTGTCGAATACACCCGGGAACCACGGTAGTCGCAGGAGACAGGGCCACTCCCACGGCCAGGGTGGCAGCCTTGCGCCAGGGGCGCCTCGCCATGTCATTGGCCCGTTTCGTCATGGCACCGCGCACCGACAGCAGCCAAACTCGGCCCACTGCGCCTTGTCGCAGACCCCGTTGAACACGCAGACCGCCGTGCAGTCGGCGTCGTCCGCGCAGGTCAGCGCCCCGCAGTCGGACGGGTAGGTATCCTCGTCGAGGAAATGGACCACCACCAGATCGCTCGCCATCTGGCCCAGATCGTCCCACACCCGGAAGGCGAAGGTCACCGACGTGGTGCCGTTCTGGAACTCCGGCGCCTCGGCGCCGAACGTGCTGATAAGGTCGAGCGTGAGGGGGGCGCTCGGCGAGGCGGTCGCCGCCTGGAGCACGAGGGTTCGATAGGGTGAGGTGGCGTACCAGGCCCAGGTGTAGGAGTCGTCGCCGCCGAGGCCAACCGCGCCGACCAGACCGTTCAGGGTCAGAACGTTGCCCTGGTAGTAGCTGGTCGTGCTGACCGGTTCGGCAATCTGCACCTGCGGAGGCATCCCCTCCGTGGTCCCCCACGGGCTGATCACCGCGTCGAGGGTGGCGGTGTCCCCTTGCGAGTCGGTCACCGAGAGGTGGAGCAGCCCGAACGGATCGCTCATCTGGATCACGCGGCGGCCACAGACCGAGGTGTCGTGGACGACGCTCCCACCTTGCACCTCCCAGGCGACGTCGCAAGAGAGCAGCCCGTCCTCGTCATCCCAGGCTCGGGCCGCGACGAGGTTAGGGCCGGGGTACCAGAGGTTGATGCCGGTGCCGGATTGGTCCGGGGTGACGAGCTCGAGCCGGGGCAGGGTGTTCTCGACCCGGAAGAAGACCGAGTCGGTCGCGGTCAGGCCGTCCGGCGTGGTGAGGGTGGCGGTGAGCCCGTAGCGCCCGGGCGACGGGACCGCCATCGTCCCCAGCATCGGCCCGTCCGCGATGACCTCGCTGTAGATCACGGACCCGTCGCGCGGTCCCTCCAGAACCCAGCGCACCGGGCCGCACTCCGTCTCCTGCGCCACCCCATTGGGGTCGAGGTAGAAGTAGAAGACGCGGGACTGAAAGCCCATCCACTCGGCGGCCAGGGCGATGCGGTCGCCGTCGGCGGGCGCTAGGATTTCGATGTCGCGCGTGAAGTGCTCGGGTCCTCGTGAGGCCAGGGCATGGCGTACGGGGTCGAGCGCGGTGTAGTAGCCCGGTGCCGCGCGTCCAAGTCCGGGCTCCCGGCCGAGCTCGAGCGCCTCCATCACTTCGTGAGCAGTCGCGTCAGGGTTCGCCGCCCAGACCAGTGCGGCGATCCCGGCCGTGAAGGGCGTGGAGTAGCTGGTTCCGCTGACGATCTCGAAGTCGGAGGTAGCATCGGTGGGGTCGGGGTCGCTGAAGTGGTCGTAGGAGGCCCAGACGTCCACGCTCTCCTCGCCAAAGTTCGACTCCAGGTCCCCAAGGGTCGAGCCCCATTGCATTCCGCCAACGCAGGTCACGTGGTCGAGCTCGCAGGGGAAAAAGAGCCGCTTCTCCCAGCAGCGGCCGAGCGCACACCCACGGGCATCCACGTCCTCACCGTCGTTACCAGGGGAGGCAAAGAGCAGTACGCCATCCTCATGTGCGCGGTTCACTGCCCGCTTCATGCGCCGCGCCCAGAACGCCACTCCCTTGGGCGCCCAGAAGTGAAAGCTCATGCTGATGATGCGCGTCTCGTCGCGAAGGTCGTTGATGGCCTTGACCGCTCCTGACGTGGCGTTGCCCCGGTAAGTGGTGATGAGCCGCGATACCGGCCCGCCCGGACCAGCAGCGCCGAAGGCGTTGTTCACCAGCCCAAA
Organism: Polyangiaceae bacterium; assembly: GCA_016933275.1. Taxonomy (GTDB): domain Bacteria; phylum Myxococcota_A; class Polyangia; order Polyangiales; family Polyangiaceae; genus JAFGBI01. The sequence goes on along the minus strand of JAFGBI010000413.1, from coordinate 2,956 downwards.
CCCCGATCCCACCACGCGGGAGCCGTGCCATGGCTCGTGTTCCGGTGACTCCTGGAAGGGGTCGAAGCGGTCGCGCGTCGCGCGACAAGTCGAATCGGGTGGCCAGTCCGCTCCCTCATGGAAGCCGCGGTCGGCGACGCCCACCGTGATCGACTGCTCGAGCATCCCGGCGAGCTCTAGTAACCGCCAGGCCTCGGCCACGCCGGTGTTCCAGACGCCGCCCGTCTGCATCTGCGGCCAGGCGAACGGGTTACTGCCCACACCGCGGCGGCTCAGGTCCCCGCCCTCCGTTAAAGTCCTCGTCACGAACGGTCCCGTGAGCGCATCGTCCTTGCCGAGCCACTCGAGGTCCACGTCGAGCCCGGCGAGCGTGCTCTCGGCCGCGGCCGCCAGGAGCTCGCGGACCATGGGGCTCGAGGCGCGGTGGGTCCCATAGGAGCGGTTGTCGAGCTCGGAGAGGAGGGCCGGGAGCGCCTCCTCGTGGACCCGCGTGGTGTCGATGACGGCGAAGCAAGTCGTCTTGGGGCCTTCGTCGTCGGGCTCGGCGAACGCGATCTGGGCGTTCCAGCGGGCCACGAAGGCCGCGAGGACCTGGGGGTCGTCGGTAGTCAGGAGGATTTCGTTGGCGACGAGCTCCGTGGTGAGGCCATCCGGATCGGCGATGACACCGACCGGCAACGGCGTGCCGGCGGGGTCTTCGCCCGTGATGGTGGGCAAGGAGGGCTGCAAGGTGGGATCCACGTCCACCGCGAGGGGCGGCAGGGTCGCCACCAGCGCCGGGTCGCGATGGAGCGTCGATACCCGGAGCCTGGGCCCGCGGCTCGACTCCCGCGAGCCGATGGTGGCTCCTACCCCGTTCGATCTCAACGCCCACCCGAACCGCTCCTCCTCCAGGTAGGCGGCGCGCTCCACGTCCGCGGTGACGTCGATGAGGATCCGATCCCCCACGACGGTAACGGTTGGCGCCGTGCCAGGGTCGCGGTTCCGCCAGGGGTTGAAGGGGGGAAAACCCGGTGTGCCCAGCGTCCAGCGGGCGTCCCCCGTGCAGTCGGAGGACGCATTCGCGGGGTTGGCGTCGTCGGAGCAGTGGTAGGTCGCGTGCTCGGTCCAGGGGTCCTCCATCTCCAGGAGCTCGAGGCCCGTCGCGGAGCCGCCGAGCAGGTCGAGCTCGAGGGTCGCGGAGTCGACGTAGGTCGCCGCACCGAGCGTGGCGCGGAGCGCGCGGAGGTCAAACGCAAGGAACGCCACCTGGTCCGGACCCGCCTCGAGGGTGGCGGTGGCGCCGAGGACCGCGTCGGGCGAGGTCGCGCTGGCCGTCGTGTCACGAACGGCGCCGAGCTCGACCGGGGCGCAGGGGTTCGAGCGGCGAGAGACGGTGGCGGTCACGCCATCGAGCGTCCAGGAGACGGAGTCGCCAGTGAAGGCCGCTGCGTGGGAGCCGGTCCGGTAGCCCGGCAGGAACGTAGCGAACCCGCTCGACTCCGTGGCGCCAGTGAAGGTGTTCTCCGCGCCGGGCGGCAGGGTCACCGGCGCCGCCCCGAAGTTACTGTACCCGAAAAGGGCGAGGTACCGGCCACCCCCGAGCGGCTCGACGCAGCCGGCAAGGGGCTTGAGGCCGTGCGGGCCTGGCGCCTGGAGCAGGCCCCAGCGGAACGGCCGGTGCACGATGCGCAGGCCGGGCTCGATCTGCACCGAGCGCGCGAAGAACGAGCCCTCATGTGCGACGTCGTTACCCCCAAGCTTCAGCGTGCCCGACAGGGCGAGGATGGTGCCGCGAAACGGGGCCTCGATGGTTACCGGATCAGCCCCCAGGGCCTCGAGCGCGAGGTTCGGGAAGAGGCCGTCGTCCGTTTCGAGTGTGCCGCGAAAGATGACGGCCGAAGCCACCGCGATGGTGGTCGGCGCGAGCGAGCTCGAAAGACGAACGCTTGCCGCCGGCTCAATGGTGACGCTCTGGAAGAAGTAGTGGCCTGAGTCGAGCGTGAGGGTTGCGCGCGACTTGACGTTGAGGGGGCCGTAGAAACCCGGTGCGAGCGTTCGTCTGGTGTCAGGCTCGAGCGACACCGACGGAGGCACCGTGGTGGCGCGCCGTACGCGGAAGCGATGGACGACGGTGGGGATCGGGGTGTTCGCCACGACCTGGCCGCTGACGGAAGCGCCGCTCTGCAGCGTGATCGCGCGGGCTGATCGCGCGTCGCCCGTGACCTGAGCCCGATTCCGGAGCGTGAGCGAGGCGGCGCTCCAGATGGAGCCGGTCTGCGCATCGGCGCCGACGTTGGTGAAGCCGGTGCCGGAGTTGACGATCGACGAGAATGCTCCCTCCGGCTGCACGACCGTCACGCGATCAGCCAGCGCCAGGCTGTTGCCCGCACCCACCGCGACCCCCTCGAACGGCACCGCGACCGGAAGCGTGAGCCGGAGCTCGACCTCGCTGGTGACGATGCGCTGCGCTACGGCGTCGATGTGACGCGCTTGGGGGGGGGGCGGATCACCGCCGCAGCCGGCGAGGAGCAACGCCCCCAGCCCGAGCACGAGGCGCCCGCGCCGCCGCGCTGTCGTGGCCGCGCGTGCAGGAGGTGCGACGCCGCAGCTCCGAACCGGAATCGCTCCCTCGTATCCCCTCCGCGCCGTAGCCCCAATGATGAACCGGGTCTACTCGCCCGCACCGCGCTTCGGCAAGCGCTTCAGTGAGTGGACCTAGACATGCGCTCCTGGCGGATCTTTGAGGGGGCGCAGGAGTCTCAGCCCCGGGGGAGGAACGCAGCGAATTCCTTCGACTCCTCGGACCCACGCGGGCTGGGGTTACTTCACGATCTGCCCTGCCCCATCCGAGCGCGCCCGACGCAATCGAGGCCGGCAGCCCGAAGGGAGCGCGTAGGTAATTTGAGCAGCGGGTCGTCGGCCAGTCCGAGAGCCGGCGGCGCGCGAACCTCCCCATCAAGGAGCGATCGGCGGT
>JAFGBI010000412.1 GCA_016933275.1 Polyangiaceae bacterium | reverse complement strand
CCTACCCGACAGGCCCTGGTTTGTCTCCCGTCATTTGCGCCTAACTACGCGATATCTCAGCCGTTACGAAGGATCTGCTCCCGAACGACTTTGAAGCCCGCATGGATTGGTCCATCACCAGCGACTTCGGGGGGGCGAATCACCACCCCATCGCGGTGGTGAACGGCGATACCGGTCGGGGATACGTCAGGGTTTCTGCCGCCTCGGGGTCCAGCCTCCAGCTGAGCGCCGCGGGTTCCAGTGATCCCGACGGCGACAGCCTCTCCTACTCTTGGTGGATCTTCGACGAGCCGAGCTCCGGCTCGGGGTCGCTCCAGAACGCGACCTCCCAATCCGCGACGGTGTCGGTCTCTTCCGGCAGCGAGATCCACGTCGTTCTCGAGGTGGTCGACAACGGCTCCCCGAACCTCACGGCCTATCGTCGCGTGATCATCAACGTCCAGTAGCTCGAGGCGTCCGACCGCCCTCGCCCTCCCGGCGGGCAACACCCTCCTCCCCATCCGCTGGACGCTCGGCAGGGATGCTGTCCCTTGAGCCACGGCACCCGGTTGCGTTCGAGAGCCCTGGGAGCGTGGCCCCGACGTGGCGTCGTTCCGTTCGACGCTCTCTGCCTGACCGTCGCCTCGCTGGAGCAGCCCGCGACACCTGGAACGGAGATCTCTCCGACGGAATTCGAGACGCTGCGCCACTGCACGAGTGGACCACCCCACTCCGACGGCGCTGACGGCGACGATCCGGTGGACTCCCGAGGAGTCTCTCACACCGGGGGGAAACGTCCTGCCAAGTGAGGAATCCGCGAAATGACGATCAGGATGCGTAGTGTTCATTGCTGTGCCTTGGCCTTGGCGAGCGCCGTCGCTTTGGCTGCATGCGGCCCGGACGACGATTCCCCGGGACAGGAAGAGTCCGGTGGCTCGGGTGGCGCGCTGGCCTCTGGCGGAGCTGCCACGGGCGGACTCCCGAGCGGGGGCGGAGGCGGTGCGGTGCCGACCGGCACTGGCGGCACCGGAGGGCTGCCTCCCTCCGGAGCAACAGGTGGGGTAGCCACCGGGGGCTTCCCACCCACCGGCGGAGCCGTCGACACCGGCGGCGCGTTCACCACGGGCGGAGTCGTCAACACGGGGGGCGTCGTTCCCACCGGCGGAGCCGTGAGCACGGGGGGCGTCGCTCCCACCGGCGGAGCCCTGCCCACTGGCGGAGCCCTGCCCACTGGCGGAGCCCTGCCCACCGGCGGAGCCCTGCCCTCTGGTGGAGCCCTGCCCTCTGGCGGAGACGGTGGCATGGGAGACACGGGCGGCACTGGGGGGATGGCCTCCGGGGGCGCGATAGACTTCGACCCCAATCAGCCCGACGAGACCGCCGCCGGAATGCCCTACCGCCCCTATCCCGATGGAGTCGTCGTCACCAAGGTGATGCACTTCGACGTCTCGTGCTGGAAGATCGCCGCGGCGGGCGGAACCTTCTACTTCGAGAACGGCGAGACCGACGGGAAGTCCGGCTTCGATAGCGCCTTCGATAGGGTCGGGAACGACTGGATCGGGAACGACGCCGACAAGGGATACAACACGTCTCCCAGCGGGACCAACAAGCACGAGTACCGTGGCTGGCCCAATTTTGGCAATGGCAATTTCGACCACCCCCAGAGGGCGAGCGGCACCTCCACCCGCTGGGTCGACGAGAGCGGCAACGACCTTCAATTCGAAGACGGGGTCCTCCTTGGACATCACCTGCGCATGAGGTCCGCCAATGCCACCTATGAGCTGGAGTACCATTTCTTCACCAGCCACGTCGCGATCAAGATACTGAAGGCAGCGGACAAGTACGCATTCCTCTTTGAGGGCCCCATCGGCGGAGAGATGGAAGGTACGAATGTTGACAAATGGGTCACCCAGGACGGCACCGAGAACGGGGCGCTGTGCAATACGACCCAATGCTTCTCGCCGTTCATCTACTTCGTGGACAGCGATCCCGACGACACTCAGGTCTGGTATTTCGGGGTGAAGGACACGACCGAGGGAATGGGCGGCGATAGCTACGTTCAGGCGAGCAACATGGTCGTAGTCAGTTACGGTCGCTTCGGCTCCTATCCCAACGACAACCGTGCCTACACGGGGACCGATGCGACTTCGGTGTTCGGTTTCCACGCGAAGGACGCGGGCCACGAGGCCATCTCCGCCTTCATTGAAGCGCGACTGGCCGATCCATTCACCGGGGCAGATGCCACTGGGGTCATGCCCTGAGGTGCGCGGGCGTCCTGGGGGGGAGACGTTCGCGGCCCGAACCGGGCGGCACGCCGGCAGTCTCACGGTGTGGGCACCCGCGCACGCCCCGGAGATGGCGGCCGTCCACCTGGGGTCCAGTGAGTTCAGACTCCGGGGGACTCGCGGGAGCGGGGGCTGGTGGCATACTTCTGGCCGCTCCAGCCCGAGATCGTGGCGGCGTGGCTCGAGTCAGGGGGTATGGATCGTCACGTCGTCCACGTAGATCGTCGAGTCCTGGGGCGTGAGCGCCTTGGCGAGGTTGCCGACGTACCACTGACCGACGTCGGTGTCGTCCGTGACGATCCCCGTGGTTTCGAGCAGGAGAGCTCCGTCTAGGAAGAGCGCGACCTCGCCGGTGGCGTCCTTCGCGCGGAGGAGGCGAAACTCGACGTGGAACCAGGATCCGATCGGTACTGACGGCGACGCATCCACCCTTCGAACGGAGCTGTTCAAGAAGTCGTAAAGGTAGAGCTGCAGTCCGCCATCTTCGCCGGTGCTCAGCGACACGTCCCAGAGCCCATGCCAGTCGTCGGGGGCGCCACCCCGAAAGTGGAGGAGATTCCAGTTGTCTGCAGTCTCGGCGAGTGCCGGGATGTAGAACCAGGCCCCGTAGGTCGCTGCGATGGGCAGCGCGCCCTGGCGAACACACCGGGTCTCCCACCCGTCGCTCGACGAAGCGGTGGTCACGGAGAACGCGGCCGCGAAGCGACCGCCGTGAACGGGTGAATCGACGATCGCGTAGGCGGCGTCGGGGTCCGCGTAGCAGAACCCGCCGGTTTCCGTGAAGTCGCAGAAGGCGTTCTCGAAACCGGTCGTCCAAGGGATCTCGACGGGCTCGCCCTCGGCGGCAGGGTCGAGTTCGGGCGGTGGAGAGCACGTGTCGGTGCCCGTGCCCGTGTCGGTGCCCGTGCCCGTGTCGGTGCCCGTGTCGGTGCCCGTGTCGGTGCCCCTGCCTGTGCCCGTGTCGACATAGCTTCCGACGACGAGCCTCGGCTCGCACGCCCCAGCCAGCATGGGGAAGACGAGCCCGGCGGCGGCAAGGTTCGTCGGGCGTTGCCACTTCGGGAGCATGAGGATCGAAGTCTGGCAGACCGTGCGCGCGGTAGTCTCTTCATTTCCGCGGGGGGTTGCAGGCCTGGCGGGAGCGGGCCTCCAGAGGGGAGTTCGGCGACACTCGAGAGAGCCGATCGAGCTCCGTCTGCGCCTCCTGCTTCCGGCCGAGCGCGCAGAGCGCTTGAACGCGCGCGGCGGTGCGTTCTTGGGTCAGCGCGCCCCGGGGGAACCTCCGCTGATGCTCGGCGAGAGCCACCAAGGCCGCCGCCGGTCGGCCAGCGTGCAAATCGGCACCGGCGCGCGAGAGGATCGCGACTTCCTGGGCCAGACTTTCGGCGGGACCGAGCGCAAGGTCGGGTTTGCCGGTGGAGGGAGCCGTCTGCGCTGCGAGCGCGGCACCACGGGGCGCCTCCTCGGCTGACGCCACCGCGGGGACAGGGGTGGTCGATACCGCCGGCGATGGTTCGCCTGGCGTTGCCGCCGGGGTCGTCGCGAGCGGGGATATGGCTGACACCGGCGGCGGTGTGGTCGTGGGTGGCGCTTCCGACCGCAGCCCGAGCACGACGGCTCCGCCCACGAGTCCGAACCCGACGAGCCCGGCCACGAGCTTCAAGGTCGTCGCCTTCGCGGCCACCGAAGTGGAGGAGAGTGCGCTGGCGCCCCCGCCAGCCAGGGCGGCACCGAGCTTCGGCGCCAACGCCAGGGAGATGCGCTCACGATCGGCAGCGCTCGGCCGCAGCGCCTCGCGCCCCGCCCGCACCAGTTCCTGAGCGTGGGGAGTCAGACCGGACATAGTCCCGCTCGCCTTTCGTGCAGGGCCGCGTGTCGCGCTAGCGCCTGTTCGAACGCCTGCCTCGCAGCGCGGAGCCGCGAATAGGCCGTGTTCACTGGGATCTGGAGGATCTCGGCGACCTCCGGAACCGTCAGCTCGTCAAGCTCCACCATCATGAAGATCTCGCGTTTGGACACGTCGAGCTCCTCTAGAAGACTGAAGAGCAGTTTCACCTTCTCGTTCTGCGCGGCAACGTCCAGCGGAGTCACCGCGCACGGCGCGTCTGTCTCGGAGGCCAGGGCGTGACCGGATGCCAGTCTGACCCGCTGGGACCGACGGTGATCGCTGACGGTGCGTCGCACGACACCGTAGATCCAGCTCCGCAGTGATTCGGGCTGCTCCAAGGTATGGATTCGGGAATGGATCACGATGAAGACGTCCTGCACCACGTCATCCACGGCAGCCGGAGCAACGCCCAGACGCCGAACCGACGCCCAGACGAAGTCGAAGTACTGCGTGTAGATGGTGGCGAACGGCTGCACTAGGGCCGGTGTGGGGTGGGAGCAGACCCGATGCCCAGGGGGCCTCGCCTCAACGTCGGCAAGACCCGGCCATCATGGCTCACTGTGGCAGTGGCTCCGCGCGGTGCCACCCGTCGAAAAATCCACTCCAAGCCAACCGTTGCACCTGCAGCGGCCGGCTTGAGCTGGACCAGTTCGCCGATACCGTCGATGACGAGGTACGGGCGAGCGAGTTCGAGGTAGCCCCCCGCCTCGACGAAGAAGGCCAGCGACTTCGACGCGTGTCCATACGCGACCACACCAACACCCGGGGCCGGCCAGACGGCCCGTCGCTCCTGGGGAGAAACACCGTTACCGAACCCGCGAGCGGCGACGTACTCCAGGGCCGCTCCCACACAGGGGGAAAGCTCGAGCCGCCCAGAGCGCCAGCCGCGGCAAGCGGTGAGCCGCCCCGTCAGGCGCTGAAGGTCGGAACCGACGGACTCGTCCAGCCCTGGAGCGTGGACGGACTGAGGTGCGGAGAGAGTGCCGGTGAACAGGACGCGCCAGGATCCGCGCTGCGTCCCTATGCCAAGCCCCGCGCCAGGGCTTGGGCGAGGCAGCGGTCCCGCGTCGACGCCAAGAACGGGGGCTTGCAGCACGAGTGCCCAGCGCTCTCTTCGCCGGTTCGGCTCGCCGGGGCGGTCCTCGTCGCTCCCGTCGACGCTCGGATCGCTGTTGGCCAGAGCCCGCGCTGGTGGCGCCGCGCTGGGCTTGTCCTCGGGCTGCTTGTCCTCGGGTCGCTCGTTGTCGCGCGGCTCGATGCCCAAGAGGAGCGCCAAGGTTACCGCCGCAGCGCCCGCGAGATCCGCGCAGGTGTCGGATTCGATCACACGTGCGCGCACCTCGACGCCATCCGGCACCAGCAATGTCAGCTGGAAACGACCGTCGACGCGGGTGATCCGTCCCCGTGCCGCCAACCCGCTTGTCTGGTCGAGGGACGAGCCGGCGAGCGCGCGGATCCGATCGATCACTTCGTCGCGTCCAGGGCAGCCGGGCGGGGCATCCCACCGGAGATCCAACGGGTCGCGTCGGATCGGGGGCTTGTCGGGCTGCGGCGCCTGCTGGGCACTCCCGGTGGGCCGCGCGACCCCCTGGCTGTTGGTCTGGGCCCAGGCGACCGGAGCCGCCACGAGCGACGCCGCCAGCAGCACGGCCGCGCCTCCCCGTAACCGCCGGGGAGTTCGAGCCATCCGACTCGCCGCCATCCTCACCCCACGCCAATACCACCCCGGGCGGGGTCCAGACTAGCGCGGCAAGTCGACCTGGCGACGCCCCGTCGGTGGCAGCATCCACGCTGCGCTGGGTCAATCCTCCTCCTATCCCTACGGGGGCGCGTGCTCGGCGAGATCCCGAGCCTCACAGCCGGCGACGCGGGGGACACGGCGCCCGAACCCCTCCGTCAGCGAGCAAGCGGCGGTGGTCGCCGCTCCCGACTCGCTCTCCAACTCGGAGACGACCCACCTGCTGCGGTGGGGACGGTGGGCTCGTCGCGAGCATCACCACGACGATGGCGAGGCTCGCCAGCAGGTAGATCGCGGGCAGCCAGGGGTAGCCGGTGCCGCGGTAGGGCCGCGGGGCCACCGGATCGCGCCGGTCGTTCAAGTTCTCCCCGGCGTGCTGACGCCTGGTGAAGTAGAGGACGATGGTGTGTCCTTCGTTCTTCGCGACGACACCGGTGGTGTAGATCCCGATTCGCTCGGGGTCCTCGAGCGCTCCAGCGGCCTCGAGCTGGGCGCGACGCTTGCCCATGTACTCGAGCACGCGCATGTAGGTGTCGTCGGTGTAGAGGGGCCCCGCGTTGGCGGCGTCGCTCAGCAGTACCTCCAGGACGGGCGCCACGCCCTCAGCGCGTTCCTGGATCACACCGTGCTGAGTCCCGGCAGGTAGCGGCACGCCCAGGTTGGCTTGTAGCCGCTCGAGTCGATGAAGCGGGACACCGACACGAGAGCGGAGCATGGTCAAGATGGCCGCCGCTTCGTCGGTACACTTCGGGCTCTGCGCTTCTGGTGGTGGCTTCGCCGTGTAGACCTTGCCACACGGTTCCGAGCGCTGTCCAGTTCGCGGTGCGATAGCAGGTGCCGCGGTTGCGCTCGGGATCGACGAAGGTCTCGGTGAAGTAGATGGGATGCGCGTACAGCTTCTCCCAATCCGCCGAGAGCTGCTGACTCATGCGGCCGAGCAGATGCGAGGCCAGATGCGGCACGCGGATCCAGGGCAGAATGAGGAAGCGCGTCTGGTACGCCACGTAACGGAGGTTCGCCCTGCGTGCCTCCGGCGACCAGCCGATGTACGTGTCGCGTGGGGCCAGGTGCCGTGGCGCCGATGACCAGCAGAAACACGCGATGGGGCGTCCACGCGCACTGACGAGATACTTCAGGTGCTCGCCAACGGGCTGACTTAAACGGAGGTAGTGATGGTGTTCCATCAACGAGTTGACCAGTGCTTTCCGCTCCGTCCGCCGCACCTGCTCGAGCTGCACCGTACCGAGTTCGTGTAGACTCATCTCGAGCGGCGTCTGATCGAGCTCGACCGGCTCGAGCGGGGTGCCCACCGGCTCGATTGCTGTCACCAGAGGCTTGCCGGCGGAGGCCCTCCTCCTGGCCCCCATCGCCGGCTTCGACCCCCGGGGAGCAGCGTGTGTGGCTGCCCATTGCCTCGGCGACAACGACGATCTCGCGTGACGCAATGGTCGCCCGAGGGAGTCTAGGGACCCAACCCCAGGGCACCAATCATCGCTTCCCCGTAGCGCCGACCGATGGTGCGGACCCCGGGGGCGTCGAAGTGATACTGGTCCACGCCATTGAGTCCCGCTGCGGACGCCACGTAGGTATTCGGAATGTGGTCGGGCAACTGGTTTACGATGGTGTTCATCGTCCCGCAACAGCCGCTGTAGAGTAGCTCCCCGGCGACGAAGGGGAACGGCTCGCCGCCGAGATCGGCGCGAAGATCCTCCACCATGCCCTTCACCTTGTCCATCCACAGTGACCGGTTGGGCTCGCTGCTGTCGGATTCTCCCTGGTGGAAGATGACGCCGTCGATGACGCCTCCCGCGTTCTGCGCCAGCTGCGCCCGCTCGATCACCCAGTCGTAGGCGCTGTCCCAGTGGTTGTCGGGTGGAATCGTGAACTCATTGCGTCGCGCGGAGACGACTCCCTTGACGAAGAAGTCGAGGTCGACGCCCGGAATGGCGCAGGGCACGAGCCCGATGGTGTCGCCGCCGGGCAGCGCCTCGCTCAGCGTCTTGGCGAAGTGATCCCCAGGACCGATGCCGTTGCTCCAACAGGCGTGCAGCGGTGGCGAGGCCGTGTCCCACTCGTTGTAGACCCTGCCGGTCTGGGCGCAGTCGTCATACCCGAGAACCCTGATCCGCGGGTCTTCCACCAGATCCCCGGGCTCGGTATCCGCACCGCCGGCCATGTTGGACTGGCCAATCAGCAAGTAGACGCGGAACCTGTTGCCCGCCCCACCCGTGCCGACACCCCCCGTCTCCGCGCCGCCGCCGCCGCCGTCGGTGGCGACGCCACCGGCACTGAGGCCTCCGGTGCCGATTCCACCTGTCGGCGAGCCGCCACCCGTCGCCGTGCCACCGGTGCTGACGCCGCCGGTCGTGATGCCGCCGGTAGCGAGCCCGCCGGTGCTGACTCCACCCGTCGGCGAGCCGCCGTTGCCACCGCTCGTTGGCCCGCCACCCGTCACGAAGCCACCGCCCGAGCTGGCGCCACCGGTGGGTAGACCGCCGGTGGTCACCGTCACCCCGCCCGAGCTGGCGCCGCCCGTGAGCGCGCCGCCGGTCGCGGTGGCTCCGAAGCCGCCCGTGGGTGCCCCGCCGTCGCCCGAGAGGTTGCCACCGGTGGCGGGTCCGCCACCCGCTGCGAGGCTGCCTCCGACGGCTCCGTTGCCTCCCGCGGATTGGTTCGACTGCTGCTGCGGATCGGTGGCGCAGCCCGCCACGGTGAAACAAAGAAGCGCGGTGAGCACGCGCCAGCGTGGGGATCCCACTTCTAACCCCCGCGTCATGCGAGTGATCCTCGCCCCGCCAGACCACGACCTGCCGCTGCCGTCCGCGACGGCGCGCCCGCGGCGCGCCGCGGGCGCCTGACCGGCGAGGCGGCGAGGCGGCGCCGCTCGAGCATCGCCAGCCCGAGCAGCATTCCCATCAGTCCGCCGAGGGGCATGGGGCGCTCGAGCGGCGTCGCGCAGCCACAACCGGAGTCGCTCGTTGCCTCGCGATCCGCCGCGGCCGACGGCACCGTCGGACCTCCGCCCGCCGGCGATTCGCTGCACAGACCTGCCTGACAGATCTGCTCGAGCGGGCAAGCGTTTCCGCAGGCGCCGCAGTTGAGCAGGTGCGTGGTCAGGTCGAAGCAGGCCTGGCCGCACTGCGTCTGCCCCGGCGGACAGGTTGCGGCGCAAGCGCCCGCCGCGCAGACCTGCCCCACCGCGCAGCTGGTCCCGCACTGGCCGCAATTGGCGGCGTCCGCCGCGAGATCCACGCAGGCAGTGCCACAGAGCGTGAGCGGCGCCGAGCATGCGGCGCCGCCGGTTCCGCCAGCTCCCGGCAGCGTCGATCCGCCGGCAGCCGTCGTCGTGCCACCGGCGCTGACTCCACCGCTACCGGTGACGCCTCCCGCCGCGGGCACTCCGCCATCGACGGTGCCTCCCGCCGCGGTCGTCCCACCACTGGCAGCGGCTCCGCCCGCGCCCGGGACCCCACCGGTCGCGGTTCCTCCGACGTTCATGCCCGCGGCACCTGGCGCGCCGGCGTCGCCGCCCTGGCTCCCACCGTTGCCGCCCGTGCCCCCCGTGCCAGGCAGGGTCACCTCCGCCGCGCTCGCGATCCAGGTGGTCTCGTCCACCGGTCGCGCCGCGACGAAGACGGTGAGCAGTTCCGCCCCGGCGTCCCACACCGCGCCGTCCTGGCCTGCCGGGACCGCGTCCTCGCTCGCATGGGACGGGACCGGCGTGCCGTTGACGTACATCTCTGGGGCCGCGGACAGCCCGTGATAGACGACCTGGTAGGACCGACTCGTGGGGGCGCCGGAGTAGGTCCCCGCGGCCACCCCGATCTCCACCACGAGATCCTGCTGGGACAACCTCAGGTTCGTGCGCCGGAGCTCGCCCTGCGTCCGGAAGCGCTCCGTGACGCCGTCGTCCTCGTAGAGCGCGAAGGTGCCGTCGGCGCCCGCGTAGGCGTGAACGATCAGCTGGTCCTGGGGGATGAAGAAGGTCGAGGTGGCGTAGGGCGCCATGGGGATGATCGCGCCCTCCCGGACGAAGACGGGAAGCTCGCCGGTCGCCGCGTTCACGTCCTCCGTCGTGTCGCCCGCGTGCCTGGTGTCATCCCAGAAGTCGTACCAATTGCCGGGGGGCAGCCACACCGACACGGTGTTGTTGCCGTCAGAGCAGTTGGGGGCGACGACCATCTCGTGTCCCCAGAAGTACTGCATGTCCCGCCCCCACGCGGCTGCGTCGTTCTGATGCTCGAAGAACATCGGTCGCGCCATCGGCAGGCCGGTCTGCTGGGCGAGGTGCGCGTACGAGTAGATGTACGGCATCATCTGGTAGCGATTGGTGATGTACGTCCTCGCGGTGCTCTGGCAGGTCGTGTTGCGCTGCAGCGGCCACCGCTTGTGCCCGGGCCCGTGGGGCTTCCAGATCGGGGTGAAGCTCCCAAAGGCCATGTCCCACTGGCGGTACAGGTTGTCTTCGTTCACCGTCGGCGTGAAGTGCGCACCGGCGTCGTGATTGAAGTACGGGAACCCGGAGATCCCGGCCGACTGCATCGCCTTCACCTGGTAGGCCATGTCTCCCCAGTTGCCGTCGAGATCACCGGTCCAGTGCGTGCCCCATCGCTGTGCACCCGCGGTGATACCGCGGCTCCAGAAGTATGGCCGCTTGGCCTCTCCGATGGCGGGATCCCACCCCGTGTCCACGCAGGCCCGGAGGAGGTCGAAGTGATAGTTGATCGACTCCTCCGCCCAGCGCTTGCCGCTCGCGAGCGTGGTCGAGTGATTGTGGTCCGGATAGTCGAACTCATCGAGCCAGATCGCGTCTCCCGGGTAGCCGAGCGCGGGATCCAGCGCCTTGTCGAAGAACAGGTTCCAGATCCAGTCCGCCGCCGCGGGGTTCGTGAAGTCAGGACAGTCGTTGGTCCCCGGAATGCTATAGGCGTCGTTCCAGCTCGGGTTCAGCGGGATGCCCGGCCGGTTGAGGTCGAGGGTCACCGTCACGCCGTTCTCGGCGGCCCAGCGCTGGTACTCCGCCGGATCGGGGAAGCGGTCGGCCCGGAACTCGAACCAGGAATTCATCTGTCCCGAGGTCGCCTCGTTCGAGGCTCGCCACGCGTTGTCGTTGACTTGGTGATCGAACGCGAAGCCGGCGTTGCGATGGTCGGTGATCATCTGCTTCCACCAGGCCTCGCCGTTGTTGCTCGGGTCCGACTTGTCGGAGAGCTGCAAACCGAAGATGGATCGCTGAGGCATGCGGGGCCGCCCAGTGAGCTGGGTGTAGCGATCCAGGATCTGGGCGACGTCGGGCCCGGCGATGAAGAAGTAGTCCATCTGCCCGCCGTACCCTTCCCCGTTGATGCCCAGAGAATAGGTGTTGTTCTGGCCCAGATTGATCGTGTGGGTGAACGTCGTGTTGAGGAAGACGCCGTACCCTCTTGACGAGAGGTAGAACGGCACCACGCAGGCCCCCTCGCTGCCGTGACCCACCGTCACGGAGGTGCCCCGCCGGTCCAGGCGTTCGATGCGCCCATAGGCTTCGTGCCCGAGCCCTGCGAAATGCTCGTCCGCGGCCGGAGCCGTGAAGGACTCCGTCACGTTGTTCCCGCTCCAACTCACCCCGTTCTGCTCGCCGAGCACCGGCGCCGCTTGCCCACCGAGAGTGAACGAGAGGCGGAGCGGGCCTTTCGCAGCGGAGACGGTGAGCCCATCGACGGCACCCGTCGCCAACTCAAGCGCCGAGGCACCGTCGGTGATCTCGAGCGTGCCGTCCCAGTCGTGGGATTCGACCATCTCGTACCGGTCGTCGGGGTAGAAATCCTCGCCGCTTCGTACGACCTGGACGCGCGCGATGTAGTCTCCATAGGGCGTGATCCGAATGCGCTCACCCCCCGTCCCGGTGATCACGACGCTCCTGCTGGCGGCCGCGTGGGAGGAGTAGTCGCCGAGCTGCTGGGCCTGCGAGGGGATCGCCCACCCGAGCGCGAGGAGCGCCGGTGCCAGCGAGAGCACCTGCTGGGCACGACACCTCGCGAATGCCACAGCGTGTCTCTTGGTTTCTCGAGCCATCTTGGTTCTCCGGAAGCACCTGGCCCCCCGCCCCGTCACGCGAACGGTTCCGACCCACCACGTTTTCGTGTACCGCGCGCGAGCAGGTCCCATCAGATGTAGACCACCGCACCCTCGGTGACGAGATTTCGATCACGGGGGGGAGAGGCTTCTCCCCTCCTCGTGAACGGCGCTTGTCGGCCATTTCGGCACGCGCACGAGCGTCACCCCGCCGAAGCTCGCGCCACCGCCGAGAGGCCGGGCCAGGCCTCCGTGGCCCGCGCCCGGCTGGCCGGATTGCGCGCCGACCAGGCGGCGAACCGCGCTATCGTTTCCGGGTGGGCCGTCGTTGGTCTTGGGTCCTGCTCGCGGTAGCGGGGATGGGGCTCCCTCTGCTCGGGTGTCGCGCCACGCCACCCACCGCCGCACCGCCCGGGCGGCTTTGCGCTCCTCACGCTCGCCGGCGTCTCGGAGGCTCCTGCTCACCGTGGCGGATGGGCACACCCTGTGCGCGCGCCCGTACGAGGCGTCGGACGAGGATCCGGACGTCGAACGCACCGGCGCCGTCGTTCTCCACCACGGACCGCAAGGGTCGGGGGTCGTCGTCGAGCGTGGCGTCGCAACCGTCCATCCGGGACTGGGCAGACGCGAGGACGCTCGCCCAGCGCCTAGAGCACCGATCAGGTTGCCACCAGCAACGGCAGCGCTGGAAACGCGTCCGTGCGAGGCGAGGACGCGTTTCCAGCGCTGCCTCTGGAGCGGTCTGCTGCCGGTTCGGTGCTCTAGGTTGTTGATTTGACGCAGCAATCAACCTGATTGCTGCTCTGGCGCGAACCGACGGGCCAGAGCGTGTATCACGCGCCCTCCACGGACCTCCACGACGCGGCCGACCCAAAGCCCGGCGAGCACCAAGGCACCTACGCGAGCACGCAGCGACGGGCACGGGGGAGCCATCCGAACGACCGAGCGCGCGCAGGTGAACAGGACGATCGAAGCGCGGTACATCGAGACGAGCTACCTCGCGACCGGTGAGCCCACGCGCCGACGCGCCCTCGCTGACGCCGGTGACTCGGTGACGCGCTGGATGCGTCCAGGGGCGCCGTAGGCGCCGAACGGAGCGAGCTTGCCCCACTCTCCCGACCCCCTACCAGGATCGGCCCGGATTCGGGCGGTCGTCCCCGGTTGGGGCCCTTTTTTGGCGGTTGCCTCGCGGTCGCTGGTTCATAGACTGGCGATGACATGCTGTTGTTCGGTTCGGCAGGGCGGTGGTGCGTCAGGACTCCTCACGGTCCCGTCCGGATGGAGCGGGGCGATGGACGGAACGCCGGAAGGGAGCTCAGCCTCGCCGCGCAGGCCGCCCTCGCCGTCGTCCGTTTCGAGCTCCAGGGAATGGACCACCAGGCGCTGACGGCAGGGCGAACGCATCAAAGATGGAACACATTCGATCACTTACGTGTGCGTCTTGAGCGGCGATCCCGAACGTGATCTCTTGCACT
>JAFGBI010000411.1 GCA_016933275.1 Polyangiaceae bacterium | reverse complement strand
AGTGCAAGAGATCACGTTCGGGATCGCCGCTCAAGACGCACACGTAAGTGATCGAATGTGTTCCATCTTTGATGCGTTCGCCCTGGCTAAATCCCCGATTGGGTTGCCGACAGCAATGACCGCGCTGGCAATGCCCCCCAACTCGGCCCAAGACTTGCTTACTCGGTTCCGCCGAGCGGGGCCCGACGCCCGGGGCCCCTGACCTGGGTCCTCGCGCAGGGCGAGGGCCCCGCGTCGCCCGGGCTCCACGCCGCGTGGCGGGGTGGGTGTCGACGTGCGGTGCCCTTCCAGCACCACCTTCGGTGCGGCTGGTGTCGCCTCGGTGCTCTGGGTCCCTGGCTTGGCGCGGCGATCGATCGGATTGCCGCGCCGGGCCAGGATCGCGCCGCCTCGGCGGCGCCCTCGTCCGCAGGAACCGAGCTCGCCTCTTCCCGTGTCGGGAACGGCTTCCCGGCCGAGGGCGATCCTGCTGCCAGGGTGTCACAAAGCCTGTAAAACGGGGGCCACGTCGTAGGGATTCGAAACGATGCGGGCCTTCGCCCGAGGAAGCAAACATGCCGGGAACGCTCGTCTTGCCCAAGAACTATCGCCCCCTGCTCGACCTCAAGCAGACCGAAAAGGCCATCAAGCTTCTCAAGGACTTCTTCGAGGCGAACCTCTCCGCGGAGCTGGCATTGAGTCGAGTCACCGCACCGCTCTTCGTCCTCAGGGGCACCGGTGTCAACGACGACCTGAACGGCATCGAGCCGCCGGTCTCGTTCGGCGTTCCGGACCTGGGTGGTGCAGAGGTGGAGGTGGTGCAATCGCTGGCCAAGTGGAAGCGCATGGCCCTGGCCGACTATGCGTTCATGCCTGGATACGGCATCTATACCGACATGAACGCTATCCGTCCCTCCGAGGGACTGGACAACCTCCACTCGCTCTACGTAGACCAGTGGGACTGGGAGCGGGTCATCACCCGCGACGAACGCCATCTCGGCTTCCTCAAGGATGTGGTGCGTCGGATCTACGCGGCCATGAAGCGAACCGAGTTTCTCATCGTCGATCACTACCCCCAGATCCAGCCCGTCCTGCCACGGGATATCACGTTTGTTCATAGCGAAGACCTGCTGGCCGCCTACCCGGAGTTCTCTCCCCGCGAACGGGAGGACGCAGTGACCCGTGAGCATGGAGCCGTCTTCGTGATCGGCATCGGTGGGGTGTTGGCCGACGGGAAGATCCACGACGGCCGCGCTCCCGACTACGACGACTGGAGCACGGAGTCTGCGGCTGGAAAGAAGGGCCTGAACGGAGACATCTTCGTTTGGAACGAGGTCCTCGGTCGGTCCTTCGAGCTCTCGTCCATGGGGATCCGCGTGGATGCCGAGTCCATGCTGCGCCAGCTCGAGATCCGGGGGCTTGCCGCGCGCAGGGACCTCTACTGGCACCAGCGCCTGCTTGCCGGAGAGTTCCCGTTGAGCATCGGTGGTGGCATCGGCCAATCGAGGCTCTGTATGTACCTCCTGCGCAAGGCTCATGTTGGTGAGATACAGGCGTCGCTCTGGCCGCAAGATCAGATCGAAGCTTGCCGTGATGCCGGCATCACCCTGCTCTAGTGCACCGACCAGGTTGCCAGGCCATTGGTTGCCAGAGGTGAGCGCCCCCGAGTCTCCCGGGACCCACGCCGCATTGCGGTGCGCGCGGCGACGTGGGGTGCGTCTCCAGCGGCACCGCTCGCGAGCTCTGCTGCCAGTTCGGGTACCCCCGCCCCCCCCCCCCCCCAGCGCGGGAGCGCGGAGAAGACGCGCTCCCGCTGCCCCGTTTCCGGCAGGTGGTCGTGCCAACCAGTCCGTCAGGCGCCGGAGGGTCGCGGGCGTCGGCTTGGAACGGATTCCGGACCAGGCCCCTCCACCTGTACGTGGCCAAGCATCCTCGTGATCGTGCGCATGCATCGCAAGTGGACCTGCTGCCATTCTTCCACGCCGAAACGGACGCGTGTCTCGACCTTCCGGGAGTCGAGTGTCTTGACCAGGGCGATGATCGGCGACACCGTCGAGGAGTTCATGAACTCCAGCGAGGTGAGGTCGATGATCAGGGAGCGGCCCTCGATATGGCGCATCACTCGCTGGAACACCGGCTGAAGGAATTCCTCTGGATCGCGCGCGTCGCTCGAGCCGAGCAGGCTCACGGTCACCTCGTCATCCGTTTCGGAGAGAACGATTGCGAGGTCTGCGTTTTCGAATCGGCTTGGTTCAGTCATCGGATGCTCCGGCTGGCTGTCACGGTCACCACTCTGTCGACGTAGGTGCATTCCAGATCGAACTCTCCCTCGTATCCGATCCGGTAGACCCCCAGGCCCGAGTTCTGAGCGGGTTGCTCCAGTAGTTCCTCGAGACGGAGTAGGTAGAGAGAGGAGCGGTCTTCGGCTCGATTCAGCGCTTCGATGTGCTCCTGCAGCCTTCGCACATTCGACTCCAGGGTGGCCCCGTTCCTCACGACGATCAGTATCTGACCGGCCTCCAACGTGAAGGAGAACTCGATGGTGGGCGCATCGGGGACGCCCTCGCCGTACTTGATGGCGTTCTCCAGCAACTCCGAGGCGACCATGGATGCCGCGTTGCGCAAGGCAGGGGGATGCTGGAAGAGCTCCGTCATCACTTGCCTTCGGATGTCTCGAACCGTGGACCAAATGGGCTCGATGGTGGCTTTTATCTGCAATCCTGTCACCGCGCCTCCATGCTGGGTGAGTCGCTGGCTCGCTCTGCCCTCTCGACCTCGGTCGGGGCGTAGCGGACCGCCATCAGTGTCACGTCATCATCCACGCGACAGCCCTCGAGCACCCCGAGCATCCCCCTGACGATGGCGGTGGGCGGCATCGTCTCGGTCGCGAGGTCCTTGAATCGAGCGACGACCGAAGACGTGCCGAGGAGGCCGTCGCGGGACTTCGCTTCCGTGAGCCCGTCCGTGTACAAGAGCAGCGTGTCTCCCGGCTCCAGGCGGAGGGTCTGGTTCGCGAGGAGATGCCCGACGTCGTCGAGGACACCGAGCCACACCCCGTGAGTCGCGACACATTCCACCGTCTTGAGCGCGGCACGGTACACGAGGATGTCGAGGTGGAGGCCCGAGAAACGAACGTCCGGGCCCCGGAGTTGGAGGGCTGTTACGGTCATGTACTGACCCTTGCCAACCCGCTCGAGATTGCTGCGCACCGCCTGGTTCGCCCGACTCAGCACCGTGGCAGGTGACAGCCGCTCGCCGGGAGCGGCTGTTGACACGAGCGTGCGAATGGCCGTCTGGAACATCACCATGATGAGCCCCGCCGGCACGCCGTGTCCGGAGACGTCACCGATCACGACCCAGCTGCTGTCGTCCGTCTGGATGACATCATAGTAGTCGCCACCCACGCTGTCCGCAGGAATCATGGTGGCCGCGACCTCGTAGTCCTGCACTCGCCGGTCCTCCGGCAAGAGGACGGTCTGGATCTTGCGGGCGAGGTCCATCTCGCTCCAGATCTCCGACAGTGCGCGCTGGAGCTCGGCCGTTCTTTCGGCGACCTGGGACTCCAATGTCTCGTTGGCCTTCCGGAGGCTCTCGGTCGCGGTGTTCAATTCACCGTACAGGCGAGCGTTCTCGACCGCGATCGCGGCCTGCACGGCCAGGAACTGCAGCAGGCGGAGGCGGGCCGGCGTGAACGCGTTGGTGACCGCGTTGTTCTCGAGGTAGAGGACCCCGCGCAGCCGTCCCCGGTACGACATCGGCACGCAGAGCAAGGACTTCGGGCGGTGCTGCTGGATGTAGGTGTCGCCTTTGAAGTCGTGGTCCGCGACGGCGTCGTTGAGTACAGCGGGCAGACCCGTGCGGGCGACGTACCGGACGACGCTGGACGAGTACTGCGTGGCTTGGTCGATCGGCTCGGACAGACCGACGTAGACTTCGTCGGGGGAGACGGTGATGGCAGCGGCAAGCCGCAGATTGGCGTCGTCGCAGAGGATGAGGAAGCCGCGTTGCGCGCCCGCGTTCTCGATCACGGTTCGCATGAGCCGTTCGAGCACCGTGCCGAGGACCAGCTCGCTGGCAATCGTCTCCGTGGCGCTGACCACGGTGGCAAGGTCGAGGCCTTCCAGCGGAGCGGTGTTGGTCACGGCCCGCAGGCCCCCGCCGAGCGGGTGGGCGCCTTCCAGGCCATTCGTAGGTGCGAATAGGTCGGGGTACGTGGCGTCGAGTTCCCTCGTCTTCGCTGTCGCCCCCCAACGATCGTAGGCATACCGGGCCTCGATGAGATACGGCCGAGCAATCTTCGCCCGCCCCTGTTCGGTCAGGAAACGGGCACAGCGTTCGTTGGCCAGCGCCTGGTGGTGGATGAATCCGTTGGCTCGGGCCTGCTCGATGGCGTCATCGTAGAGAGCTATCGCCGCCAAGACCAGACCCTCCGCGGCCGCCTGCTCCGCCTGCAGCAGCAAGGATCGATGCCCATGGTTCGCGGGGCAGCCCTCTGCCCACCGGGCTACCGTCGCGGCGTCTTCGCGCAGACGCTCGAGGAGCCTATCTCGCGTTTCGCCCGCGCTGGCCCGCGCCAACTCGGCGAGCGCGAGGCCGTGGTAGAGCTTGTACTCCGCTTGGTAGAGGATGTTCGGCAGGGGCCGGAATCGCTCGGTCGTTTCGAGCGTTTCTTCGTATTTCCCCGCCAGAAACCGCACCGGTGCCTTGCACACGCCGTAGAAGGCGCGGACGGGTGGGGACGCCGTGGCCTCGAATGCAGCCTCCGTGAAGTCAGCGTCGTCCAGAAGATGCGGTGCGATGGTCGTGCCCCGCAGCGCCCGGATCGCCTGGCGCAACCCGACGAGGAAGCCGCCAACGATGACGTCTCCCGTTCGGTTCGCAAGGTCGAGCGCGAACGGCAGGTCCTCCTCGATCTCGTCGAGAGGGTCTCCAGCGTAGAAGCGATAGCTCACGACGAAGGCAGCTGCGTAGTTGCTGTGGAATCGATCGCCCGTTTCGAGCCCTTGCCGCACTGCCGTCCGAAGGTGCTTGACGCTGACGTGGACGGGTTCGCGCCAGTGCGAAAGGAAGCCAGCGAAGATGAAGAGACCGGGCACCGCCAGCGCCGGATTGCCGATCCGCGCGGCCAACTCGACGCCGAGCTTCCCGAACTGATACCCCGTGTCCATATCGTCAGTGATGATGGTGTGCACCAGACCGTACTGGTTGTGGATGAACGGAGTCAGCGGCGCTCGACCGTGACGAAGCTGCAGGCGCGCCGCCTTGAGCACCACCACGACCATGAGCTCCTGCACCGACTGGAACGCGGCGGGGATGGTCTTGGCATAGGCTTCCATCAGGGCCAGGCGCTCGGGGACGGTCATCTCCGGAACCTCGCCGAGGGAGGCAACCGAGCGGCCCGCCCGCTCTCTTTGGAAGGCATCGAACTCGGCGCGGATCGCGGCTCCGAGAGCAGCAGGATCGTCCGGCGCCGGCACTGATTCGCCCAACAGGCGAATGGTCTCGATGCTGTTCGCGACCGCGTCCCCGAGGCGATCTATGTTCGTCAACAGGTGAGACCGGATGTTGCGAGCGGGGATGCGGTCGAGCAGATTTTGCGCGTGCCGCTCCGCCGTGTCCAGGTCTGCCAAGGCAACGTCGACCTGGCCGTTGAGGTAGTCGCATTCCGCCTTGAGGACGTGGGCGTCGAGGAGAAGGCGGTAGTCCGTCACCCAACCCGCCTCCCCGAGGAGACCGATCGCCGCGGCGAGGTAGCGCGCTGCCGCCTCGGATGCCGCGGCAGCCCGCGCGGCCCGACCCGCGGTCAGGTTGACGCTCGCCAATCGCCTTCGCTCGGCCATGCCCGTGATGAGAACGGCCCCTCGGTTCAGATGGTCAGCGATATCGAAGAGCGGCGAGTCCGTCGCGAGCTCCTGCCGGTTGCCGAGTAGCCGGCGGCCGATGGCGAGGTGGATGGCTCGCCGCTGCCCGTCGTCGAGCTGCTGATACGACGCCTGCTGCACGCGGCTGTGGAGAAACTGGAAGCGCGCCGTGAAGCCGGCACGCTCTCCCATCGCGTTGCGGCCGTAGCGGTAGTTGCTATCAAGTGGGATTACGAGCCCCTCGTTCAACGCGGTCCACAGGTGTCTCTCCAGCTCTTCTCGCGAACCGCCGACGACGCTCTCCAGCGTGTCCGCGTCGAATTCGGAGCCGATGCAGGCGGCCACCTGGAGTAGCCGCTGGGGGCCCTCACCGAGCTGGCCGAGCTTCCTCAGCGTCAGTTCGACGACGTTGTCGCTGGCGAGGGTCGCGCCGATCGCGGCGAGGTCCCACGCCCAGGCGCGGCTCTTGGCGTCGAAGTGAAGGGTGCCCTCGTGGGTGAGGGTCATTAACAGCTGACCCAGAGAGAGCGGGTTCCCTCTGGTTTTCTCCATCAGCACGGCGGCGAGTGCCTCGACCGAACGTACGTCTTGGGCAAGGGCATCCGCGACGAACGCGGCTACGTCCGGCGGCGTGAGGGGACCGATGGCGATCTCGTTCAGGCAGGCGCCGGCTCCCACGGCCTCGTCGCGAGCGAGGATCAACGGATGATGGGAATCGACCTCGTTGTCTCGATAGGCGCCCAGAATGAGCAGATTGCGCGCCTCCGGCGCGTTGAGGACCATATTGAGGAGCCTGAGCGAAGCGGAGTCGGCCCACTGCAGATCGTCGAGGAACAACACCAGCGGGTCCCGCGCGCCGATGAACGAGAGAAGGAAGCTCTGGAACACGTGCTCGAACCGGTGGTGTGCTTCCGCGGGGCCCAGCTCCGGGACCTTCGGCTGCGGACCGAGGACCAGACCGAGCTCCGGCACGAGGTCGATCATGATCTGGGCATTGGCTCCCAGCGCTGTGAGGAGCCGCCGCGTGCACGCCTGCAGAGCCTCCGGGGGCTCAGTGAGCACGGAGCGAACCACCTGCTGGCACGCGTGCGCGAGGGCGGCGTAGGGAACGTTGCGGCTGATGTATTCGAACGAGCCGGAGGCGAAGTAACCTCCGGTCACCAAGTGCGCGCGGAGCTCCTGGACGAGCGCGGTTTTCCCGGTTCCAGAGTATCCGGTCAAGAGGCAGAGTTCTGGGGGCCCCGTTCTCACGCGAGCGTAGGCGGCGAGCAACTGGTCGAGTTCGGCGTCCCGACCGAAGAGTCTCTGGGGAATCTTGAGCTCGCCATCCGCGTCGTACTCACCCAGGCGGAAGGTCCCGACGCTTCCGCGGAGCGTGAGTTCTTCGAGGCAGCGCTCGAGATCGCTCGCCAGACCGAGCGCGCTCTGGTACCGCTCCTCCGCCACCTTTCGGAGGAGCTTCTGGATGATGTCCGAGACGACCGGGGGCAGATCGGCTCGGTGGAGGACCGGCGGCTCGGGGTCCCGTGCCAAGTGCGCGTGGACCAGTTCGAGTGGTTCCGTGTTCGGGAACGGCAGCCGACCCGTGAATAGCTCGTACAGTATCGCACCGAGCGAGTAGAGGTCGGAGCGGCGATCGACCACCCGATTCATGCGGCCGGTCTGTTCTGGGGCGATGTATGGGAGAAAACCGTCGAGCCCGCCGATCGTGGACGCCGCCTGGCGTTCTCGAGTCAGCCGAGTGGCGATGTCGAAGCCGATCAGCGTGACTCGTGTGAAATCCTTGGGATCCACGAACACATGTTGGGGCTTGAGCCCTTTGTGCAACACGTTGCGCTCGTGCACTCCTGCCAGGATCCTCGCAACAGCGGCCGCGATTTGGAGGGCCTGCCGCGTGGTCAGACGTTCTGTTCGTTCGAGGCGATCGAGTGAGTGCTCACCAGCATCATCGAGGACCAGAGCCAGGCCGTTGCCGGACGGTTCGAGGCCATGAGTTCTCACCACGCCCGGCGCATCGAGCGACACAATGATGTCGTGCTCGTGCCGCAGACGTGCCAGGTGAAGATCGCTGGGGTACTCATCACGCAGCACCTTGACGACCACCGACCGCCCATCCGTCTTGCGAAAGCCGCGATGGATACGGACAACGGCATTCTCTTCGATCAGCGTTACCAAGGTGTACTTGTCGGCGAGCGCCATCCGCCAGAGTTTATGCCAGTTTGCGAGCTGGCGTTCAAAGGATGGCGCTGGCGGCAGAAGCCGTACCTCGATCGCCTGCCTGGTGGCCGGGGGGGGGCGCTGGGCCGGCGAGCGGGATCGGCGGTCGCCAGGACTGGGTTCGGACGCAGCGGAAGGAGGGGGGAGGGTGAGCCGGGCAGGCAGCGCCGCAGCGCACGACCTCTCGGCTTCGTGTCCAAGGCCGAGGCCCGCGAGATCGAGGCCAGGAGGTACCTGATGGCCGAGGGGAGGGGATGGCCTCCGGCCGAGGTCACCTGCTGGCTTGAAATCCTCGGGGCGAAGGTGCTTTCCTCCGGTGCCCGCCGTGAGAAGCCACCGCCAGATCTTCGACGTTCACAGCTACGAGGTCGATCCCTTCGACCAGCTTACGCTCACCGCGTTGGGCGCCTTCCTGCAGGAGGCTGCCTACAACAACGTCCGCGCCCTCGGGTGGGGGCTCGACGAGCTCAATCGTCGCGGGCTCACCTGGGTGGTCAGCACGATGAAGATCGAGGTCGATGCCGCCATCCGCGAGACGGACCGGCTAGAGATCGAGACCTGGCCGTCCGGGAGCGAGCGGCTCGCTGTGCTCCGCGATTACGAGGTTCGGCGCATGGACGGAGCAGTTGTCGCGCGTGCGGCGAGCCAGTGGCTCATCCTCGAGCTCGAGCGGCGGCGCCCCGTGCGACCGGAGACCGTGATCGAGCCCGAGTTGCTCGCCGAAGCCGTCCATGTGCTCCCGCCCTGGCGTGAGAGGCTCGCGAGGCTCGAGCAATGGGACGAGGAGCGCCGTTTGACGGTGCGGTACCAAGACATCGACATGAACCTTCACGCCAACAACGCCGCATACCTCTCATGGTTGGTGGAGGCGCTACCCGAGGAGGTCTGGCGAGATTGCCGACTCGCGACTGGGGAGGTGCAGTACCTTGCCGAGTGTCGCCACGACACCACGGTGCGTACCCGCGCGCTAGAGGTCGCTCCGGGCGCACACGAACACGCGGTGGTGCGCGAGGAGGACGGGAAGGAGCTGGTGCGGGCGAGGACGCGCTGGGTGGAGCGTTGAGCTAGCCGGTAGTGGCGGCTGGTAGGGGCGCGGTATCCGGCGCCACCGCTCGGCGGAGGGCACCCCCGTAGCGCGAAGAGTTCGTGGTTCTCGGCCTCGCGATCCGTCAGGTGCACGATCTGGCTCGGGGACGGTCCCTGCGCATGGACGTCCAGGATATGTGCGGACCACCGCTCTTCTTGACTCAGGATCGGCGAGCTTTTCGCTCCAAGAACGTTGGAGCGAAGGGACCCGATCCAAGACCGGCGCTCAACGCGAAGTGACTCCAGTCGTCGCGCTCGGTTTCACAGCGCAGCCCAAGATCGTGCTCTCCCACGACGACTCTCGACGATCGACGCGCGTCGAGTGATGATCCGCTCAGCGTTCCATGCCGCTGCCGTTTGGCCATGACAGGCGCGCCGCGGGTCTGGTATGGCTGGCGGGTGTCGGTTTCGTGCTCACGGGTGGCGTTCGTCAGGGTTGGCGTCGCCGCCGCGCTCGTCGCCTGCGCGTCGCGCCCGGTGCCGGTGCCGGAGGCAACCGTCTCCCTGATGATCCCCCCGCCGCCCGCGGCGTCGGCCGAGGACGCCGAAGACGGCGAACTCGAGATGGTGGGGGACCAGTCCGATCTCGAGACCGAGCCGCACCGGGGAGTCTGGGAGGGGAGGGGACGGCAGGACGACGGACAGACCTGGCCCATCCGCCTCGAGGTGCAGGGGTGGCGCGAGCACCCCTGCGCCACCGTCCAGTACCCCCCTCATGAGACATGGGATGCCTCTTGCTCCGGCGTGTGGGACTGCGATCCGGCCCAATCCACATCGGTCCTGCTCGTGGGGACGGAGCGGATCGTCGAGGGTGAAGACCGGTGCATCCAGGGCTGTGGATTTCGAGCGGACCTCGGGACGGGGATCGTCGAGTTTGACTGCTCCCACGCCGGGGTGATGGGACAAGCGGCGCTTCGCCGACTAAGATGAGCTCCATGGACGCACGGGCACGTCGCGTCACGGTCGGACTGGCCTTCGTCCTCGCGATCGCGGTGGTGGCGAGCACCGTTGTGCTGCGCGGTCGCGGTGCCGGCATTGTGGCCGCTGCCCTCTCGTCGGGTGTCGCCGGGCAGGTCCTTCCAGCGGCCGGGGACGGGGCGTTGGCCACGGCCGGAATCTCTGGCGCGATCCGCGAGCCCGCCGTCGCGGATCGATTCTACCGTGGCGATTCCGCCGCGCTCGCCGCCGACGTCGATCGCTATCTTGGGCAGGCGAAGGAGCGCGCGCTCCCGGAGCTCCGGGCCCTCATCGTGCCGCATGCCGGGTACGTCTTCTCGGGGCCGGTCGCGGGGGAGGGGTTTCGGCAACTCCGTGGCCGCGCGTACGAGACCGTGTTCGTTCTCGCGCCGAGCCACCATGCTGCGTTCCGTGGCGTCAGCGTTGGCGACTACTCAGCATACCGAACGCCGCTCGGGCTCGTGCGCGTCGCCGCGCTCGCGCGCGCTCTCCCCGGCGTCGATCCTTTCACGTGGGTGCCCGACGCCGAGCTCCAGGAGCACGCGCTCGAAGTACAACTACCGTTCCTTCAACGTACCCTCGCTGATTTCGCGTTGGTGCCGCTGCTCTTCGGTGCTGTCGATCCGGCGCGGGTCGCCAGGGCCCTGGCGCCGCGGCTGGATCGCGACACGCTGGTCGTTGCGAGCTCCGATCTCAGCCACTACCACCCCTACGACGAGGCCGTCGCGCTCGATCGGGCAACCCTCGACGGCATTGTCGCGCTCGACGTGGACCGGGTTGGGGAGGAGAGCGCGTGTGGTCGCCTGCCCATCATGACGGTGATCCATCTCGCTCGTCAGCTCGGCTGGCGGGCAGAGCTCCTCGACTATCGCAACAGCGGGGACACTTCGGGAAACCGGTTGCGCGTCGTGGGGTATGGTGCGGTGGCGTTCGTCGCGAGGGGTTGAGGTGGGGGCGTGGATGGAGCAGACACCGTCAGAGTCCGACATCGAGGATCCGTCGCCGACGGCAACCGGAGGCCGTCGTAGGATGCTCTTGCTCACCCTCGTGCTCGTCGGCGCCGCCGCGCTGATCGCCCTCGTCACGGCCGCCATGCTGTCCCGAGGTCACGGTGGCGCCCCGGAGAGCGACGCTGGCGCCGCCCTTCCGCCGGGGTTCGACCAGACCGGGGTGACCGCGCCCGGCACCGCAGGGAGTGGGGCCGCCTATGGGTCGAGCGAACGCGCCCTCCTACTCGATCTCGCCCGCCGTTCCCTCATCGCCGCGGTCACCGGGGAGCGGGCGCCGACGCTGCCTGCCAACGCGTCGGCGGCGCTCCGCGAGCGGCGCGGCGCCTTCGTGACCCTCGAGATCGGCGATGAGCTGCGGGGTTGCATCGGTCACATCTTCCCGAAGGAGCCGCTCGGGATCGCGGTCATCCACAATGCCCGTAGTGCGGCGGTCGAGGATCCTCGATTTGCCCCCGTGGTTCCCGCCGAGCTCGGCCGGATCACGATCGAGGTGAGTGTGCTCTCGCTACCCGAGCCCCTCGGCTTCACGAGCCCCGAGGATCTGCTCCAGAAGCTCCGTCCGGGGATCGACGGGGTGGTCCTCGACATCCATGGCCGTCGATCGACGTTCCTACCGCAGGTGTGGGGGGATCTCGCCGATCCCGTCGAGTTTCTCGATCACCTCTCTGCGAAGGGAGGGAGCGCGCGGCACGCCTGGCGCGGGTCCGGCGTGACCATCCTCACCTACCGGGCCGAGGCGTTCACGGAGTCGGGCGCGGAGCACCAGTGACGGCAGGCGACGGGCTTGGCGGTCGGGGTGGAGCGGGCCGGCTTCGGCCATCCCCTCTCTCCCGTCCGGAGGCGTTGCGGACGCACGCAACGAACTCCGACGTCCTGTCCGGGGTGGGGCTCTTGGAGCGCACGGGGACCGCCTCCAACGGCGGCGTCGAGGGACCCGGCGCGGCGGCCGACGCCGGTGGAGTTGGCGCGGCCCGCGAAGACGAAGCGGACGGGGTCGCGGCGGGGGCTGTTCGACGGGCGGGGGTACCTCCCGCGAGGAATAGCCTGACCCAGCGGAGCCGGAACCGAGCCGGCCATCAGCAGTCAGGCATCAGCAATCAGGGTCTCCAGGTTCTACCTGACGGCTGACCGGCAATGGGCTGTTGGGTTCTGGCCCCGTCGGGTTTGGTGCGGTTGTCGATCTGTCGCAGCATTCGACCTGACTGCTGCTCTGGGACGTCTATTCGGTCGCGCCGCTCCGTAGCCAGGCGATGATCTGCTTCACCTCCTCCTCCGAGAGCTTCCCCTCATACGGCGGCATGAAACCCGGTCCCTTGAGGATGGCAGCGGCGACGGCCTCGTCGCTCTGGCCCATGAGCCGCTTCTTCAGATTGGGTCCGCGCAGACCACCCGCTCCATCACTACCGTGGCAGCGGGCACAGTTCACGTCCTTATGGACCTGGCCATTGAAGAGCGCAGCTCCCGGAGGATCCAGCGTCGCCTCCGGCGTCTGGCGGCCCCCGCAACCCATCCCGAGACACACGAGACCCACGCCGACCATCCCCACTGCTCGATCGCGTATCATGGGCCGGAGCGTATGGGCGGGGGCTACCCGGGGCAAGCGGTTATCGAGCGCATGACCGGCGAAGCCCGAGGAGCAGCCCGTTCCGACGTTGGGGCTTGCGCCTGCCGCCGTACGTCCGAGGATCCCCTGATGACCGCCGCCGAGCCGAGCCGCGACCTCTTCACCATTCCGCTTCGCACTATCACCGGCGCCGACACGACGTTGACGGAACATCGCGGAAAGGTGCTGCTCATCGTGAACGTGGCGAGCGGTTGCGGGTTCACGCCGCAGTATGCGGGCCTCGAGGCGCTCTATCGGGAGTATCGCGATCGAGGGCTAGTTGTGCTCGGGTTTCCATGTAACCAGTTCGCTGGCCAGGAGCCCGGCGACGAGGCGGAGATCGCCGAGTTCTGCCGTGCGCGCTATGACGTCACCTTCCCGATGTTCGCCAAGATTGACGTCAACGGTTCCGGGTCCCACCCGCTCTTCGTCGCTCTCAGAGCAGCGGCGCCGGGCCTCCTCGGCACCTCGGCGATCAAGTGGAACTTCACCAAGTTCCTGGTCGATCGCAAGGGCAGCGTCCGCGACCGCTTCGCCCCGAGCACTCCCCCGCACGCGATCGGTTCTGCGATCGAAGCGCTCCTCTAGGGAGTGTCTTCAGACCGAACCAACCCTTTGAAGACAATCCCTAGAGCAGCAATCAGGTTGGTTGCTGCGTCAAATCAACGACCTAGAGCACCGAACCGGCAGCAGACCTCTCCAGAGGAAGCGCTGGAAACGTGTCCTCGCCTCGCACCGACGCGTTTCCAGCGCTGCCGTTACTGTCGGCAACCTGAGCGGTGCTCGAGCGGTCGTGTCACCGAACTCCGGTCCTCGCAGGCGCGGTTGGCCAGGGGCGCGAACGACTCGACGCACCCGTGCCGGGGACGAATGGTGGAGAACGGGAGCCTCGATCGTAGGGCTCCGCCGACCTCGGTCGTCGGTAGGGCAACACCGATTCAACCTCGAGAGAACCACCGATGACCAAGACCAGAATCCCCGCACTCCTGTCCAACCTCACTGCCCTGCCCTTCGCGTTGGTGCTAGGCGGCCTTGCCGGCGGTTGCGCCAATGTCGACGAAGCCGGTCCCGATTCCGCTCAGCAGGCGCTCACGTCGGGATCCGCTCCGGCTGCGGGTTCCGGGACTGCCGCTGCCGCGGGTCGTCGTGCCGGACGGCATGGCCGAGGCGGTCCGGAGGGCTGCGCCCCTCCCCCTGACGGTGACGGAAGGGGTCCCCACGGCAAGCGCCACGGCCAGGGTGGGCCTGGCGGTCCTGGACACGTGTTCGAGCGTTGGGACGCGGACGGTGACGGTAGGGTCGGGCTCTCCGATCTGCCCGAGCAGCTGCGTGAGCGAGTCACCGCTGCCGACGCGAATGGTGACGGCGTGGTCACCCGCGCCGAGCACCAAGCGTTCGACGACGCGCGGCGAGCGGAGTTCCTTGCCGAGGTCGACCAGGACAAGGACGGCCAGGTGAGCGAGGCAGAACGCGCGGCGATGCACGAGCGGCGCCGGGTGGAGCGTTTCGCGATGGATGACACCAACAGTGACGGTGCGATCGGTCAGAACGAAGTCGAGCCCGCGGTGTGGAGTCGCCTCGAGCGGGCCGACACCGACGCCGACGGCCAGGTGACCCGCGCGGAGCTCGACGCGGCCTTCGCCGCCGGCAAGATGGGGCCGCCCCACCGTGGCCGTGGCGGCCTGCGTGGTGACGGGAGCGGCCGCCACGGCGGGCGGCGCGGCCCGATGGGTGACGCACCGACGGCCTCGAGCTCCCAATGAGCCTGGATTCGTCCCCCGCGGCTCTGTGATCGGTGCTTCTTCTGGTAGTCGAATCGTTCGAGCCCGCCAGCGAGCATCGGCGCGACCGGGGCTGCCACACGCTGGGACCGACCAGCAAGCGATGCCATCGCGGAGGCCCGCGACCATCGCGCCGGCGTGTGGCCAGGGTCGAAGCGCCGGCGTGGCCACGACCAGATGCGGTTGCGCCTGGATCACCCCTCTGCCCCGCTGATGGCGGTGGTTGCAGTCTGCGACGGTCGGCTGGCGCAGGATTTTGGCGTGGCGGTTTGCGCGCAGAGCGCCCTGGTACTAGGGTGCGCCCCCCTCGAGCCAACCTTGGACGCCTCCCACCCCTTCTCGCTCGTCCCCGAACCGCTGCCGGCCGCCCTGGTCGCGCGTGGTTTCTCGGCACTCACCGACGTGCAGCGTGCGCTCCTTGCCGCCGATGCCCAGGATCGCGATCTCAGGATCTCTTCGCAGACTGGGTCCGGAAAGACGGTAGCGCTCGGGTTCCTGCTCGCCCACGACCTCCTCGACCGGGCGCCGAACGCGGGACCGCGGGCCCTCGTCATCACGCCGACGCGGGAGCTGGCGAACCAGGTTCGCGATGAGCTGGCCTGGCTGCTCCATGCCGTCCCACACGGAGACGTTGCCGTGGTGACGGGCGGCACCAGCGTGCGTCGCGAACAGGAGCGCCTCGCCCGCGCCCCGGGGATCGTCGTCGGCACTCCGGGTCGTCTCCTCGATCACCTGCGGAGCGGTGCGCTCTCTGGTGGTGAGGTCGCGCAGGTGGTGCTGGACGAGGCCGACCGTATGCTCGACATGGGCTTCCGTGACGAGCTCGAAGGTGTGCTCGACCACCTGCCCGAGACACGGCGCACGCACCTGGTGTCAGCCACCTTCCCACCGGCCGTGCAGCGCCTCGCCACCCGCTACCAGCGCGACCCCCTGGCGATCGAGGGCACCCGCCTCGGTGCGGCCAACGCGGACATCGAGCACGTGGGGCACATCGTCACCAGCGACCAGCGCTACGACGCGCTCATCAACGTGCTGCTCGCCGCCGTGGGCGCGCGGACCCTGGTCTTCGTGCGTACCCGCGTCGCGGCCACCGAACTCGCTGAGGCGCTCACTGGCGACGGTTTCGCCGTGCAGGCGCTGAGCGGGGATCTCGCGCAGGTTCAGCGCCAGCGCACGGTGGAGGCCTTCCGCGCGGGCACGGCGCGCGTACTGGTGGCGACGGACGTGGCGGCGAGGGGGCTCGATATCCCCGAGATCGCGGTCGTCGTCCATTTCGACGGACCCGAAGACATCGATGCGTACACGCACCGGAGCGGCCGCACGGGGCGTGCAGGTCGTCAGGGGCGGAGTGTGCTCCTGGTGCCGCCCGCCGCTCGGGGTCGTGCCACGGCGCTGGTCCGGGCGGCCGGGGCCGCGCTTCGCTGGGAGCCAGCGCCGACTCCCGAGATCGTGCGGGTGGCAGCGGACACCGAGCTCCGTCGCGCTCTCGCCAGTCGGCTCGAAGCGGAGCTAGCACCGGCGCTGTTAGCCCGGGCCGAGGAGCTTCTGGCGGAGCTGCCCGCGACCGCGCTCGTCGCGGCCCTCCTCGCCGAAGCGCGAGCTCACGGACCCTGCGCTGCGCGTGAGCTCGCGCCGCTGCCAGACGCGAGGCGCGGCGATCGTAACCGCCCGGGGCTCGCCATCGCACCGACGACTGCCATCTCTCGCGGCCCGGACCGCTCACCGCGAGAGCGCCCCGGAGCGTCCGCCTTCGCGGAGTTCTACCTGAACTGGGGCGCCCGCCACGGCGCCACGCCGCCCCGTGTCCTCGCGTTGGCCTGCCGTCGCGGTCGCGTGCCAAGCGGCGCGATCGGCGCCATTCGTGTCGCTCCCCATGCGACCACCATCGAGATCTCCGCACCGGTCGCGAGTCGCTTCGCGAAGGCTGCGAACGAGCCTGACGCCATCGACCCGCGGCTGCGTTTCGCGCCGCTTCGCCACCGGCGTCCCGCCGAGCCGCGTTCGCCGGTCTGCTGATTCGGGACTCGGCGTTGCGTCGCCGAGCACCGGGCGAGCCTCACATCTTGGGAAGGATGTCCTTCAGGGCCTCGTACCAGTTCTCCCCCATTCGCTGGGCCCCCGCGTCGTCTGGGTGGACGCAGTCATGGCCCTCCGGCTCGTCGGGATCGGAGTTGGTCTACAGATCCGCCACGAAGACGGGCGACTCGGGCGTGCTCACCGAGGCCGCCCACCCGGGGACGGCTTCGACCAGTTGTTGGGCGTTGGTGGTGCTCGCGGTGTTCGTACAATTTTCCGCGATGAAACGGTGGATCTGAGCGACCACCACCAGTGCCCCTGGGTTGTGTGCTCGCGCCTGTTGCACGAGCTCCGAGTAGTTGTCCAGGATGGGCTGGATCGGGGCGCTGCCACCCCACACGTCGTTGACGCCCAGCTGGATCAGGACCAGGTCGGGGTCATGGTCCTCCACCAGTTTGGCCATGCCGGGAAGGATTCGCCTACGAAGCAGTTCGACATGGTGAAGGTGGGCTGCGTGTAGTGCTCGGACGTGGTGCAGCTCACGGCGCCGTGCCGCACGGGGGGATCGGCGTTCGAGCAGTCATCGCCATACTCACCCACGAACTCGAACGGATGGCTGCTCGTTTGCAGGCGCTGCGCGAGGTAGTGCTTGTAGCAGCCCGGCCCGGCGCTCACCGAATCGCCGACGATCAGGATGCGTGGCGTGGTCCCCGGCGGGAACACCCCGCTCGTGCCACCCGTTCCGGCGCCGCCGGTGGCCTCGCCACCCGTCGCCACCCCGCCGGTGCTCACCCCACCGGTCGCGTTGCCTCCGGTGGGTGTGCCGCTATTGCCCGTTCGTCGGGCCACACGCCAAAGATCGTCATCGCTGCGTTCCAAGTGGACGAAAAATGTCCGATCTAGCGGGCGTCTCCGCGCGTCCCGGGTAGAATGCCGGCGGTGTTCGATAGCCTACCGTTGGAGTCCCTTTGGCTCGGGTTGCTCGGCGCGCTCGGGGTCGTGTTCGGGTGGCACTGGCTCGCGCGGCGCCTCGACGCGTGGCGGCGGCGGCGGCGGGCGCGCCGCGCGCTGGCCGCGGAAGACGCCGCGCGGGTCCTGCTTGCGCGGCACGGATTCTTGGTCACCCACGCCCAGGCCGCCGTCGATTATCACCTGCTCGACGATGGGCGTCCGGTCAAGGTGGAGCTCCGCGCCGACTACCTGGTCGAGAAGGCGGGCGAGCGGCTGGTCGCGGAGGTGAAGACAGGGTCGCGCGTGACCCGCTTGCGCCACGGTCCAACGCGGCGCCAGCTGCTCGAGTATCAGCTCGCCTTCGCCGCGGACGGGGTGGTGCTGGTGGACATGGAACACTCCCGCGTGCGGCGGGTCCGTTTCCCGCTCGGCGGACACCACCGGTGAAGGACGCCGCACGATCTGGATGTGGATCTCATGCCGCGCGAACATGCCGTGGTGGCTCGGAAGCGAGGCCACGAGCGCCGAGGTGACCCAGGAGGCAGCGCGGGACACCGTTGCCCTCCGTCGCGTGAGCAGCTATCTCCTGCGTCGATGACCGACCCCATTCCGAACGTGCTCGCCGCGCGCTACGCGAGCCAGGCCATGCGTGACCTCTGGTCGCCCGTGCAGCGGGTGATCCTCGAACGGCGCCTCTGGATCGCTGTCATGCGTGCGCAGCGTGAGCTCGGGCTCGACATTCCGGAAGCGAGCATCGTCGCGTACGAGCGGGTCGTCGAATCCGTGGATCTCGCGTCGATCCAGGCCCGCGAGCGGGTGACCAAGCACGACGTCAAGGCACGGATCGAGGAGTTTTGCGCGTTGGCGGGTGCCGAGCAGCTCCACAAGGGGATGACGTCACGTGATCTCACGGAGAACGTCGAGCAGATGCAGCTCCGGAACGCGGTCGCGCTCGTGCGCGATCGCATGGTGGCCTCACTCGTTCGCCTGGCCCGACGCGCGGCCGAGTACGACTCCCTCGTGATCACGGGTCGCTCCCACAACGTGCCCGCTCAGGCCACCACCATGGGGAAGCGCTGCGCCACGGCGGGGGAGGAGCTCCTCGTGGCGCTCGAACGGATCGAGGCGCTCCTCGAACGGTACCCGCTCCGGGGGATCAAGGGTCCGATGGGGACGCAGCAGGACATGCTCGACCTTCTGGGGGGGGACCCCGTGCGCCTCGACGCGCTCGAACAGGCTGTCGCTCGTCATCTCGGATTCGCCCGCGCGCTCGGCAGTGTGGGCCAGGTCTACCCGCGCTCCCTGGATCTCGAGGTCGTGAGCGCCTTGGTCCAGGCGGGGGGGGGGCCATCGAGTTTCGCCAAGACGCTCCGCCTCATGGCCGGTCAGGAGCTCGCGACCGAGGGCTTCCGCCCTGGGCAGGTCGGTTCTTCCGCGATGCCGCACAAGATGAATGCGCGCAGTTGTGAGCGCATCAACGGATTCGTCCACGTACTTGCCGGGCACCTGGTGATGGTAGCCGGGCTCGTCGGGGATCAATGGAACGAAGGCGACGTCAGCTGCTCAGTGGTGCGGCGGGTCGCGCTGCCGGACGCTTGCTTCGCCGTCGACGGGTTGTTCCAGGCATTCCTGCACGTGGTCGCAGATTTCGGCGTCTACCCCGCTGTCGTCGAGCGCGAGCTCGACCGATACCTGCCGTTCCTCGCCACGACCAAGGTGCTCATGGCGGCGGTGCGACGTGGGGTTGGCCGTGAGGTCGCGCACGAGGCCATCAAGGAACATGCCGTTGCCGTCGCGCTCGCGATGCGCGAAGCCGGGCGCACCGACAACGACCTCTGGGCACGTCTCGCGGACGATCCTCGACTCGGCGTCGATCGCGGAGCGCTCGCCGCCGCTTGCGGTAGCCCACTCGATTTCGTTGGTGCCGCGCCCCGTCAGACCCGTTCCTTCATCGAGCGAGTGGAGCGCTTGGCCGCCCGCTATCCGGAAGCGGCGCGCTACGAGCCCGACCCGCTGCTCTGAACCAGCGACCACCAATCTACCGGTTGGCCCGTCCTTCCAGGGTGAGGCAGGGCGAGGCTTTCGCCGATGGTCGGCCACCTGCTGACAGACTCCGCACCCTCGAGGGGTCTCGGGGAGCTGTCCCGGAGGGGCCCTCCCCCAACGGCGGCCGCCCCTCCGTGTCTGCCGGTCGTCGCCGATGCGTGGTTGGCTACCGATCAGCGCCCGCGGTCCGACCCGGTGATCTCCGGCGGGAGCTCCGCATCGGGTTCGAAACGGCAGACCATCGGCCGGTACTCGATCGCGGGGTGGTTCTCCTCGCTGGATGCTGTTCGGAAGAGCCATGCGTGCCCGAGGTCGTCCATCGGCAGGATGGCGCTCAGCCTCTCCGGATCGGAGCCAATGGACCCCACCCCGCCGGCGTCGAACGCTGCCACGCACGCGGTGCTGGTCGTGCCGTACAGCACCGCTTGGTTGGTGTGCAGTACACGCAGCGGGTCGCGGGCGTCCGAGACGATGACCGGATGCCGCGACTCCTGAACGGGGCCGGCGGTGGTCCGCGGGGTCTTCGCGCGATCCTGCGGTTCGCATGGGCGAGGCGGGTCCGAGAGGTCTCCCTGCGTCGGAAGCGAGACGGGTGGTAGGGTGACCGAGCCGGTCGAGGACGACACCGGATAGAGCCAGCCCCGCTGCCGTCCTGTGGCAAGGTCGGTGACCTGCACCTCTACACCCATGGTCGTGCCGAGGTAGCCGACTCCGGCAGTCTCCGAGACCCCGAGGCTGTCCGGATCGTCGATCCCGACCGCGATGCCCGAGAAGGACCAGCCTGCCCCTTCGCGGATTGCGCGAATGAGCGAGAGGCCGGGGCCCGCCACCGTGAACGGTACGTGCGTATCGAGGTGTGCCACCTCGGAATGAGTTACGGAGCGCAGCTGCGAAGGCCAGGTCACGGGAGGGAGCTCCTCGACGATGCGGCCATCGAGGAAGTACGTGGGCTGGTTGCTGCCTGCCGACCTGTGGATCCGGAGGTAGATCCCGCCGGAGCTGATGCTCAGAAGGTCCGGGGTCGCCTGCTCGACCACCCCGCGTCCACGCTGGAAGTCGCCGGGACGGTAGGCGATCGGGCGCCCGAGCTTCGCGCGCCGTAGGTTCCCCTCGAAGTGGTTCTGCCACACGACCTCGATGTCGGTGAGGTACGGGTTGTTGGGCTGGGGCATTCGGTACCGCAGCGCGGCCGCGCCTTCGACTTGGGGTGTGAAGTACTGGGCGGTCTCGCGCGGGCGCGCCGGCGGCTCGAAGAATGGCACGTACGCGACGCGAGGTTTCGAGCCGCCCACGGCATGGTAGCTGCCGACGGCACCGCGCGCGGGATCCTGGGCCAGCGCGAACCAGGCGACGTCACCGATCGCCGCCTCGTCGGCTTCGGGTGGGCTCGAGGCGTGCTCCAGCACGCGCCAGTCGTCGGCGGCGAGGACACATCCGATGGGCGTCCGCTGACGCTGCGAGGTGCGCGAAGGGCGCGGCGGGGGAGGTAGCAGCAGGTCGGGATCCGACACCGAGGGATCCGTTCTCCAGCCGACGCGGGTAAGCTCGTCGCCGAGCAGGCAGCCGCCGGGGTGGCAAGCGATCCGCACGCTGCAGACCCCATCCCCTCCTTCCAGCGCCATGAGACAGCTGCGCGTGGGATGCGTCCCGTCGGGTTGCCACGACACCCCGCCATCCAGCGTCTCCCACACCCTACCTTCGGCCATCGAGTAGGCCAGGGCACGCCTCCCGCTCGCGCCGAGCGCGTCGGCGCCCTCGGGCAACACCGCCTTCGACAGGGGACGCCCCTCCGCATCCATGACGGAGTAGGTGAGATCCCCCCACCTGCGTAGGACGATCGCCAACGAGCCGTCGTCTCCGACCCCGAAGTCTTCGACCGCGAAGTCTGCCTCGTCTTCGTCGGAACGCCGCCACGCCGGCTCGTCGCGTTCTTCCTCGTCGTCTCCCGAGTCGGAACGTTCGGCACCCGCGAGGTCGCGCGGCGCGAAGGTGCGACCCCCATCGGTCGATACGTAGACCGCGAGCCCTCCTGTCTTGGTCCATTCCCCCAACGCATAGGCCCGTCCTCCTGGGCCGAAGGCGAGCGCCAACGCAGTCTTACGGAGGGCGGGGGTGACCGCCGCCTCGAGCTGTTCTTTCGCCCGAGGCTCGTCTGTCTTGGTCCCCTCCGAACGCCGACCCCGGGGGGGCCTCCCCTCCCGCGCCTTCTGGCTCGCCTTGGTTCGCCGATGGATCCCGAACGGCTTGCAGGGTCGACTGGGGCCCTCGCTTGCGCAGACTCCGGTGACCAGCAGCTCCCCCGTCGGACCGATCGCCATGCGGAGGGCGCGGAGCGAGCCGCGGGCCGCGAGATCCTCCTTGCGCCACGACTTCCCGCCGTCGAAGCTTCTGAGGAAGGTGAGCGCGCCGGGGGCGTCCTCCTGTCTGTCGCGCTTGCAGACGACCTCCAGGTGAGCTCCGTTCGCGGCGAGCCGACCCGATCGGCAGTCCCGAGCGGCCTCTATGGGGCGGCGTTTCAGCGGCCCGGCAACGGGTCCCATGAGCAGGGCCAAGCCCCCCTTGGGTCCTCGCGCCGGGACCACTTCCAGGTAACGTCCGTTCGTGACGGTGGCACGTCCCGCGGCAATCGCCGACGCATCGGGTGGACGTGCTAGGCGTCTCCCGAGCTTCACCGGAGGCGTCGCGAGCAGCTTCGCGCTCGGGGCAAGCGCGAGGGGGCGCGCGGCAGAGACAGCATACCAGCCCAGCGCTCCTTCCAGGAAGATCTGGTCCTCGCGACGATGGAGCGCCACCGCCGCCACGGAGGGCTGGTCGGAGGGTTCCCAGGTCTTGCCGTGATCGCGAGTGAAGAACAGGCGCTCGGGGATGCTGAGCGCAACCCCCGTACCATCCGAGGCGAGCATGAGGTCGATCACGAAGGCGTCGGGGGGGCCGACCTCCGTCCAGCTCACGCCTGTGTCACTGCTTCGCATCATCCGACCGCCGGCGCGAAGCCCCACAATTGCTCGCTGGGTGGCCGACACTCGCAGGAGCGGGACGGTCGGAGACGCGGCGCGCAGAAAGGGGTCGAGCGGTCCCCGAGCCTCGTAGCTCGTTCCTGACTCGCCGAAGAAGATCCAACCCTGTCCGCCTGGTTGAAGGCCAACCAGCTTCTCCGGCGCGCGAATCGGGGCAGCGACGGCCTGCTTGCCCACGAGCCAGCGCTCGCCGTAGTCCCCAACGAGGAGCGCCTGCTCCCCGACGACCGCACGGGCATTCAGCGGTCC
This sequence comes from Polyangiaceae bacterium, assembly GCA_016933275.1. Taxonomy (GTDB): domain Bacteria; phylum Myxococcota_A; class Polyangia; order Polyangiales; family Polyangiaceae; genus JAFGBI01. The sequence goes on along the minus strand of JAFGBI010000411.1, from coordinate 8,741 downwards.
AGCTGTCGAAGGGCGGTAGAGCCACGACGCTGGCGACGGGTAGCTGCCGGTGTCTCCCGTGGTACCGACCAGAGACGGCCGGGGCGTTGGCAACGTCCGCGGCGTGCAGGCGACCACCCCTGCCACGAGCACACAGCAGGTGGCCCAGGCCAGGTCGGGCAGGAAGGGACGGGCCCGCAGGCCGCGCGCGGGGACGCGCGCTCCGATCACAGCTCGCAGAGCTCGATGAGCTTGGCCTTGGTCGTTCGCCCCACCTGTTTTGCGGCCACGGCTCCCGCTTTGAACACCAGCACCGTGGGCAGGCTCGCTACTCCGTACTTGCCCGCGATCACGGGGGCCTGCTCCACGTCAACGGTGCCCACCTTCAGCTTGCCACCGAATTCCTCGGCAAGCTGCTCGACGATGGGGGCCAGGGCCTTGCAGGGACCGCACCAGTCCGCGGAAAAATCCACGAGGACGGGCAGGCTAGACTGCAGGACCTCCTTGTCGAAGTTGAGATCGTTGAAAAGATGTACCTTGTGGGATGCCATCGGAGTCCTCCGCGGGCGCGAACGCATGGCGAAGATAGACCGCTCCCCATCCCGGGGGAACCCCTGCCTCCATCCCTCCGTCCGCGGGCCCGCGGGCCCGACGCTCGGGTCCCCGCCCAGAGGGCTTGCCAGTCCCGAGCAAGATGCGGTTGCCGTTCTCGGAGCGATGACAGGGTGCCGCGCCTGTACTAGCTTCGGCCTCCGCGAACCCATGGCCCTGCAACGACCCGAGATGAGTGTGTTAGGCCCGACGACCCACGTGACCGGTCGCGTGACGGGCCCTGGTGGTCTGTCCGTCGAAGGGCGGATCGATGGTGGCGTCCAATTGACGGGGCCTTGCACTATCGGCACCGGCGCGGCCGTGGTGGGCGACATGGCGGCCGATACGCTGGACGTTGCCGGAACGTTGACGGGGGACGCGGTCGTGGCCGATCGCGTCGTCGTTCGGAGTTCGGCCACCGTTCGCGGCAAGTGGCGCGCGGCGCGCGTGGTCATCGAGCCTGGCGCGAGCGTCTCGCTACGGCTCGACTCCGACTTCGATTTGGACCTGGAACCCAAGCGGCGTTCTCGATAGGGACGAGCGTCATCACGAGGCGATATGGCAGGCACGGTAATTGGCGAAGGGCTCACCATCGAAGGTGAGCTGGTGACCGACGACGAGGTCGTCGTGCAGGGAACGGTGCGCGGCATCTTGACGAGCGGCGACGTAGTTTCGATCGCAGCGGGGGGGGTCGTCGAAGCGGACATCCAGGCGGCATCACTCAGTGTCGGAGGGCAGGCGACGGGGAACGTCACCGCTTCGGACCGCATCGACATCCAAGCGGGTGGGCGGCTGGTAGGAGATGTCAAGGCGGCGCGATTGACGATTGCCGATGGAGCCTCGTTCAAGGGCAACGTCGACATGGACGTTTGACGAGGGCCGAATGAGCGACACATCCATCATCGGTCGGGCTACTACGATCCGCGGGCACGTGCGCGGCACTGGTGCCATCCGTGTCGACGGTCGCGTCGAGGGCGACGTCAGCACCGACGGCGACGTCGAGGTGGGTCCGGAGGCGCAGATTCGGGGCTCGGTGAGCGGGGCGACCCTGCGGGTCGCCGGAGCCGTCGCCGGCGATCTCACCGGCGGGGTGGCGGTGTTGCTCGAGAACGGCGCTCGAGTCGTCGGCGATCTGAGCGCGCCCCGGATCGGCGTCACCGAGGGGGCGCTGGTTCGCGGCAATGTCGAGACGGGGCCCTCGGACGGCGCGCGGCCAGCGTTCGGTTCGCTGAGCGCTGTCCGACGCGAACCCGAGGTCGCACGCGTCGAGACCGGGCGGCTCGATGTCGGCCGGACCGCTGGTCGTTCGGTCGCGGCTGGCCAAGATCGAAGGATCCCGGCCTCTTTGGCTGGGGGCAAGATCCCCGCTCCTGGCGCGAAGACCACCCCGAACAACGACGCGAAGACATCGAGCCCCACCCCGAGTACGAGCGCCAAAGAAACGGCTCCCGCGACGACGGCCAAGACGACGCCTTCGGGCCGGGGCAAGGCGACGCCACCCGCACCGACTCGGGCCCAGGCTACGCGAGATGCGCCGCGGCCTGGAGAGAGGCAAGCCGCGCCGGTTCGTTCCGGATCGGTGGCCGCCTCCACCGCCGGGGGGCGTTCCTTTGGTGTTGCTCGGGGCCAGCCAGCGGCGGAGTCCGCTTCGGCCCGGGAGGGAACGCGTTCCGGGAGGATCGCGCCGCCACCGGTCGTCCCTGCGCTCTCGAAGGGGGCGCGGGTTCGGAAGAAGAAGGCTGGGCTTCGGTGATCGATCCCGCGCGCCGGGCTCGGTTGGTCGAGCTGCTCCGCGAGCGAAGCTTCGAGCGCCGCCGCGTCCTCCTCGCTTCCGGTCGGGAGAGCGACTTCTTCATCGACTGTAAGCAGACGGCGCTCACCGCCGAAGGGCATGCGATCATCGGTGAGCTGATGTTTGACGCGCTTGCGGACCTGCCGCCCTGTGATGCGGTGGGCGGCGTGGAGCTCGGCGGCTGTCCGCTCGCGAGTGCGGTCTCGCTAACGAGCTTCCAGCGCGGCCGGTCGCTCCCGGCGCTCTACGTGCGCAAGGCGCGCAAGGACCACGGTACCACCAAGCTCGTCGAGGGAGACAAATCGATATCGCCCAGCGTGCGGGTCGCGTTGCTCGAGGACGTGATCACGACCGGCGGTTCGAGCCTCAAGGCCGTGCAGACGCTGCGGGAGGCAGGCGCCGCGGTCGTCGGGGTGGTGGCCCTGGTCGATCGCGAGGAAGGCGGAGCAGAGACCATCCGCGCGGCGGGGTTGCCCCTGGTGTCGCTCTGTCGCCGGTCGGACTTCATGGATTGACGTCGTCGCTGCCGTCGGCAGTGACCGGACGAGGCCGAGGCGCGAGCTACGGGATCGGCAGCACGCGACCCACGACGAACTTCAAATAGCGTCCCTCGGGGTGCTGAGCGGCCACCGGGTGGTCCAGCGGCTGACCGGCTTCATGCAGGATCTGGAGGCGGCACCGGCACCGAGAGGCCGCTTCGGCGAGCGTCGCCTGGAAATCCGCGCGATCGATCTGGGCTGTGCAGCTCGCCGCTGCGTAGAGCCCCTGGGGTGCGAGCACGCGAAGGCTCGCGGCGTGAAGCTTCACGTAGGATCGAAGCGCCGCCCGCTGCTGGGCGCGGCTCTTGGCGAAGCTTGGCGGATCCGCGATCACGAGATCGAATCGTCGGCCCTCGACCCGCGCCTGTTCGAGGAAGACGAACACGTCGGAGGCGATGGTTTCGTGGTGCGCGGGTGGCAGCTGGTTGAGGGAGAAGTTCACAGCGGCGGCCGCGATCGCCGGCGCCGCGACATCCACGCTCACGACGTGGCGGGCGCCCCCCCGCGCTGCGTACAGGGAGAAACCACCCGTGTAGGCGAAGAGGTTCAGAACATCGCGATCTCGCGCGATATCCCCGAGGAAGCGGCGGTTCTCCCGGTGGTCGAGGAAGAGTCCCGTCTTCTGACCCCGCGAGAGATCCACCTGGAACCGGATTCCGTGCTCGACCACGGTGAGTTCGTCAGGTGGTCGCTCGCCACGGAGTAGCACCAGCCCGCCCGCGCGCTCCTCGATGGCCCGCGACCGTTGCACGACCCCGCGGAGCGTCGTCATCCGACCCAGCGCGTCCACCACCCAAGGCACGAGCGGAAGGACCGCGTCGGAGTAGGCGACCACCACGGCGTACTCCCCATAGAGATCGACGACGATGCCAGGTAGCCCGTCGCCTTCACCGTAGACCCACCGAAAGGCAGTGACCCCGGCGGCGCGCAGTGGTTCGCGGAGCTGCCAGGCCGCGCGGATGCGGGCCTCGACCCAGGCCGCGTTCGGCACACCTTCCACCGCATACAGCCTGAGGGCGATCGGAGATTCGGCGTCCCATAATGCGAAGGCAGCGCGCTTTCCGGCGCAGACCCGGACCCAGGTCCCCGTGGGCGCAGAGAAACGCGGCGGAACGTGGTCGCGGTAGACCCAGGGATGGCCAATACCCAGCGCCGCTTCGAGGAACGGGGGCAGCACGACCGTGGGGGGGACGTCGGACACCGCCGCCATTCTGCCACAATTACCCCGGAACCAACCGCGGTGGGCCAACGGGGCAGCCGATGGGCCGAGGACTGGTGTATGATTCCTGCCCCCAGTACCCGATGCCATCGACTGGCCCCTCAGCTACCGCCGAGCCAACCTCCGTACCGGCGAGCGCACTCGAGTGTCTCGCCAGCGCGGTGGTGAACGCGCTCACTCATCCCGTCTTCGTCAAGGATCGTGAGGGGTGCTTCGTCTTCGTGAATCCGGCCTTCGCCGCGATGACGGGCTTCGAGAAGGAGGAGCTCATCGGCAAGCGGGAAGAAGAGCTGCTACCGGGGCCCGAGGACGAAACCTGTCGCTGCGAGGATGACGAGGTGTTCGCGAAGGGTGTTCCCGTCGATGTTCGGGAAGAGCAAATGACCGATCGTGAGGGCCGGCTCCATGTCCTTGCGACCACGAAGGTGCCGCTCTGCGGTCCCGATGGCGAGGTGACGCACCTCGCCGGGATCATTCACGATATCACCCATCTCAAGGAGCAGGAGCGCGCGCTCCGCATCGGCAAGGAAGAGCTCGAGCAGCTCGTCAGCGCGCGGACCGAGGAGCTTCGTCGCACCCAGCGGGCCCTGCTGAAGAAGGAGCGGCTCTCCGTGGTTGGGCAGCTGGCCGCCGGTCTTGCGCACCAGGTCCGCAACCCCCTCGCCTCGATCACCAATGCGGCGTCCGTCATCGAACAGCGCTTGAACGTCGGCAAGACCGGGGATGCGACCCTGGCCCTGTCGATCATCAAGGAGGAGGTGCTCGCCGCCAACCGGATCATCAGCGATCTCCTGGACTACGCCCGCGTCCGGCCGGCGCGGCCAATCCACGTCCTGCTCGGTGAGCTGGTCGAGACGACGTTCGATGCGCGGGCCTTGCCGGCTGGGATCAACGTCGTCCGTGACGTGCCCGACGACCTCACGGCGCACGTGGACGGTGACCAGCTGCGAACGGCCCTGCGCAACATCGTCCGCAACGCGCTCGAGGCCATGCCGAGCGGTGGAACGCTGACAATCGCGGCGGATCGGTGGGATGATCGAGTGCGGATCCGGGTGTTCGATACGGGTGAAGGGGTCCCCATCGAGCTCCGGGAGCAGATCTTCGATCCCCTCGTGAGCAGCAAGCCGTTTGGCCTCGGTCTCGGGCTCACGACGGCCCGCGCGTTGATCGAGAACCAAGGCGGCTCGCTACGTTGTGCTCCCGGATTGACTGCCGGAACCGAGATGGTGATAGATCTCCCGTTGGAGCCGCTCCCGTCCGACCACGAAGGGTTTCGGTGAGCGATCCGGAGCCGCTCGCGACCGCCCCCGCGCCGATTCGGGGCTGTCGTCCGGTTGCCGAGCGGGAGCGACGGCGGAGCCGGATCGCAGCGATCGTTGGCCTGGCCGTCGCGGTGGCAGCCGGCTGCCGCCGCGAATCGCCCCCTCTGGAGGCGGCGCCGGCTAATGCCAAGCCGGTCCCCTCGCGGTCCGCTGTCCCCTCGGCGCCGTCCGCACCGTTCGCGAGCGCGTCAGCTGCGGAGCGCGCCTGGACCCGCCCCTTCCTGTGGCGGGTCACCCCCCCCCCGTCGGAATCGTGGGTATTTGGCACCATGCACATCCCTGATCGTCGTCTCGACCTCCTGCCAGCGGGGCTCGAGCGCGCGATGGCAGCGTGCGACGGATTCTACGCCGAGATCCCCCTCGACCCCGCCACCCAGGCGCACCTCGCGACAAGCTTCCTGCTTCCCGGCGGGCAGACGCTCGAGGAGGTACTGCCGCCGGAGCTCTACGCTCGGGTGGAGCGAGAGTGGACCTCGCGCGGGCTCGGCTTCGTGCCGTTCGACGGCATGAAGCCCTGGGTCGTCAGTATCCAGGTCACGCTGCTCGATCGTATGATGCTCATGGCCGTGAAGAAGCCGCTCGACGCCGCGCTCTACGCACGAGCCGAGGCCGCGAACAAGGAGGTGGGGGGGCTCGAGACCGCGGCAGAGCAGATCGCGGTCTTCGACGAGCTCACGCGGTCCGAACAGACCGCGCTGCTTCGCGACACGCTCGACCAACTCGACCGATACCGGAAGGAGCGCCGGGATCCCACCGAGGAGCTCGTGTCGGCCTACGTGTCCGGCGAGGACGCTCGCATCATAAGGATTCTCCACGAGGAGTACGATCCGAAGGATCCGCTCGACGTGAAGATCCAGCAGCGTGTCTTTGCCGCGAGGAACGCGCGGATGTCTGCACGCATCGCCGACAAGCTCCGCGCCGGGAGACGATCGTTCCTCTTCGCCGTGGGCGCGGGGCACGTGGTCGGGGAGGACGGGATCGTGGCGAGGCTCGCGCGCGCCGGGTTCCAGCCGGTGCGCGTCGTCGATTAGGCTTCCGAGCTTCCGAGCCGCGCTGTGGCCAGTATTCGGATCCGGAGGGCAACGACCGCGGCGCCCACGAAGCCGGCGAAGGTGCCGGTTCCGATCCGCGGGGACTCGTTCCTGATGAAGAGCGGGCGTGGCAAGGCGCAGCTGGAAGGTGACGCGGCGTCACTTGCCTCGGCCCGCCAGGTGGACTCGACATCGCACCGCGGTGTTTTACCAGGTCTGAAGATCCCCGCGTCACGCGCGAATTTTCGGCAGCGCGGCGGATCGGCGCCGGAGGCGCCCGCCGCTCACCCAGTGGTGAGGAGGGGGAGGCCGCGGGTCGCGGTCGATGCGGGGGAGGGCTCGCCCGCCCCGCCGAAAAGAAGCCTAGCGCGGGCACGAGCCGCCGCCGTGCTTGGGTTGCTGGCCTGTCCCGCGCCAGGCAGATTCCAGTCAACCCGCAAATGCCTCAGCGGGAATCGGAGGATCCGCGCGTTTCCTGGCGCGCACCCCCCTCGGATGCCGGTACACTTCGCGACCCTGATGACCACCGCCGACCAACTTGTGAAGCCCGACCCGGCTGCCGATGAGAACGCTCAGAAGGAGGTCGCCAACCCCCTCCTGTGGGTTCCGACGAGCTACTTCGCGATGGGGACCGTGTACGTCATGGTCACCACCGCGTCGGTCATGATGTTCAAGAACCTGGGGTTGGGCAACGCGGAGGCCGCATTCTACTCGAGCCTGACCGGCTTCGCCTACTCGTTCAAGTTCATGTGGGCACCGCTCCTGGAGCTCTACAGGACAAAGAAGTTCTACGTCATTATCACTCAGCTGCTGTTGGCTGGTGTGATGGCGGGTATCTCGTTCCTCATCAAGCTGCCGAACTTCCTGTATCCGGTCGTCACGCTGCTCATGCTCGGGGCGATTTCCGGGGCGACGATGGATATCGTTTCTGACGGCGTCTATCTCACGTCGCTCGACAAGAAGCGGCAGGCGGTCTACGCGGGCGTTCAGGGGATGTGCTGGAGCATCGGGCCCATCATCGCCACGGGTGTTCTGTTCATGCTCGTCGGCTGGCTCGCGGGCGAGCAGGAGGGGCAACCAAAGCCGGGACCCGATGCCTACTCGACCGCCTGGCTCTACGTCTTCCTCGGGCTCGGCATCCTGGTGGGGCTGCTCGCCTTCTGGCACATCACGTTCCTACCGCCGGGCTCCAAGTCAGAGAACGCGCCCAAGAGCGTGAGCGACGCGGCGGCCACGTTCGGCAAATCGTTCGTCATGTTCTTTCAGAAGCCGAACGTGCTAAACCTCCTGGCGTTCGCGTTCTTCTACCGCTTCGGTCTTGGGTTGCTGGACAAGATCGGCCCGCTGTTCCTGGAGGACGCGCGCGAGGTGGGCGGACTTGGCCTCAACATGTCCAAGCTGGGTGCGGTGAACGGCCTCGGTGGCACGGCTGCTTTCATCGTTGGTGGCCTGCTTGGCGGTGTGGTCGTTTCCAGGCTGGGGCTCAAGCGCACCACGTTGCTGATGCTGGTGATCGCTTTGAACGTACCCAACGTCACGTTCCTCTACCTCGGCCTGGTTCGGCCGGAGAGCATCTACCTCATCGGCCTGATCGTCATCATCGAGAAGCTTGGCTGGGGCTTCGGTGCGGTTGGCCACATGATCTACATGATGCAGCAGCTCGCCCCGGGCCCCTACAAGACCGCGCACTACGCCTTCGGCACCGGGCTGGGCCTGAGCCTCTGCATGACCCTGACCGGCATGGTTAGTGGCTTCATCCAGGAGGCAGTCGGCTACCAGTGGTTCTTCGTCATCGTCCTCGTCGCGGGAGTCCCGTCGATCCTGGCGGTCATCTTCGCTCCGTTCCGCGAGCTGACCGATGCCGCTTGGGAGGAAGAAGCGAACCGGCGCTGGGAGAACATGGATGGCGCCTTCGCGTTGGGGCTGGCTTCCACCCTGGGCACTGCCTTCATCGCCTACTTCCTCGTGCTGATCCCGATGCAGTCTCTCGGTGACAATCCGGTCGCGGCGTTTGCCACCAGCGCGTGGGGGGCATTGGGAGGTGGCACGCTCGGGCTGCTCCTGACCCTGGCGTTGGTGAAGAAGTATCCGGAGATCAAGAAGGGCTCCCTGGTGGGGTTTGCCGGCCTAGTCGTGCTGGTCTTTGGGATTCGGCTCCTCACCACCGGCGGTGTCTGAGCGGGTTTGGGAGCGGCTCCTTTGCGACGGTGGAATTCGCCGAGCAATGGGCTACTTGATGCGCCTCAAGCGCGTGGTCGGGATGGGATT
>JAFGBI010000410.1 GCA_016933275.1 Polyangiaceae bacterium | reverse complement strand
CGCCGCTCCAACCGTCCTCTACACTGGGACAGGATGGTCGCAATCCTGCTGGCGTTCCCGCTGGCGCGACCGCGTGTGGTGCAGGAGAAGACCGGAACGCGGTTCAGTCTGACGACCATGACCCGCGTGCTGCAGCGCATCGGAGCACGTCGAGGCCGGCCTCGGCTTCGGCACCGGCCGGGGCGGCGGGTTTTCGGCTGCCGCAGCCGAAACCCCTTTGCCGCAGCCGAAGCCCCAGCCATGGCCGCTTCCCGTCCTCCGTTCGGCCATCGCGGAACGCCATCGGGTCGGCGAAACCCCTGTCCGCGCGATCCGCTGTCGCCGATGATGGAACGGTGATTTAGCCTGTCGTCATGCGGCGGCGCTTCGTTCTACCCCTGCTCGCGACCCTGGAGGCTATCGTGGCGTGCGGCCGGGTCGAGGTGGAGCTCGAAGGAAAGCGCTGTCCTTGCGGGGATGGCTTCACCTGCGTGGACGGACGCTGCCTTCGGGGGACACCTGCCGACGCGGAACCGGGTTTTGGGGGCACCGCCGGTGCCGGTGGGGCACCAGCTGCCTGTCCGGCACCGCAGCGCGCCGCGCCGTCGAGTCTCGCGACCGGGACCACGCACACCTGCGCCATCCGCGCGGATGGCACGCTGTGGTGCTGGGGCAGCAACGAGCGCGGACAGCTCGGCCTTGGCGATCGCGGTGACCGGTCGGAGCCGGCGCAGGTGGGGTCGGGCACGAGCTGGAGCAACCTCGCGGCGGGCGAGGAGCACACCTGCGGTACCCGCGACGAATCGGGGTACGAGCGGCTGCTCTGCTGGGGCCGCAACGAATTCGGACAGCTCGGCCTCGGCGATCTCACGGACCGAAACGAACCCGTGAGCGTGTCGGACAACCTGAGCTTCGAGGTGCTGGCTCCCGGCGGCACCCACACCTGTGCGATCCAGGAGCCATCGAGGTTGTGGTGCTGGGGCCGCCAGGAAGGCGGCGCGGTCGGGCTCGGCGTGATTGGGCCGCCACTGTCGGTGCCGGCGCGGGTCGGGGAGCCGAGCGAGTTCGCCGACATCGGAACCGGCAACGGACACAGCTGTGCGGTTCGCATGGACGGCAGCCTGTGGTGCTGGGGGCACGTCGAGTGCTGGCAGACGGGCACAAGAACCCACGAGCTCGTTCCGAGGCGGATCGGCGAGCGCTGCTGGCGAGAGATCGCGGCGTGCAGCCAGCACACCTGTGGCATCGACGCGGAGGCGCGGTTGTACTGTTGGGGTGACAACGACTCGGGCCAGCTCGGTCTGGGCTTCGTGGGGGGCGGCTCCGAGACGAGCTTCGGATGCAATGGCGGACCGAACGCCTTCGACGTGCCCGAGCCCGTGATGCCCGCCCTTCGCTTCCGCCGGGTGGCGCTCGGCGCGCTGCACACCTGCGCGATCACCGTGGACGGGGAGCTCTACTGCTGGGGATACAACGAGCAGCACCAAGTGGCCCCCAAGGACGAGCGCGAGGTCCCGGTTCCCGCCCGGGTGGGCTCCGCCACGGATTGGGTCGAAATCGCCCCCGGCTTCTTCCACACCTGCGCGCGCAACGCGACCGGAGACGTGTACTGTGTCGGTGACAACGATCACGGCCAGCAGGGCACCGGCTCCGAAAACGTGGCGATGACTCGCGTCGGGCTATAGCGAGGGGCGATGCGACGCGTCCTCGGGCCGAGGGGGGCCGGAGGCGGAGCGGGTGCCGGTGGCGGAGACGGATTGGTTCCGGCGGCGGATTCGGGGGTGGAGGCGTCGGCGGAGCGGGTGCCGGGGCCGGAGCGGGTGCGGGTGCCAGAGGCGGAGACGGGTACGGTCGTTGTGCGGGGGCTGCTGTGGGAGCAGGGAGTCCGGGGCGGGGTGGGGGAGGGTGGAGGTGCGTGGCGCCGGCGGGAGGGGAGAGCGGCAAGGATTGGGCGGAGCGTGGCGGTAGGGGTAGACTCGGGCTACCGCGAATGGAGAGCGGTTGCCGATTCTCGCCGACCTTACCCCACCTGGTTTCCGTGGTCCTGGTCGTTCTCGCGGCTGCCTGCGGTCAGCGATCGCTTCGAGCCGCAAGGTCCGACCCGCTGCCGAGCGCGCGTGCGGTGCTTGCGGTCACGGTGCCATCCCCTGCCCAGCCCCCGTCCGCCTCCGTGGCCGTGTTGGCGCCGAGCCCAGAGGCGCTGGCGGCCCTTCGGGCCTCGCTCGACGCGGCCGATGCTCAGTACTTTGCGGGTGAGTTCGCGATCGCGCGCGAGGGCTATCTGAAGGCCTGGTACGCATGGCATCCGAACCCGCTCGCGCTGGTGATGGCCGCTCACGCCGCGCGCCGGGCGGGGGATCGCCTGGAGGCGGAGGAGCTGCTTGCGCGGGCGCGAGACGAGGCTGGGGCAGCGGCGCGACTGCGCTCCTGCGCGGATGCGGAAGGCTCGAGCGTGTTCTTTGATCGTCCAGACGCGGCCTGGCATCGCAGCGAGTCCGTCTGGTATCGGCTCGCGCTCCCCGAGGGCCGTGCGTTGTTCGGCTTCTGTGACCAAACCCGGGATCCGGCAGAGCCCGGGGTCCTGACCTGGGCGCCGAGCGTCCCCGAGGCCGAATGGGAGCATCCGCCGCCGGGCGACGACGGCTCCTCCGCGACCGGCACCCGGATCCTGCTTCGAGACCAAATGTACGATGACCCGCTCGGTTCGGTACCCCACCTCGTCGAGCACATCGACCATAACGAGGAATACCACGGCCAAATCGCCTTCTCGCGCGATCGTTCGCTCATGGCCTCCGCCGCGAACGTGGATGGCGAGGGGGTTCGCCTGTGGCGCGTGGCGGACCGCACCCTCCTGCACCAGCTTCCGCCGGTGGGCGACCAATGGCTGGACCTCTCGGCGGACGGCAAGCTGCTGGTTGCCTCGACCTGCACCCGCCTGTCGGTCTGGAATGGGGAAACGGGCGCGAAGGTGTGCGACCTGCCGGTTCCCGGGCTGTGCTGCGGATATGGCTCCGGGATCGGGAGTCCGATCTTCGGCACTGCCTTCTCCCACGATCAGACCAATCTGGCGGTGGGGCTCATGATCATGAGCTTTCCCGGCGCGCCGCTGCCCGAGGACGAGTCGGGGGTCTTCCTCATGCTCTATCGGCTCCCGGATGGGAAGCTGCTCGGCAAGTGGCGTGACGCGCCGATGCCGGCGGCGTTTGCGCCGAACGACGCCGGTCTCATCGGGACCTGGCTCTTCAGCGACAGCCTGGCGCTCTTCGACCTCGAGGGGGGGCGTTCCCAGGCGATCGAGGGCCGATTCCGTGCGGTGTCGCCCAGCGGCAGGTGGATTCTCGAGCCGTCCGGGGCGGTGCTGGAATGGCAGAGCGCACTCGCCGCACGTCGGCTCGGGTTCAACGCGAGCCTCGAGCAGCTCGGTCCCTACCTCCTGCCTCGCGTCCTTTGAACTGGCAGTCCCCTGGAGCAGCAATCAGGTTGATTGCTGCGTCCAATCAACAACCTAACCCGGCAGAGCCGGAACCATAGAGGGCCCTTGGCCGTCAGCGGTCATCCATCCGCCGGTCGGGCCAAGCGACTGCATGAAACGGTACAGCACGCGCTCGACCTCGGCGACTTGTTCGCTGAGGCCCGCGTGGGCGTTGCGTGGAAGGTACTCGAGGTCGTGCGCCAAGAGCAGTTGGTACTCGAGCTCGCTCGCGGAACCGGCGGCGATGCTGAGGAATCTGGCGAGCTCCTTTTCGGTGTCGCGACCACAACCTTCGG
>JAFGBI010000409.1 GCA_016933275.1 Polyangiaceae bacterium | reverse complement strand
GCGGAGCCGGAACCAAACAGGCCAGGCCATCAGCGGTCAGCGGTCAGGTAGAACGTGGAGACCCGGATCGCTGACGCCTGATTGCTGTTAGCCACGAGAACATTGAGAGATTTTCTGCCGGATCCGGTCAAGATCACACCGCCAAGGGACTAGAGCACCGAACGGGCAGCAGACCTCTCCAGCGCTGCCGTTGCTGTCGGCAACCGGATCGGTGCTCCACCGCGAGAACCGCGTGTGGACGGCCTTGATCGCGCAGTACTCTGCGGCGACAAGCCCCCACCGCGGTCTTGGGGGCCCACGCCTGCGGCAATCCGCGGGATGGCGCCTCATTGGCGGACGCCGGACGGGAGGGACCCAGACGCCGATCCCGCCCGCCGCCGTCGGTACCTCAGCCGAGGAACGGATAGCGCCAATTCTTCGGCGGCAAGAGGTTCTCCTTGATGGTTCGCGGTGACACCCAGCGCAGCAGGTTCAACACCGAGCCCGCCTTGTCATTGGTTCCGGACGCCCGGCTTCCGCCGAACGGCTGCTGGCCAACGACGGCGCCCGTCGGCTTGTCGTTGACGTAGAAGTTGCCCGCGGCCTGGCGGAGCGCTTCCTGCGCCTGCACGATGGCTGCCCGATCCTGCGCGAAGATCGCGCCCGTCAGGGCATACGGGCTGGTCGCGTCGCAGAGCGACAACGTCTCGGCGTATTCCTGGTCAGGGTACACATAGGCGGTGAGCACCGGGCCGAAGATCTCCTCGGTCATCAGTCGTGAACGGGGGTCTGTAGAGCGGACCAACGTCGGGGTGACGAAGTACCCGCGCTCGCCGTCGTAGGTGCCGCCGCTCACCACATCGTAGTTGGAGTCAGCCTTCGCGTGCTCGACATAGCCAACGATCGACTGGAACGCGTTGCGATCGATGACCGCGTTTACGAAGTTGGAGAAGTCGCAGACATCACCCTGCTTGATCTCCGCCATCTCTTCCCGCATTCGGCCAGAGAAGCGGGCCCAGAGCGACGCGGGGACGTAGATACGGCTCGCGGCCGAGCATTTCTGTCCTTGGTATTCGAATGCGCCGCGGATGGTCGCGGCGACCAGTGCCTCGAGGTCCGCGGACGGATGCGCGAAGATGAAATCCTTGCCGCCGGTCTCTCCGACGATTCGCGGGTAGACCTTGTACTTTCTGATGTCGTTGCCGATGGCGCGCCAGATGCTCGAGAAGACCTCGGTGCTCCCTGTGAAATGCACGCCACCGAGGTCGTAATGGTCGAGGATTGGCGGCGCGAGGTCGCCTCCCGGCCCCGGGATCATGTTGATCACCCCCGGGGGGAACCCCGCCTCACGGAGGATGGCCATGATGTAGTGGGCGCTCAGCACGGCCGAGGAGGCTGGCTTCCACACGACCGTGTTCCCCATCAACGCGGGGGCGGTCGGCAGATTGCCCGCGATCGAGGTGAAATTGAAGGGAGAGATCGCGAAGACGAAGCTTTCGAGGGGGCGGTGCTCCATGTAGTTCAAGACACCCGCCGATGACCGCGGCTGGTCCTCGTAGACGCGGAAGATGTAGTGCGGGTTGAAACGCCAGAAGTCGATCAGCTCGCAGGCGGAGTCGATCTCGGCCTGGTGCACGGACTTGCTCTGGCCGAGCATCGTCGCGGCATTGAGCACGTCACGGAACGGACCGCTCAAGAGCTCGGCCGCGCGGAGCAGGATGCAGGCGCGGGCGTCCCAGGGCATCCGGGACCATTCGGCCCGCGCCTCGTTGGCCGCGGCGACCGCCATCTCCGCGTGCTCCCGATTCGCCCGGTGGTACCGGCCGAGGAGCTGCGAGCGATCGTGGGGACACCGGATCTCCACGAGGTCGCCGCTCACCACCTCGCGCCCCCCGATGATCATCGGGACTTCGACCGGATCCCCGAGCTGGCGGCGAAGCTCCGTTTGGAGCGTCTCCCGTTCGCGCGTGCCGGGCGCGTAGCTCCTGATGGGCTCGTTGATGGGTTCCGGAACGTGGAAAACGCCGTTGAACATGACTACCCCTTCTCGGTGAACAAGGCCCGCAGGGTAACATGCCTCGGCAGAGCTCGCGTCACTCGATCGCTCGGCCCACGGCCGACGGGTTCCGCGAGCGACCCGGTCACGGATGGTGCCGAGCTTGGAGAGATCCACCTAGCAGGTAGGGGGCTCTTCCTACCGCGGTTCCTTGTCCCCCTTTGCCGGCGGGCTCGGGTCCGAGCGGTGCTCGGCTCGAAGTGGGAGGTCCGCGACCTGGGCGCGGGTCCCGGGGGGCGGGTGCGTGGCCGGCACAGCCGGCTCGGACCGCATCCACCCTTGATTGGCGATGGGGCTGGTCGCGGATGAGGGAGCGGGTCTGGGAGTGGCAGAACCGGGGGTTTGGTGAGTGGGTTGCGTGCACCGATCCGCAGCCGCCATTCCCTTGGCGGGGCGATCCTGACCGAATCTGGCCGGGCACCTCTCGAAGTCACGGGCTCGATCAGCCATCGGCCATCACCCATCAGCCTCTCCGCATCTTGCCTGGCCGCTGACCGCTGGCGGCTGTTGGCCGGTTCGGCTCTGGCTTTGCCGGCCTCGGTATCGTCGCCGAGGGTGGTCTCCGGTCGCCAAGCACGGATCGCCGGAGGCCGGTCTGGGCGATGCCTTCGCCCCGCCGGGTCGCCTGGACGCTGGCGGGGCGAAGCCGCCATCACCGCGATCGAGCTAAGGTGCAGGCCTTCTCGTTCGAGATCGCTCCCGTTCGCGCAAGGCCGGGACCAACCGGGAGTCAGCCCCTCGGTCGTGCTCGGTCAGCAATGGAACGACGTCCAGCAGGACTCCCGTCGACCATGGCGACCTCGGCAGCTCGCTCGATTGCTCTACGCGTCAGACGGCTGGGTCGCTCCTACCCATCCCCCTCTGTAGATCCCGTCCGTTCGCCAAAAAAACAAATACGCAGGCGCTCTCGAGGCCGCCCCGCCATTGCTCCGCACCTCGAAGTCCGAACACCATCCAAAGACCATCAGAAAAGGTGCCTTGACTCCATGGCAGCAAAGGTTTGGACTGGGAACCCCAACATCCGTCGTCGCGCAGGGTTCGATGGAGTTGTTGCGGTGATTGCGCGTTCGCCATGGCATGCGTTCAGAAATCCACGGAACGAAGATCGCGGAAGGCCGGTGTCGCGGCAGTCGGGCGCGCGCCCCCCTCTCGCACGCCGATGAGGGCGACCATTGGCTTGCTCGTCGCGAAGGGCGAAAGACCTCGAATGCCGAACCTGGAAGCCTACCTCGGCAGGGGAGCGTCGAGCGACGTCATCATCTCGTCAGCAACCAGCGATGCCAGGGAGGGGTTTCCCAGGGGTCCGTCTCCGCTGGCAGTCGAACGGTACCCTGAGGCTGGCGCCACTTTACCCATCGAAGGCATCGTTGCTGCCGGGGGTGACGGACGAGGACTCGAGGGTTCACTCGATTCGTGTCCGCCGCGGTGCGGCGTGCGCTCCGCCACCCTCCAACCATTGCTCGGGTCCACATGAACCCGAAAGGGGGGAATCGGTCGGCCAGTCCTGACCTCTGCCAGCGCGCGGAGGCGAGGCTCCGAGAGCGCCGCGCTGCTCCATCCTCGCGGAGGATCCAGGTGACGCCCGACGCGCAGCGTCTCCTCCAAGAGCTCAAGATCCACCAGATCGAGCTCGAGATGCAGAACGAGGCGCTCGTGCGGACACAGGCCGAGCTCGAGGACAGCCTCGCGTGCTACACCGAGCTCTACGAGTTCGCTCCAGTCGGCTACCTGACGCTGGATCGAAACGGCGGAATCCGGCGCATCAACACCACCGGCGAGCGATTGCTGGGCTGTGAACGTTCGCGACTCATCGGGCAGAGGCTCCGGCGCTTCTTCGCTGCGGAGGACGGCGCGCGGTTCGATGGCTTCTTCGCCCAGCTCCTCGCGGGAAGGAGCCTCGGCCCCGGCGCGCTTTCGCTGCGCTCGGACGGGGTAGCGGAGGCGGTCGAACTCGCCGGGGCGGCGGTTGACCAAGGACGAGAGTGCCGAATCGTGATGAACGACATCACCGCCCGTCATCGCGCCGAGGGTGCGCAGCGGGTCAGCGAGCGGCGCTTTCGGGTGTTCTTCGAGATGTCGCCCGACGCCCTCTTGACCCTCGTGGCGCCGTCCTTCGGATTCGCGTCGGCCAACGCGACGGCAGTGGCGATGTTCGGTGCGCGTGACGAAGCGGATCTGCTCTCGAGGTTTCTCTGGGACTACGCCCCCG
This sequence comes from Polyangiaceae bacterium, assembly GCA_016933275.1. Classification (GTDB taxonomy): domain Bacteria; phylum Myxococcota_A; class Polyangia; order Polyangiales; family Polyangiaceae; genus JAFGBI01. The sequence goes on along the minus strand of JAFGBI010000409.1, from coordinate 10,252 downwards.
AGATTCAGCCGGACGGGAGGAGCTCCGTTGATTGTGCTAGGGAGATGATCGATGCTGCGATGCGCCACGGGGTCCAGCATTTCGAATGGACGCAGAGGCGCGCTCCCGGAGCGGATTTCCCCGCTTCGGTGCGGCTGTCGCGGGCGGAGTCAGCTGGCGAAGTGCTGCTCTTGGCCAACGTGCGTGACGAGACGGAGGCGCGTGACCTGCTCGCGACAGTAGCGCAGTCGGAACGACTGGTCAGCGTGGGGATGCTGGCGGCAGGCGTCGCGCACGAGATCAATAATTCGTTGACCTCCGTTCTATATGATGTCGAGAGTCTCTCGGACGATCTGCCCGAGCTCGCCGGTGCCGTGCAGCGCTGCTGTGCCGCGTTGCGCGCACTGGCCGGCAACGACGCCGTAGCGAAGATCGCCGGCGACAGCGCCCGGCTCCTCGAGGGAGCCGCCCTCGAGGACCTGTCCGAACGGCTGAGGGAGGCGGGGCGTGGAACCCACCGGATCCGAGACGTCGCGGCGGGACTCGGAGCGTTCTCCCGCGTCGAGCACGTCGCGCCCTCGGGGGCCGATTTGAACCAGGCCGTCCAGTCAGCGGTCAACATGGCCACGAACGAGATTCGGTTCCGGGCGCGCCTGATCAAGGACCTGACGAAGGTGCCGGAGGTGCGAGCGTCCGAAGGCAAGCTCATTCAGGTCTTTCTGAACCTACTCATCAATGCTGCTCACGCTATCGACGAGGGCGACTCGGAACAGAACTGCATCACCATCCGCACCTGGGGCGATGGCGACATGGCGTACGCGGAGTTCGCGGATACGGGCAAGGGGATTTCAGCGGCGACGCTCCCCCACATCTTCGAACCTTTCTTCAGCACCAAGCGGTTGGGCAAGGGATCGGGGCTTGGGCTGGCGATCTGTCGGAGCATCGTCAGCGGTTTCGGGGGAGAGATCAGCGTGAGCAGCGCCGTGGGACGAGGCACTCGGTTCGTCGTCCGCCTCCCGGTGACGGCGGCGGCCACCGAGGCACGGCGGCACACGCCCATTCCCGACTCGGCCGTTGCGGCCGGCGTCAGGGGGCGAATCCTGGTGGTGGACGACGAGGAGGTATTGCGCAATATCCTGGCGCGCGTGTTGGGAGACGCCCACGACGTGATCACGGCCGGGTCGGTCGCGGAGGGCCAGGCCATCCTCCAGCGGGACCCGTCCTTCGACTTGATCCTGTGCGACGTGATGATGCCGGGGTTGACGGGGATGGATCTCCACGAGTGGCTGGCTTCGCAGCACCCGCTCCTCGCGCCACGCGTGATATTCATGACCGGTGGCGCGTTCACGCCCAGGGCCTCGGATTACCTTGGGCGGGTCACGAACCTCCAGGTAGGCAAGCCGTTCGATTTCGCCGCGCTTCGGAAGGTCATCGCCAAGGGTGTCTTGGCCGTCAGGACGAACCCGCTGCCAGGGGGGGTCCTGAGCCGCTTGCGGTGACATCCTTCCGCTGATCGGTTGGCCGTGTCGTCTTGGGTTCCGGGGGTGCCTGCGGGGTGATGGGCGCAGTGCGGGGCGCGTCTCGCGTCTCGCGGATCGTATTTGGTGATCCCCAGGGTCGACGCGTCGGATGGCGGCCGAGTCGAGGGGGGAGAGGGATCTCCCCCGCACGGTGCCGCCATTCACCAGCGTGACCCGCGATGAGTCGAGGCCGGACACCTACTCGATGGGGAGGGCTCGCCTCCCCGCCAGAAGGAAACCTAGCGCGGGCACGATCCGCCGCCGTGCTTGGGCTGCGGGTCTCTCCCGCGCGAGGCCGGCTTCGAGCGGGGTTGGGGCCAGTTCGTCACCGTTTGAGCACGGTTTGGAGACGGTTTGGGGAGCGGGGGGCGCAGCTGGTTCTTGAGGGTCGAGGACCCTTCTCGCGCTTCGTTGGCCGGTATTCCGTGCTGTCCTGGGGGTGACATCGGCGCGGAAGAAGGATCGTTCAGACGACTCTCCGCGCCGGATCAAGGCGTTCATGGTTCGGGAATACGGCGAGGATCCTCGGTGCGGCGCCTCCCTCGTCGCCCGGGCTGTCTCGACCACCCCGCCTGCCAAAGCGAGCGCGGCATGGACCCACCGGAGCAGCGAGTGCCCCACCCGATGTCATCCAAGTTTCTTCCCGGAGACGGACCATGACGAAACGCCAGATTCTCCTCGCCTCACTGACCTATCTCTCGTCGCTCGCTGCGCCAGGTTGCGGCGGTGACGCGGATGGCCAGGGTGTTGGTGGAAGCGGTGGTATGGCGGGCATGGGGACCGGCGGGACCTCGGCCACATCAGGCACCGCCACGGGCGGCGCGTAGGCCAGCGGAGGGGTCTCGCCGTCTGGAGGCGTTCAATCGACTGGAGGTTTGCCATCCATTGGTGGGTGGGCACCTGCTGGCGGGTCCCCGACCTCGGGGGGGGCCGACCGGTGGCGTTCGACCCACGGGCGGCGGGCAGCCCACGGGCGGGGTTCCTCCGACCGGCGACGACTTCCTCGCGAACCCGGCGGACCGCCACCCGAGGCCGCAGGGCAGCCTCGGGGACGGCATGGCCCATGTCGCCCCGGACTTCGATGACACCTCCTGGCGAGCGCTGGTCCTGCCGCACGACTACGCCATCGAGGGCCCCTTCACGGATAGCGTCAGCGCCAACATGGGTCGCCTTCCGGCCACCGGGGTGGCGTGGTTCCGCAAGACCTTCACCCTGCCCGCGGAGGACGCCGGCCAATCCTTCTTCATCGATATCGATGGCGCCATGTCGTACAGCATGGTCTGGGTCAACGGGCAGTTCGTGGGCGGCTGGCCCTACGGCTATGCGTCCTATCGCCTCGAGGTGACCCCCTACGTCGATGCCGGCGCGGAGAACGTGATCGCGGTGTGCTTGGATCACCCGGTGCCCTCGGGCACGGCCTGGGACCAGGGGTCGTCACGCTGGTACCCAGGTGCCGGCGTCTACCGCGACGGGTGGCTCGTCACCACGGCTCCGGTGCACGTTGCCCAGTGGGGGACCTACGTCAGGACACCAGAGGTTTCCGCCGGCTCCGCCACGGTGGAGCTCGACGTCGCGGTCGACAACGACTCCGCGCAATCCGTCTCCGTCAGCGTGGCGACCGACCTCTACGCGGTCGACGACGACGGAAGTCGCGTCGGGGAGGCGATCGCGACCCTCGCTGCGATGGAACTGCCCGTCTCCGCAGGTGGCTCGGCCACGGCGGAGACCCGCGCTCCCCATCGTCCGCGCCTTGCCCAACCAGACGGGCGCAATCACCGTGGCGGCCACCGCACCGGGCCCAGCGCCAGGCGAGGCCACGATCACCGCGTGGTGACCGAACCACCACGGCGGCCCCTCTCACCGCTGACCCTCGGCCAGCAAGCGGTCTCGTACCCAGGTCCCTTGGAGGGCCGACGACACACGTTACCGAGGCAGCCGCGCCATCGCCTCCGCGATCGGCGACCTGTCGAGCGGCATTCCGTTCAGGGGCCTTCGCATACGAACCGAGCGCCGCCGGAGGATCGTGCGCGCACCGCGCCGGCCGCTATGGCCAGACCACGGGCTCTGGATCCGCGCGGAGGCCGAAGACCCCGCTGCCGACCTCGCCGTGGTCATTGTAGCCCCAACAGGCGACGCGGCCGTCCTCGAGCGCGGCGCAGGCGTGGAGGTTCCCCGTGGCCAGGGAGCGCGGATTCGTGATGCCGACCACCGGTCCCACCGCGCTGCCCGACCTCGCGCCGTCACCGAGGCGTCCGTATTCGCGCGATCCCCAGCAGGTGATCCTACCGTCCGCACGCTCGGCGCAGGTGTAGTTCGCACCCGCGGCGACAGCGACGGCGTCGTCGATGCCGGGCACGGCGACCGGGCTCGGCACCAACTCTTCATCGTCGAAGCCGAGTTGCCCGTAGCTGTTGTTTCCCCAGCACCATATGCGACCATCGGAGCCGAGCGCGCAGGTGTGGCTATACCCCACGGCGACGGACGTGACGCTACTCAGCGAGGACAGCGCCACCGGTTCGGCCTGGAAGAAAGGCGATTCCCCCTCGTGCGGTCCATCACCGAGTTGCTCGTATTCGTCGCTGCCCCAGCAATACACGCTGCCCCCTGCGATGGCGCAGCTGTGGTACGCGTTGGCGGCGATCATCGACACATCCGTGATCGTCGCGACGGTTACCGGCGTGGGGCTGGGTTGGCCGTCGGTGGTGTTCGAGCCGAGCTGCCCAGCGCCATTGTCGCCCCAGCAGCTGATGCTGCCATCGTCGAGCAGCGCGCACGCGTGGTTGAACCCCAGGGCGACCTTGACCGCCGCGTCGAGCGATTGGACCGGCACCGGCGTGTCCCGAACGGTGTAGCTTCCGTCCCCGAGCTGCCCGTTGGCGTTCTCGCCCCAACAGGCGAGCGTGCCGCCGCGGAGCACGGCGCAGGCGTGACCGCCGCTCGCCGCGATCTCGGTTGCGCTGCTGATCGCGGAAACGGCGACGGGATGGCTGGTCCGCGTCCGCGAGCCGTTCCCGAGCTGGCCGTCCTCGTTCTGACCCCAGCAGCTGACGCTGCCGGTCTCCTCGAGCGCGCAGCTGAATTGCCATGCCGCTGCCACCATGGTCGCCCCTTCGAGGCCAGCGACCTCCACGGGGCTGAAGTAGGAGGCGAACGTGCCGTTCCCGAGCTCACCGTAATCGTTGGAGCCCCAGCAGGTGACCGCCCCGTCGGCGAGGAGCGCGCAGTTGAAGTACTCGCCCGCGGTGAGGGACGTCGCGCTGGTGAGCGGGGTCGGCGTGGTCGGAATGCAACGGCTCGAAGGGAAGGTGCCATCCCCGAGCTGACCGTAGGGACCGGCGCCCCAGCAGGTGACCGCCCCGCCCTCAAGCAGGGCGCAGGTGTGGTAGCTCCCCGCGCTCAGCCCGGCCACGCCCTGGAGGTCGCCCACGATGTCCACGACGGTGACCGGTCCTGGCGGCTGTTCCCAGTTCCCGCCTCCGAGCTGGCATCCTCCGTTGTCTCCCCAACAGCGGACCGTGCTGTCCGCGAGGATGGCGCAGGTGTGGGCGCCCCCCGCCACGATCGCCGTTGCCGGGGGCACGTTGACCTGGATCGGGGTCGGGCTAGACGGAGCGTCGTTCGCGGCGTCGGTGAGCTGACCTTCACCGTTGTCTCCCCAGCACCATACGGCGCCATCGGCGAGCAGGGCGCAGGTGTGGCCCCACCCTGCGGCGAGCTGGTCCACGGGACCGGTGAGTTCCACGGAGACGAGGCTGTCGCTCGCCGAATCGGTGACGGTGGCATTGCCGAGTTCGCCGTGCGCGTTATACCCCCAGCAGACCGCGGAAGGGTCTTCTCCGGATGCTTCGACCACCGCGCAGGTGTGAAAGGCGCCGGCCTCGATCGCCGTGACGTTCTCGAGATCCCGTACCGGAACGGGCGTGGGGCTGCTCCAATCGGTGACGACCCGGTTTCCGAGCTGGCTCCGCTCGTTGATGCCCCAGCAATCCGCTCTCCCGTTGGTGAGCAGGGCACAGGTGTGATACGCGCCAGCGGTGATGGCCATGGCGTCGTTCAGCCCGACCACGTTGACGGGCTGAGCGCTGTCCGTGTCGTCATCGTTGCCGAGCCGACCAGCCCAGTTCGCGCCCCAGCAGGAGACGGTCCCGTCTGAGCGGCGAGCGCAGGTGTGGTTGGCGCCGGCCGCGATCTCGACCACGTCCGGGCGGCACACGCGGTCCGCGGTCGGCGTCCCCGCTTGCTCCACGCCCGCCGTGCAGCTGCTCCACGGCACGCAGGCCGTCGATGGATCGGCGTCGTCATCGAACGAGCCTTCCGGACAGGGGCCCTCGCCGCCGTGGCCACCGTCGCCGCCGGTTTCATGCCCGCCGGCCGCGGCGTGGCCTGCCTCGCCGCCATTGGCGCCGCCCACGCCAACTCCGGCATCCCCGCCGCTCGCTCTGCCGCCTGCCCCGCCGGTGGCCTCGCCTCCCTCGCCGCCCGTGGGGTCGCCCCCCATGCCACCGCTGGCAACCCCGGCGTGTCCGCCAGTTGCGCTACCTCCCTCACCCCCGGAGGCGCTGCCGCTCGTCCCCGCCCCACTGGTGGCGCCGCTGCCCGATCCGCCCTCACCGCCGCTCCACCCGGCCATTCCGAAGTCACCACCGTTCCCGGCGGGCGCGCCGCCCGCGTTGCGCGACTCATCGCGCGCACGGTACCCGCGGAGATCCATGCATCCTGCGGCGACCACGGCCGCCACCCCAGCCACGGTGATCGTCGAGGCCACGCGCCATCCTGCTGAGCTCGACATCCTCAGAAACTCCTTCGGTAGGTCAACCCGCCCCCGCCCGGCAGGGCGTACGGCAGAAGGGTGGCTCCGGCCGTCGCGGCGCGGCCGCCCACGAAGCCGAGCGTGATCCCGATCCCGAGGGCGGCTCCGCCCGCGATGAGCGAGACGGTGCTGGCCACCTCGAAGGTCTTTGCTCGGTCAACGGCGTCCATCCCCTGGCCGTTGCAGGTCTGGTCGGCATCACAGTGGTCGTCGATCTTCGGCTGCTCTGCCCAGGCCAGCACGCGCAACCCGCCGCCCCCGACGAGGGCGAGCGCGCCCACGCCGCCGACGACGTAGGCTGCTGTCCGGTACTTCCTTCTCGGGTCGGCAGCGGGGGCTTCGTTCCCGGTGGTCGGCTCTCCGCGTTCGGTCGGGGGCGGCGCTGCCCCTGGTGAGTCGGCGTTGCGGTGTGGAGCGGGGGGACCAGGCTCGCACAGGATGTCCTTCTGCTCTCCCTCCGCGACCTCGATCTCGTATCGCTGCGTCCTGTGGCCGGGGGCCTCGACGACCACCAGGTGCCGGCCCGGATCGACCGGGATCGCCACGCCGTCACTGCCCTTGCCCACGGGAGCCTCGTCACGGGTCACCGTGATGGAATCGGGGGCATCGGCCGGAAAGTGGAGCGTGAGCCGGGGTAGGCGGGGCTCGAGTGACTCGACGACCGCGGTCACCTGCGGTCGTCGGTCGTCGTCTCTTGGCAGCTCTTCCAGGGCGCGCTGGTAGCGACTCCACGCGGTGGCGAGTCGGCCATTCCTCTGGTCGCAGTCCGCGAGGTTCAACAACGTTCCCACCGCTGGACCGAGGCGGTAGCTCTCCGCGAACTTGGTGCAAGCGGCTGCCATGTCGCCCGCGGCGGCCGCCTCCTTCGCCTGGTGGAAGAGCTCCCTCGCTGCGGCAAGATCCGTGGTTTCGGCGCCAGCGGTCGCGCACCAAGTCGACAATGCCGCGATGGGAGCCCCCAGCAACGAGAAGCGACTCATCGATCGATACCGCCTGGAGCAGCAATCAGGTTGATTGCTGCGACAATTCAACCACCTAGAGCACCGAACCGGAAGCAGACCGTGCCAGCCGCGCCGTTGGAGACCTACGCCCGCTGGGCGTGGGTACGTTTCCAGCGGCGCGGTTGCTGTCGGAAACCTGATAGGTGCTCTAGAGCGCAACATCCGAAGCGCCTCGTTAGTGGGGGTCAATACTGTCGGTCAAGGTAATGGTCGTCGAGGCGGCCAGAGGACTGCGTGGCCGGGGACGAACCATCGGCCGAGACCGGACGGTCCGGGTCGGGTGCCGAGGCGGCATCCGGGCCCCCATCCCGTCCAGGTGGCGGTCCCGGGGCCGTCCTGGCTCTCCGCGTGCGTCGGGACATCCTGGCGCTCGAACCGGTGGGCGGAAGCCCCGACTCCGTCGGCCGGGGGGTCACGTCACCGGTCCAGGTGGAGCCGGCGCGGTCAGGAGTCAGGACGGTTCGCGGGGGGGTGAAGGCGACGGACGGCAACCTCTCCGAAGCGACTCCTCCAGCCGCGATCGACGGCGCCGGCCGGTCGGAGAACGCCCGGTAGGCTGCCGCGACCAAGGCGGCCGATGCTGTCATGGCCGCCACCAGCAGCACGGCTCGTCCGGGTCCACGTCGTTCACGTGGCCGCAGGTGTTCCCAGGTTGCGGCGGTCGCAGCACGGGTCGGGGCATCCCGGCCGTCGGACGACTCGATGATGCTGAGGTCTGCGGCCGGCGGAGGGTTTCCGAGCGTCCGACAGGTCCTGATCACGCACGGGAGCGCGTGCGGGGGCGCGAAGGGCTCCAAGGCTATCGCCAACTCGGCGACGTTCGCGTAGCGGCGCCCCCGGTCCTTCTCGAGGCATCGGAGGATGATCGCCTCGAGCTCCCCGGGCATGTCCGGTCGCGATTTCGCCATGGGAGGTGGCGACTGGCTCGCCACGCGCGCATGCACCTCGGCCAGGGTCTCGCCTCGAAACGGGGCCTGTCCTGCGAGAAGCTCGTAGAGGATCGTTCCGAGGGCCCAGATGTCCGTGCGGGCGTCGACCTCGCGCGACGAGAGCATCTGCTCCGGGGACATGTAGAGCGGGGTGCCGAGCACCGTCGCCGGACGGGTCAGATCGGCGCTCGAACCACTTTCCGCCGGCATTTCGACCTTCGATACCCCAAAGTCCAGGATCTTGATCGAATCGGTCCCGTCCGCTCGTTCCACGCAGAAGAGGTTCCCCGGCTTGAGATCCCGGTGGACGATCCCCATGCGATGCGCCTCGGCGAGCGCTTCACAGGCCTGAAGCACGAAGTCTACGGCCTGCGACACCGAGACCAACCCGTGCTTGAGGCGCCACGCCGCCAGATCACGGCCCTCGAGGTACTCCATCACCATGTACGGGGATCCGGTCGGCAGCACCCCGACGTCCATCACCCGCACCACGTGTTCGTTCTTGATCTTCACCGCCGCCCGAGCCTCGCGGGAAAATCGCTCGACGACCTGCGGGACCGCGGTCGCGCTCGGTCGGAGGCACTTGATCGCCACCGTCTCGTCGAGGTGGACATGGTGCGCGGCCAACACGATGCCCATCCCCCCGGTCCCTATCACCCGATCGATCCGATACTTGTCGGCCACCAGGTCTCCTGGCCTGAGCCCCGTATCGGCTTCGTTGGCTGGTTCCATGTCCGCTGGTCGCAGCGCGCCCCGGCTGACGACATTCCGCGCTCCTGCGGGTTGGCAGAACGCCGGGGTCTGAGTGTCCAACGCTCGGGGAGGAGCGTCAAGTGGGCTTCACCCACATCTGCGGGCAGTCGAGCAATGGGGAGTCTCTGTTGGTGCGGCACACCGAAGGGAAGCGACTGCGAGCCACGCTGAGGGCGTTGAAGGCTGCCTCGATGCGGGGACCGCATCGCCCCGTCGCGGAGCAGGGCGCATGGTTGCACCAAGTCCTGCGAGGGTACTTCGCGCACCACGCCGTACCGACGAACCTGCACACGCTGCTGGGAATGCGAGCGGAGGCAATCCGGCATTGGCGCCGAGCGCTGAACCGGTGAAGCCAACGCGACCGCACGACCTGGGACCGTATGAAGACGCTGGAAGCACGGTGGTTGCCGTCGGCACGAATCCAGCATCCCCTTGGTGCACGACGGGCTACGGTCGGACTGCGTGGTGTGTGCTCGGAATGCCGCCGGCGCGAATCCAGCATCCCCTCGGTGCACAGGCTCTCGTCTGTCGCCGCGAGCCGACCGGTTCGGCCGCCGCGCTGTCCGGCGTCCGAGGGTTGTCCCGCGGCAACTTTCCCTGGTGGGGGGAGAAGGGCATCTCCTGTGTCGCGATGGGCGCCCATGCTAGAGCACCGATCAGGTTGCTGACAGCAACGGCAGCGCCGGAAACGCGCTTGTGCGAGGCGAGGACGCGTTTCCAGCGCTGCCGCTGGAGAGGTCTGCTGCCGGTTCGGTGCTCTAGGTCGTTGATTTGACGCAGCAATCAACCTGATTGCGTCTCTAGGGAAATCAAATGATGCTCCGCGGCAGGTTGCTGCGGTCGCCGGGCTCTCCTCGTCGCGGTCCCGAGGAGCGCGGAGGAACGAAGAAGATGAGGAATTTCAACCGCCTGGTTACCACCTGGCTCCCCGTGTTGTCCGTGGGTTTGGTTTCGTGCGGCAGTGAGGACTCTCCAGGCGATGGGTCGGGCGGTGCGGGCACGAGCGCGACCGGTGGCGTGAACGCGACCGGTGGCTTGGTCGCTACGGGCGCCGTTCCTGGCTCTGGCGGTATCGTCGGTCCCGGTGGCATGGGTGCCACCGGCGGGTTGGTCGCTTCCGGTGGCATTGGGGCTACTGGTGGCCTGGCTCCGATCGGCGGAGGGAGCTTCGGAACGGGCGGCATCGGCCCGACCACGGGCGGCATCGGCCCGACCACGGGCGGCATCGGTCCGACCACGGGCGGCATCGGCCCGACCACG
>JAFGBI010000036.1 GCA_016933275.1 Polyangiaceae bacterium | reverse complement strand
GCGGCGGCGCGGGCACGCCGAGCGAGGGCGGCGGCGCGGGCACGCCGAGCGAGGGCGGCGGCGCGGGCACGCCGAGCGAGGGCGGCGCGGCGGGTATGCCTGGCGTGGGCGGAGTCGCGGGCGTGCCGAGCGCGGGCACGGCCGGCTTGGGCTGACGCATCGCCATGCCGGAGACGGCGACGGCCGGTCGCGCGGTGGCCGCGGGGCACGCTGCTTCCCGGCCACCGTCGCTCTTTCTGGGGGGTTGCTCGGAGCCGGCGGGAAGGGCGGGTCTCGTCACGAGCGGAAGCCAGGCCAAGGTAGCGAGCGCTCTCTTCCGGAGGAGTACGACGTGATGGTGGGGAGGTTTCCCAACTTGGTTTGCCGCCCCAGTGCTTGGGCGCTCGCGGAGGACCAGCCGGAGCGAAGGCCATCGCGCATCGGCCGACGAACCGGACCGCCGCCCCGGGGTCTCGGTGCGCGAGGGAACGCCGGGAGGTGCCCTGGAGCAGCAATCAGGTTGATTGCTGCGTCAAATCAACAACCTAGAGCACCGAACCGGCAGCAGACCTCGCCAGAGGCAGCGCTGGAAACGCGTCCTCGCCTCCCACGGACGCGTTTCCAGCGCTGCCGTTGCTGTCGGCAACCTGATCGGCGCTCCAGCGAATATCCACCGGATCTCGGAGGCGGATCCGCCGCCAACGGCCCTCTTGGGTGCGTTTCGCGAAAAACGCGCCCCCGATGCGTAGAGCGGGGCCGAAATGGTGGTAGAAGGCCCGTCCCCGAGGTTGTGACGGCTCGGCCGGTGCGGATCCGCGTGCCGGTGCCGAGATCGCCCCCCCGGGCGCCACGGAGACTAGAGCAGCATGGCAATCATCGATTTCGGCGGAGTGAAGGAAGAGGTCGTCACCCGGGAAGAGTTCCCGATGACCAGGGCTCTCGAGGTCCTGAAACAGGAGACCATCGCGGTCATCGGCTACGGCGTGCAGGGCCCCGCGCAGGCGCTGAATCTCCGCGACAACGGGTTTAGCATCATCGTTGGGCAGGCCAAGAAGATCCAGCGCGACTGGGATCGCGCCGTCGCCGACGGCTGGGAGCCGGGCAAGACCCTCTTCGACATCGAGGAGGCGGCGGAGAAGGGCACCATCGTCAAGATGCTGGTGTCCGATGCGGCGCAGAAGGCGATCTGGCCGGTGATCAAGCCGCGCCTCAAGGCGGGCGACGCCCTCTACTTCAGCCACGGGTTCTCGATCGTCTACCAGGATCAGACGGGCGTGGTCCCGCCGGAGAACGTCGACGTGATCCTCGTCGCGCCGAAGGGTTCGGGGCTCAACGTCCGTCGCAACTTCCTCTCCGGCGCGGGAATCAACTCGAGCTTCGCCGTCGAGCAGGACGCCACAGGCAGGGCTCGCGAGCGCTGCATCGCCCTTGGGATCGGCGTGGGCTCGGGCTACCTCTTCCCCACGACCTTTCGGCAGGAGGTCTACAGCGACCTCACCGGGGAGCGCGGCGTGCTGATGGGAGCCCTCGCCGGGATCATGGAGGCCCAGTACGAGGTCCTGCGCGCCAACGGTCACAGTCCGAGCGAGGCCTTCAACGAGACGGTGGAGGAGCTCACCGAGAGCCTCATCCGCCTCGTCGGCGAGAACGGTATGGATTGGATGTACTCCAACTGCTCGGCCACCGCGCAGCGCGGCGCGCTCGACTGGCGCCCGCGGTTCAAGGCGGCTGTGCTCCCGGTCTTCCACTGGCTTTACGATCGGGTGGCGAGCGGCAAGGAGACTGCCCGCGTCCTCGAGTCCACGGGTGGCCCGGACTACCAGGCCGAGCTCCAGAAGGAGCTCCAGGAGATGGGCAACTCAGAGCTCTGGCTCGCCGGCAGGGCCACGCGCTCCCTCCGTCCGAAGGAAGCCCCGAGGGCGATCGCTGCGGACACCAAGGGAGTCGGCGGCCGCGGCCAGAACTGACGCGGTTCGGCCGCGCGATCCGCGGGCGCTTCGCAGGGCGCGGGGCGCCCGCGCTGCTCCTCCTGGTGCTCGTGCCCTATCCGTGCACCACGAAGGTCGTGGCAGGGTCGCGGCTGGGCTGCCACCGCACGCCGTGCCACCCGGGGGGCAGCTGGGGCTCGGTGAAGTCGAAGAGCCACTGACCGTCGAGGGGCGAGAGGTTGACGCAGCCGGCGCTCTTGCGGCTGCCCCAGTCGTCGTGCCAGTACGCCCCGTGGAGCGCGTGCGGGCCGCTGAAGTTCTGGGTCCAGGGCACGTCGCTGTGGATGAACTGGTGCGGAGCGACCATGGTCGCGGTCGCGAACTTGCCGGTGATCTTGAAGGTGCCGATCGGCGTCGAGGCCGTCTCGAGCGGATCCTTGCCGGGCACGGGCGTGCCGCCGCGGCCAGGTGAGATCATGGTCGCGTAGACTGGGCGCTGGCCTTCATACGCGATGAGCCAGCCCTGCCACACACTCGCCTCGAGCCAGGTCGCGCGGCCTCGCGGCGTCCTCCCCGTGGTGTCGGGGCCGTCGAGGGGCGCTCCCCAGGGCGTCTCCTTGGCGGGTACGGGCACCACCGCGTCATCGGCCTTCACCCAGAGACCACGGTCGCGCGTCTCGAGGTAGGCGACGCCGTCCAGCTCCTCGCGGCGTCCGGTGAGCTCGACCCAGGCGAGCCGCTTCCACTGGTCGCCGGTGGGCTCGAAGCCATCCCCCGTGCGCCGCCGCTGCGGCCGATCCTCGCCGCGGAAGAAGGCGAGGGGAAGGCGCGCGTCCTTGTCGAGCTCGACCCCACGGAACGTCACCTTCGGGTAAGGGCTCACGCGATCCTTCGGCACCCACATCAGATCGGCGGAGAGCAGGAACGTCCGTCCCTGGTGGAGCGCTTCATGGGAGTAGGCCAGGGTTGACCGGGGCCTGAGCTCGCGGTGCTGCTCGTGGGTCGAGGAGTGGAGCGTGGGGAAGACGGGGGGTGGCTCCGCAGCGGGCCTGAGATCCACGCCGCGGAGCGTCGGAACGACGTCGCCCTGGCGGGCGGCTGCGACCCGAGCGAGGTGGGCCTCGAGATCCCACTCGCGGCGGCGTTGTTGGTCGCGGGTCGGCAAGGCTTCGTAGCGGGGGACCCCACGGGACTCCGCGTACTGGTGCGGCCAGGCGCGCTCGATCGCCGGCGTGTAGGGCTGGATCGCCGCGAGCACGGGGTCGTCCGGATCGAGCGTGGCTCGCGTGCCGTCCACGCAGACGAAGCCCCGGGGCTCGATCGCGACCCACCGCTCGCAGCCGGCCCCGTAGTGGGGAGCTTGATTGCGCAGGCGCGCCGAGCCCCCCAGCCACAGATAGCCGATCCAGCCCGTGTCGCCCGGCGCCTCCCGGATCCAGACGAAGCGCGCCTTGGCGTAGACTCGTGGGCCATCGCGCAGGATCCCCGGCGAGCCCATGCGTCGCGGAGCGGCCGCCCCAGGGGCTGGTCGAGCGCTCGCTGACGCTGCGCGCGCGCGCGCCGCTTCCCGCGGCGCCTCCGCCCTCGCTGCTGCGCTCGGTCCTGGCGCGGCGGCAGCGGGTGCGATCACCGCCTTCGCGGGGTCCTGCGTCTGGCAGCCCAGGGTGAGCACACTCGCCAGACCGAAGGCAGGCCACGCGGCAGAGCGGACAGGGAGGGGGAGCACGGCCGATCCCTAGCGCATTGCAGCATGAGGTGAAAGGCAGGCCAAAAGCCCTGGGGCAGAGACGGACGCGCGTTCGGGCCCGATGTGCTTAGCTCTCGGCGTGAAGGTTTCGCCGCCGCCACCCGCGACCGAAGCGGAGCTCGTCGCGCGAGCCGCGGCGCTCGCAGGGCGAACGCTCGGCTCGCTCGCCGATGAGCTCGAGCTTTCGGTACCGAGCGATCTCCGTCGCGCCAAGGGGTTTCCCGGTATGCTCATGGAGCGCGCGCTCGGGGCGACCGCGGCGTCGCGCGCCGAGCCGGACTTCCCGGCGCTCGGCGTGGAGCTCAAGACCATCCCGGTCGATGCGCGGGGTCACCCTTGCGAGTCGACCTTCGTGGCCACCATCGACTGTGCCACCATCGGCGAAGTCGAGTGGGAACGGTCAGTGGTTCGCGCCAAGCTCGCGCGCGTCCTTTGGATGCCGATCGAGGGCTCGCGTCCGATCCCGGTGGGCGATCGCCGCATCGGCTCCGCGCTGATCTGGAGCCCAAGCCCGGAGGAGGAGAGGCTGCTTCGCTTCGATTGGGAGGAGCTGGCCGGCGTGATCGGACAGGGGGAAGTGGAACGGATGACTGGGCACCTGGGAAGGAACCTCCAGGTACGCCCCAAAGCCGCGAACAGCCGTTCGCGGCGGCGCGCGTTCGATCGCGACGGCGCTCGGTGCGCTGTGCTCCCGCGGGGCTTCTACCTCCGGGCAAGCTTCACGAGCGCGCTGCTTGCGCGGCATTTTCACCTGTCCACCTGAGCCTCGATGGACCGGCTGTAGATCTGCGGTCCTCTGTAGGTGCGCGTAGGTGAATGGGAGTGAATATCCCTCGTGAGGGAGGCATGGGTCTTCGCCTAGGTGCTCTCTTGTTGGGTTTTTTCGATTTATTCCTTGCGGTTCCTCAGACTCTGCTGAAGGATGCCGCCATCGGAGGGTCCGGCACCTCGCGAGAGGGGATGAGGAAGAGAATCATGATGCAGCAAAAGTGGCTAACGGTCTTGATGGTGGCAGGTCTTGTCGGCGTGATGGTCCAAGGGTGTAAGAAGGACAAGGACGGCGACGACGATGGAGAGGGTGGCGCTGGCGGCGCCGTGACGACGACGGGTGGGCGCACGGGCGGCACCACCAGCACCGGCGGACGCACGGGCGGCACCGGCGGACGCACGGGCGGCACGGGCGGGCGCACGGGCGGCACGGGCACGGGCGGCGCCGTCGGCGGCGCCGAGACGGGCGGTGACGCGGGGGCGACCGCGACCGGTGGGCGTACGGGCGGCACTGGTGGCGTGACCACTACGGGCGGCGCGGCTCCCACGGGTGGCACGGCGGGCGAGCCCGCGGTCGGTGGTGCGGGTGGCGAACCCCCGACCGGTGGCACCGCGGGCGCACCGGTCGCCGGTCAGCCATCGACCGGCGGTGAGGGTGGTGTTCCGGCCACGGGCGGCACGGCCGGCGCCGGCGGCGAGGGCGGGAACCCGGCGGTCGAGGCCGCCTGCTTCAACGCGCTCGTGGCTCCGTTCACCGCGGACAACGAGTTTGGTGCGGTCTGGTATCAGTACAGCACCCCGGTGGATCTGTCGGATGCCACGATCACCTTCCGGGTTCGCGTCGAGCCGTCGGATAGCACCGCTCAGATCCAGCTCTACGCAACCAACCCAGAGGCTCTTTCCTACGCGAACCTGTTCGGTGGCAACGTCGATGTTGACGGTTTCGGGAGCTGGGCAGACCTAACGCTCCCCATCGGTGACAACGACTGCACGCTCGGCGGCGGGGGTGCCGGCGGTGGCGGCGGCGCGGCGCCCGTGTGCCCGAATGGCTTCGACAACACCCAGGTGGAATGGATCGGGCTGCAGGTGGTGCCCGGCGCCACCCCGGTCTCGACCACGGTGTACATCGACTCGGTCACCTTCTCGGATGGCACGGAGAGCCTCGAGCTCAACGACGCGACCGCGACCTTCTCCGTCAACGCAAACCTCGGCGCGAACCCGGTTGCCGGTGCCGAGGTGACCACGGGTTGCGAAGACGACGCGCCGCCCGCTGGTGGCGGGGCGGGTGGCGAAGGTGGGTCGAGCTAGGTCCGTGGGGCCTGAGCCGATGTCCCCCTAGTCGGCGACTGCCGACGGAGCGAAGGCCGCGGAGCGAGAGCTTCGCGGCCTTTTCTCGTGATTCGCCAGGTGGCGGCGCATGACGCCCGGTGGGCGGGTCGGGGACTGTGGGGTCGCGGTTCGCGAATCGGTCGGGTAACCTCGTTCGGCGTGAGCACCCATCGCCCCCTTTGCCCGAGTCCGTCGGTTCCGAACCACCCTTGCCGCATCGCGCTGGCCGGCGCTGCCCTGGTGGCGGCGCTCGCGGTCACCACGAGAGTCCATGCCGAGCAGAGCGGTCCGTACGCATCGCGCACCTTGACCCTCGGGCGCGGCACCATCCGCATCGACGGCGGACCGCCGGACTTCGGCTATTTCCATCCGGCGAGCCCGCACGCGCTCAATGATGGTCGCGGGTACTGGATGAACCACGAGGAACAGGAGGAGGGCTTGGACGACGATTGGGGCGTCGGGCTCGGCCTGGGCGTGGCCGGTGGGATCACGGATGACATCGAGGTGGGCGGACTGGTGCTGCCGATGGTTTTTGGTCCCGACTTCGACATCGGCGATCTCGAGGCGTACGGGCGCTTCCGTTTCCTCGACGGTGGCTTCGAGATGGCCTTCCAACCCACGCTCCAGCTCCCCTCGCAGACGGTCTTCGGGCTCGGACTCGGGCTGCCCATGCTGGCGCACCTAGGACCGAACGTTCGCATCGACACCGGCTTCGAGATCGAGCTCTTCTTTCCGGAGGGCGGGGACAACGACGACGACAATGACGTGAGCATCAACTTCGACATCCCCGCCGCCTTCACCGGGAACCTCGGGGCGAGCGGCTTTCTGGGTTTCCGGACAGGGATCTACCTCTGGCACAACGAGCCGGCGGAGGAGTACGACGGGAACATTCCCATCGGCATCCACGGAGGTGCCGCCATCGGGCGCGGCGGGGACGTCGATCTCTCGGCCTGGTTCATCTGGCCTGAGTTCTTCGTCACGGGACGGGACGACGTCGTCGAGCCCGCGTCGTTCGAGCTCGGTGCTGGTGTCAGTGGTCGCATCCGCTGAGCCGAGCTGGCCTGCTGGTGCTGCTCTCGAGCAGCAATCAGGTTGATTGCTGCGTCCAATCAACACCCTAACCCGGCAGAGCCGGGACCAAACAGGCCAGGCCGTCAGCGGTCAGCGGTCAGCGGTCAGCGGTCAGGTAGAACGTGGAGACCCTGATCGCTGACGCCCGATCGCTGATGGCCACGAGAACATTGAGAAATTTTCTGCCAGATCCGGTCAAGATCACACCGCTAAGGGACTAGAGCACCGAACCGGCAGCAGACCTCTCCAGAGGCAGCGCCGGAAACGCGTCCTCGCCGCGCGCAGCCGCGTCACCAGCGCTGCGGTTGCTGGTGGCAACCTGGTCGGTGCTCTAGCAGCGATCTCGTTGTCTTCGGCGAGCGAGCGTGACTGCGGACAGGCACGCTGCCCACCAGGCGCCGAGCGGCGACCCCGGGGAGGGCATGGGGGCCGCGCCGCAACTCCCGCCACGCGGCACGAGACGCGTGGCCGTCGACTCCGGCGATGGCTCTTCGACGGGGACGCAACGACCGTTCGCATCGACGGGGAGCGAGGGACCATCGCCCCGCGAACGACGCCCGGGGACCGGCGTGGTCATCGCCCCGGTGTTGGCCGCGTCGTGGTACTGCTCCGGCCATGGGCTGACCGCATCCGCGGCGGCGTCCGTGCGCCAGACGTGGACGAAGCCAGCGCGCGTCACCACCACCACCTCCAGGTGACCATCGCCGTCGAGATCGGCGACGGCGGGTGCGGCGGCCACCCACTGTCCGGTACGCTTCGGCCAACCCACCGCCTCGCGACCGCAGGCGTCGATCGCGTGGACGAGGTTCCCCTCGGTGCCCACGATCACCTCCGGGTAGTCGTCCCCCGTGAGATCCACGATGGCGGCGCCACCGAGCCAGGCGAGCCCCTCGATCACCATCGGGCTCCCCGGCAGCATGGTACCGCTCCGTCCGCTCCACATCGCGAGCAGGTGCTCGCGAGGGCCGTCCCTCCCGTAGCCGGTCGCCATCCGCTCGGCGAGGTCGAGCGACGCCCCCGTGGCGACGACGTCGAGGGTGCCGTCCTGATCGAGGTCACCGAGGGCGGGGAGCGACAGCAGCGGCATCATCGGCCACTGGGGATTGGCGGTCGAGTCGGCTCCGAAGCGCCCCGTGTACTCGATGCCTCGCGCGTCCGTGTCCGGATCGCGGCGCGGCAGCGCATTGCTTGGCGGCGAGTTGACGCCCCCGGCCTCACCAGGGTTGGCCGGGAGGATCCAGGGTGCCGTCGCGTTGCCCTGAAGGACGGCATCTGGCTGCTCGTCGCCATCGAAGTCGCCAGCCGCGCTCCCCGCGCGGGCGCCGGCGCCGGCCTCTCGCAGGATCGACCACGACGCTACCTCGACGGGCCAGTCCGCGAGGATGGGGGAGTCGCTGCCGTTGCCGCGGCCATCGACGAGCACGTAGTGGGCGGTGCCGGCGGCGGCACGTTCGGCGCCGGTGAGAAGATCGGGGATGCCGTCCCCATTGAAGTCCGCCACCACCGGCGTGCTGAAGGCCCCGAGCGCCGCGCGCTCGGGGCCTTCGGCGAGGACCACCGGCCACCCCTCCACCGCGGTGCCATCGCCACGTAACACATGGAGACGCCCGTCGAAGCTTACCACCACTACCTCGAGCCCCGGCGCGGCGTCGAGCTCGGCGAGCACGGGGCTTGCCAGCAGGCTCCGGGGCGCGTTGGCCGCGACGCCCCGGCAGCTCCCCTCGCACGACGTGGGCAGGTCCGGGAGGCGGCGCGGCCAGCCCGGCGGCAGCTCTCCGGTCGCGCTGATCACGTAGAGCTGACCGAGGCGGGTCGCGACGACGATCTCGGGGACCTGGTCTCCGTCCACGTCACCGATCGCCGGCGCCATCGCGATGCTTTCGCGCAGGAGCCTCGGGTCGATGCCAGCCGTGCTCCCGTAGGCGGCGCCGCGCGGCTCACCGTCCTTGGCCGTGTGAAAGGGGAACCCCGAGAGCTCGACCCGATCGCCGGACGCGAAGGACCAGGCGTGCACGTCGCCGCCGGCCGTGGCCAGGATGAGCTCGGGTAGCCCGTCTCCGTCGAGGTCGGCAAGCTTCGGGCTCGCGGTTCCGGCGCCCGCCAACCGCCGGGGAAAGCCGGGGTAGGTGCGGGGATCCCGTTCGATCGTGAGCGTCCGCCGGAGCTCGGCGCTCGCATCGACGGAGTCCGGATAGTGCGCCGTCGCCTTGACCCGGAGGGTGATCGCGGTCGCGTTCTCTCCGCGCAGGCTGTCTGGATCGGGATCGTGGGTCGGATCGATGAATCGCGCGTCGAGGTTCGCCAGCGGTTGGCTGCCACCGGTTACGACCGAGGCGTCGACCCCCTGCATGCCCGCGTGCACCCGGAAATCCGCCTCCTCGGGCTGCACGCCGGGTGCCCACTCGACGCTGTAGTCGTAGGTCTGGGCTCGCCGCGCGCTCACGGTCCCGAAGACCTCCACCCCGCTCGTTGTCCCGAGGACGTCGAAGCTCTGGGGGGCGACGAGGTCGATCGCCGGCGGGATCCGCCCAGCGACGACGCTCGACACCGCGGCGGCGGCATTCACCCGGCCGTGACCGAAGTGTTGGTCGAACCCCTCCTGGGACCACGCGAGCGTCCCCGTCTCGAGGCGCGATGCGAGGACGTCCACGTCGTCCGCGTTCATGGTGAGCAGCTGCCAGAGCTCGCCAGGGGAGAGGTCTCGCGAAGATCCGTCGCCCGCGAGCGCGGCGGAACGCACGAGCCCGGCTATCCCAGCGACCAACCCCGCGGCGTCCGGGGGGCACTGCCGCGCCGGAGCCGAGAGCTGTCGCTGTCCGCCGAAATTGCTGCAGGGACTGGCCGCGAGGAAGGTAGTCGCCGTGGTGCTGTCCTCGCCGCTCAGTGTTACGGCGCCTATGGGGAGCACCCGAGTGACGGCACTCGGATCGGCTGGCCGCCGTGAGCCGCCCATACCCGTGCTCGTCACGACGATCGTGCCTGCCGCCCAGGCGTAGTCGACCGCAGCCTTGAGGTGGGGCGACATCCCCAGCGTCTCGAGCCCAGCGGTCACCACGGTGGCCTCTTGTTCGGCGCCGTACGCGATGGCTTGGCCCAGGCGCTGTGGCTCGACGCTCTCGCCGAAGCCCACCCGAAGCGGCAAGAGGCGGCACCGCGGACATGCCCCGGCCTTGCCCCACCCGTCGTTGGTCGACGCCAGCGCCGCGAGCGCCTGGGAGGTCCCCGTGCCCACCCTCGTGGAGTCGAACGGGTCGTTGTCGTCGTCGACGAAATCCCAGCCGACGACGTCGTCCACGTAGCCGTTGGCGTCGTCGTCGTTGCCGTTGGCGATGAAGCGCTGTGCGAGCAGATCTTGCCCGTCAAGGATCCCGTTGCCGTTGGAGTCCCCTGGTGGCTCGGTGTCACGTGGCACGAGGTCGGGGTGCTCGAGGTAGTCATCGACCGTGAGGATGCCGTCCCCGTTGCAGTCGAAGCGGTCGCGGTCGGGCTTGGTCGGATCGAGTGGCGCGCACGGCGACCGATCCGTGTGGATCGGCGCAGCGGTGGCAGAGCGGAGCTCGCTGAGGTTGAGTCTCACGCGGCGGAACAGATCGCGCTCGGACCAGTCGAGCCCCGAATCGGCCACGGCCACGAGCACCGAGGGGCTTCCGATGGTCGCGATCCACGCGCGATCCACGCTGGCACCAGCGGCGACCTCCTGCGCGGGGGCGACGGGCAATGCCCGCGAACGTTCGGGGATGAACGAGAAAAGCTCCCATTGGCCCTCCCTGCGTCCGGAGGTGGCCGTGGCAGTGGCGTACCCGTACGCGGGATCGTCGGGCCACATCGCGGGGGTGGCGAGCTCTTCGGGCGGGGTATCGGGCTCCGGTGGCCAAGCCGCCATCGTGGCGGCGGCCAACACGACGGCCATCCCTCCCGCACCCCTCGGTCCGCTGGGCCATCGACCCAGACGCAGCCGGGGGGCAATGCACACCTCACCGGTGTCGCGAGACGGCCGTGAGCTTCGTAACGGTGACCAGCCGCGGGGCAACGACAATCGACCTCCGCGTGCGGCGATATGGCCGCTAGTTGTTGCCGAACAACGCCTGGATCGGCGTGTCGAGGGCCAGGGCGATCTTGTAGAGGCTCGAGATGGATGGACTCGATTCGGCGCGCTCGATCTGCGAGAGGAGCGAGATGCTGAGCCCGGTGCGGCGGCTCATCTGCTTCAAGGTGAGCTCCTTCTCCTTCCGCATCGTGCGGATGGTATCGCCAATGATGCGGTGGAGCTGCTCCTCGGGCGTTCGCGCGAGCCCCTTCTTCTTCATCACGCGGGAGAGGACCTCCCGGAATTCGTCGACGTTGAACGGCTTCTTGATGTAGTCCACGGCGTCGAGCTTCATTGACGCCACCGCCGACTCGAGATTCGGGTGCGCAGTGAACATCACCACGGCGATGTCGGAGTCGATCCCGCGAATTCGCCGCAGGACCTCGATCCCGTCCATTCGGGGCATCATCAGGTCAAGGATGATCACGTGGTAATCACCACGGCGGACCTCCTCCTCCACCAGCGTGGGATCACTCACGGTTTGGACCGCGAAGCCATCCTTCTCGAGCAAGGTCTGCATGTATTCGCAGATCGCGCGGTCATCATCGACGATGAGCAAACGAACGGCAGGAACTTCGATCGCCACAGGATGCCTCCTCGGAAGCCAAGGCCCGCTATCGACCCAGATCAGCGGGCGGGCAACTAGTCCGTTGATTGCAGTGACACTATAACAGCGCGGGCGAGAATGCGAGCTCTTCGTTGGATTTGTGCAGCGAAGGATTCCGGACTTCGGGCCGCCTCTCCATCCTCATCCAAGCTAGGTTCGAATGACCAGCCAGAGGAGGACCCCCAACGTGGCCAGGAACCCCAGAGCGAGGATGATGAGGGCGATGCTCATCAGGTGGTGGTCCCGCCGGAGGCGGCGAGCTGGTCCCGTGAGCTCGTCCGCGCGAGCGGCCCCGTAGGCCTGCCCTGGGTAGCCACGTGGCGGGCGACCGCTCGGTGCCGATGGCATTGGGTGGTCACTCGAGGCTGGCGGTTGGCGAATCGGTGGCGGGGGCCGCCCGCTCGGCAAGAGCGGGCTCTGCGAACTCGAGGGACCAACAGGCTTCGCCGGTGGCGAGGAGCGGGATGGCACTCCGGCCGCGGGTCGAATCGACCCGCCTGGGGTGTCCGTGAGGCCCACGTGGACGCCGCGGACGTCGTTCTCGTCATCGTCAGCGTCCATCAATGCGGCAGCCGCTGCGGTGGACCGCCGCACGGGTGGCAGCAAATCGGTCGCTGGGGACCGTTGGACCTCGGGGCGCGTCGCTTGCTCGGGGGGGGCGGGCAGCGGTCGCGTGGGTATCGCGGGCAGGGGTCGTCGAGGGACCTCGTCGCGCGTCGCGGCCGGCCTGGCCATGCCTGGATCGATTGCACCCTCGAGCGAGGGCGGATGGTCATGAACGGTCGTGGCGGCCTCATTGTCGTCCCCGGTCTCCGCAAACGGGGGTAGCCGTCGCGGTGCTGGTGGGGGGCCGGTTCGGGCGGGTGGTGGGGGGCCCGTTCGGGCGGGCGGCGGCCCGCCCTGCGCAGGTGGTGGGGGGCCGTCCCGCCTCGCCCGGTCCTGATTGGGACGCGGGCGGGGGAACGTCAGCGCATCGAGGACTCGGGTCGCCTCGTCGTCCTCGTCGTCCTCGTCCCCGTTGGGCCCGCCCGTGGGCAGGGGAATATGGGTGGGAGAGGCGTTGATCCGCGTGACGTCGTCATCGTCCGTCTGCGCTGCGACCCGGCGCGGCGCGGGGAGCGGTACCCGGTCGAGCCCCATCGCACGGAAGAAGGCGGGGACCGACGCCAGGGGTCGCCAGATGGTGGTGCCCTCACGGCGGATCTCCGCCTCGATGGGCACCTTGCCACGCTCGATCCCGAGCACGATGAGGTCGCTCGGGAAGGGACCTATCGTGGCGCGATCGCGCACTCGAATCCACCAGGCTTCCGTCGGGGGCAGGGATCCGGACGCGGGGGAGGCCACAGGCAGATCATTTCGTACTCTGGCCGATCGCGCGCGACAAGCGACACCCCGAAATCACCGCCTCACCGCGGTCCCGTGCGGCCCAACACCGACGGCTACGCTCAAACGCGCCCCCTTCGGCGGATCGGCATGGACTTCCTGGCGATACTCTTGTCGGGGCGGGCAGATTCGAACTGCCGACCTCACGGACCCGAACCGTGCGCGCTACCAAACTGCGCTACGCCCCGTATGGCGTGATGGCACCGCTCGGCGGTGCCTCGAGGGCGCGCGAGGATGAAACCTCGCGCGGGGTCTGTCAAGCGATGGCGGAATTTACGTCGAATCACGCCCGGCCCGACGCCCGCCCACCCGCAAGCAGCCGAGTCAGCTCTGGGATCGCGACCTCGAAATCCGCTACCAGACCATAGTCCGCGAGCTCGAAGATCGGTGCTTCGGGGTCACGATCGATGGCCACGATCACCCTCGCCTGGCGGATCCCCGCGACGTGCTGGATCGCACCCGAGATCCCGACCGCGACGTAGAGGTCGGGCGCCACGATCTTTCCAGTCTGCCCGATCTGGAGATCTTGAGGCGCCCAACCGCCGTCACAGGCGGCGCGTGTCGCGCCGATGGCGGCCCCGAGTTCGCTCGCCAGGGGCTCGAGGAGCTCGAAGAAGCGCTCCCTCAGCATCCGCCCGCCCGCCACGATGGCTCGCGCGTCGGCGAGATCCGGACGCTCCGAGACCACAGGCTCGAAGGCGAGGACCTCGACGCGCTGGCGGGCCGCTCCCGGCGGCTCGTACGGGACCGTGGTGACCGGCGAGGCCCTGGTCGAGGAGGGTTCGAGCGGGGTCACCTCGCTTTGCCGCACGCCGACCACGCCACGAGGGGTCTCGATGCGGGATTGCTCCCACGCGTTGCCCGCGAAGATGGCTCGTCGGAACACGAGCCCGCTCCCTTCGGCGGTCACCTCGCTGCAGTCGGCGACGTAGCCGGCGTCCAGCCGAGCCGCGATCCGAGGCAGGAGATCCTTCCCGAAGGACGAAGCGGTCGCGAGGGTGAGCCCATGGTCTTTGGCCACGCGGGCGACGGTCGGCGAGAGCGCTTCGAGCGCCCCGTCCGCCAGCGCCGGGTGATCGACGACCAGCACTCGGTCGGCACCGAACCCCGTCGCTGCGTCGACCGCTCCCGCGATCCCGTGGCCTGCCACGAGGATCGAGGTCGTTCCTGGGGAGAGACGATGGATCCGCTCGGCGAAAGCAACCGCGCTCCCCGTAGCCCGGCGGAGTCGTCCCGCGCTCACCTCCCCGATGACGAGGATGTCCACCATCAGAGCACCTTCGCCTCCTCGACCAAGCAAGAGACCAGCTCGGCGGCGCTCTCCACGCGGCGACCCCGCTGACGCCGTGGCGCCACCGTCGCCCGCACCCGGCGTACCCCGAGGCTCAAGTCGGCCACTAGCGCGGAGAGTGGCCGCACGACGAGCGGCTTCTTCAGTGCCTGACGGACCGCCAGCAGGGACGCGAACCGCACGCCTTCCTGGTACTGGTGGGAGGGATCCGTGGCGTGGGACCTGACCGCGGAAGGCCCGACGATCGCGAGATCTACCGTGACCACTGCCGGCAGCCCGATCCGGATCCGGAGCAGGCCCCCATCGACCAGACGGTCTACCACCAAACCCCTGGAGTCCTCCCGAATGGCGACCGCGAACGGCGCTACCGGCCAGTCCAGGAGTTCGCCCAAGCGCTGTCCGACCTGGTTCGAATCGCCATCCGCGGCCTGCTTGCCGAGGAGCACGAGATCGGGTCGTTCCTCGGCGACGACGGCTGCGAGCACCCGGGCGACGAGGCGTCCATCGAGGTCTTCGTCGGTTGTCTCCACTCGGATCGCGCGGTCGGCGCCGGCGGCGAGGGCGTTGCGGAGGCGAACGTCGGTGTCTGCGGGACCGAGGCTGATGACCACCACCTCCCCGAGGCGCTGCTTCGGCGCGCGTCCGTCCTCCGTCAGGCGAAGCGCTGCCTCCAGGGCGTAGTGATCGAAAGGGTTCAGCGTCCACTCGAGCCCGGTCGTGTCGATGGCGTCACCGCCCGCGCTTGGGCGGATCTGGTCCGCGTGGTCCGGGTCGGCGACACGCTTGAGCGAGACGAGGATCTTCACGGGTGTGCGGGGCCCAGGCTGCGAGGCCGGGGCGCCGTCAGATACCGCGTGCGGACGGCAGCGGCAACCTCCGGCGGCGACGTGTCGCGGATTGCCAAACGAGAGCGCCGGGTCCATTGTTCCGCCCACTTCACGCGCATGGCCATTTCGACGGATTACTTGGTGATCGGCAGTGGCGTCGCCGGGTTGACCTTCGCGCTCCGCGCGGCCGAACACGGCGATGTGCTGGTGGTGACCAAGCGGTCGCTCGATGACAGCTCGACCGCCCGGGCCCAGGGCGGTGTCGCCGCCGTGCTGTCCGAACGCGACAGCTTTGAACAGCACATCAAGGACACACTCGAGGCGGGCGCGGGGCTCTGTCACGGCATCGTCGTCGACGTGTGCGTCCGCGAGGGTCCGGCCGCGGTGCGGTGGCTCAAGAACCTCGGACTCGCGCTGTCCCAGAAGGACGATGGCGAGCTCGACCTCGGTCGCGAAGGGGGACACTCCCAGCGTCGGGTCGCCCACGCCGGGGACATTACCGGGCGGGAGATCGAGACGGTCTTGGCCTCGGCCGTGCGCCAGAACCCGCGGATCAGGGTGCTCGAGTGGCACATGGCCATCGACCTGGTCACCCGCACCCGCTACGGGAAGTCCGACCAGTGCGTGGGGGCGTACGTGCTCGACGAACGCGGAGCCCGCGTGCAGACCGTGCTGGCGCGCGCCACCGTGCTCGCCACGGGTGGCGCGGGCAAGGTCTACCTCTACACCTCGAACCCCGACGTCGCGACTGGTGACGGGGTGGCGATGGCCTACCGCGCGGGCGCCGAGGTGGCGAACATGGAGTTTTACCAGTTCCACCCCACGGTGGTCTTCGATCCGCGCGCCAAGAACTTTCTTATCAGCGAGGCGCTCCGTGGTGAGGGCGCGGTGCTCCGTCTCCAGAGTGGGGAGGCCTTCATGAGGGAGCACCACCCGCTCGGGGACCTTGCTCCCCGCGACGTGGTCGCGCGGGCGATCGACTACGAGATGAAGCGCTCGGGCTCCGAGTACGTCGTCCTCGACATCACCCACAAGCCCCGGAGCTTCATCGAGGCGAGGTTTCCGAACATCTCCGCCGAGTGCAAAAAGTACGGATACGACCTGGCGGCGGCGCCGATCCCGGTGGTGCCCGCGGCGCATTTCATGTGCGGCGGCGTCACCACCGACATGCGGGGACGCACGAGTCTCTCCGGGCTCTGGGCGGTTGGGGAGACGGCCTGCACCGGTCTCCATGGCGCGAACCGGCTGGCTTCGAACTCGCTCCTCGAGGGGCTCGTCCTCGCCGCGCGCGCGGCCGAGAAGGTGGCGGAGAAGATTGCCGATCTTCGCACCGTCTCCTTTCCGGACGTACCAGAGTGGGAGATCGGCTCCGCGGTCCCCAGCGACGAGGCCGTGATCGTGTCGCACAACTGGGACGAGCTTCGGCGGTTGATGTGGAACTACGTCGGCATCCTGCGGAGCGACGCGCGGCTCCGGCGGGCCGCGACCCGCATCCTGCTCCTGCAGGACGAGATCCGCGAGTACTACTGGAAGCACCTCGTGACGCGCGATCTCCTAGAGCTCCGCAACATCGCCACGGTCGCGGAGCTCATCGTGTCATCGGCCGTGGCGCGCCGCGAGAGCCGCGGCCTGCATTTCAACATCGACTGTCCGGCTGCGGTGCCCGAGCTCGCCACGGACACGGTCGCCAAGCGGGGCGTGCTCCCCCACCTTCGCGGGCGGGGGTAGGGTGCCGGCGGGGTGGGGATGACGGCGGACCGATTCTCGGTGGGTCATGCGCTGCTCTGGGCGATGGCGGCCGCGGGGTTCCTCTGGGTTGCCCTCGCCGCCCTGGTCGCGGTGGCGCCGGGCGCTGCCTACGACGTCGTGGTCGCGGGGGCCGTCGAGGCGGCGGTCGTGCTCGGCGTGGCGGCGCTGGTGTTGCGGTTGCACGCGCCGGCGCGCCCGCCCCGGTCGCTCCTTGGCCTCCGACCGACCCATCCGGCACTCGGAGCGTCCGGGGTGGCGTTGGGGATGCTGCTCCACCTGCCCTCGGCCGCGCTCGGCCGAGGGATGGAACGTCTCGTCCCTACGCCGTCCGACGAGCTTGCGCGCCGGGCGCTCCTGCTCGAGATCGACGGGCCGGGTCAGCTCCTGGCGATGGTCGCGGTCGTCGCCTGCGTCGTTCCGCTGGTGGAGGAACTCCTCGTCCGCGGCGCGCTCTTTGGCCTGGTCGGGCGCGAGAGCGGTCGCACGGTCGCCGCGGTCGTGACCACGATCGGCTTCCTCCTGCTCCACCTGCTGAACTGGCGCCACGCGCCGACGCTGATCCTCACGGGGGCCGTGCTCGGCTACCTGCGTGCCGTCAGCGGCTCCCTCTTGCCCGGGCTCGCGCTCCACGTCACCTTCAACGCGACCGCGGTGCTGGTGGTCGCCGCGGGGGCCGCGAGCGCCACGCGGCCGTTCTCGCCCACCTCCGGGATGGTCGGGTTGGGCGGGCTCGGCATCGGCCTGGTGCTCGTGTTCTCGGGCTGGGTCGCCACCCGGAGTCCAGAGGCCGCGCTCGCGCGCGCGGAAGACGAGGAATGAACGAAGGGATCGTTCGGCCCGGGGGGCGGCGTGGATCCTTCGGCGCGCGCCCGGTGGCTCGCCCTCAGCCACGGCCTAGTCCCTTTGCGGTGTGATCTTGACCGGATCTGGCAGAGAATCTCTCAATGTTCTCGTGGCCATCAGCGATCGGGCGTCAGCGATCAGGATCTCCACGTTCTACCTGACCGCCGACCGCTGACCGCTGGCGGCCTGGCCTGTTTGGTTCCGGCTCTGCCGGGTTAGGATGATCGGCGCCATGTCGCGTGGGCACGTCCTCGGAGCCATCGCCCTCTTGGTCGCCCTCGGAGCCGGCTGCCAGCAGCCGTACCGCGTGGGCGAGTACGTGCTCGTGCAGTGGGAAGAAGGGGGGCCTGCGTACCCGGCATACGTGGTGGAAGTGAAAGGGCGGACTCGTTTCCGCGTCCATTTCGACGGGTATGAGTCGCGCTGGGACGAGGACGTGAGCATGGAACGTATCCTCGGCCGAGTCCGCGGACCCGTGGCGGCGCCGCCACCGCCCCCCAAGGTCGCGGCCGCCGCGGGCCTACCACCCCAACCGAGCAGCTCTGCTGCGACCGCCGCCCCGTATCGTGCGGGGGAACGCGTGCGCGTCATGTGGCGCGGCTCGCCCTATGCCGCGACCATCCTCGAAGTGGTCGCGACCGACCGCTTCATCGTGCACTATGAGGGCTATGAGGCTGCCTGGGATGAACCGATCCACATCGATCGTATCGTGACCAAGTGAACGCGATGCCGCGCGGCCGGCGACCCTGCCGTCGCGCGAACCCGCTTTCGAGGGCCATCGCGGTCGGCTACCCTCTCGTCACCATGGACCACGCCTCGATCAACTTGGCGGCCAACGTGCGGCGGCTGCGGGAGGAGCGCGGGCTCACCCAGCGTCAGCTCGCCGAGCTCTCCGGGGTGCCCCGTCCCACGCTGGCGCACATCGAGTCGGGGGAGGCAAACCCGACGCTGCATGTCCTCGTCAAGGTGGCGGCCGCCCTGTCGAGCCCCATCGAGGGACTGATCGGAAACCCCCGCGCCACGGTGCGAAAGTACTCGCGCGAGTCGCTGCCGGAGCGCACGCGAAACGGCGTGACGGTGCGTGACCTGGTCCCGGATGCCGTGCCCGGACTGGCAATCGACCGGACGGAGCTCCCGGCCGGCACCCAGGTGCGCGTGGTGTCCCGCGGTCCCGGCACCAGGCAGTTCATTACCTGCGAGCGCGGTTCCCTCGACGTCGCGGTGGGAGACGAATGCTGGGTGCTCGGCCCCGGCGATCTCATCGTCGCGGGTGGCGAGGCGGGGTACCGCGCGGTCAATTCCGGCCGTGGTACCGCGGTGCTCTTCGCCGTCGCGGCCCCCGCCCCGAGCTTGTAGCGGGCGCGGCTTGCGCGGGGCCTCGGATCGCGATAGTGCCCGGCGCCCCATGTCGATCAACCAGCGCGAACGCATCCGCAACGTCGCCATCATCGCCCACGTGGACCACGGCAAGACCACGTTGGTTGACGCCATGCTGCGCCAGACCGGGGTCTTCCGGGACAACGAGGTGGTCGAGGAGCGGATCATGGACTCGAACGATCTCGAGCGCGAGCGCGGGATCACGATCCTCGCCAAGCACGCCAGCGTTCGTTACCGTGACGTTCTCATCAACATCATCGACACGCCCGGTCACTCGGACTTCGGCGGCGAGGTCGAGCGCACCGTCAAGATGGCCGACGGCGCGATCCTGCTGGTGGACGCCGCCGAGGGTCCGCTGCCCCAGACCCGGTTCGTCCTCAAGAAGGCGATCGAGCTCGACCTTCCGATCCTCGTGATCATCAACAAGATAGACCGATCCGACGCGCGACCGCACGATGTCCTGAGCGAGATCTTCGACCTGTTCTGCGATCTCGAGGCGAGTGACGCACAGGCGGACTTTCCCGTGCTCTACGCCGTTGGCAAACAGGGCATTGCGCGCCGGGAGCTCGACGACGGAGGCAACGACCTGGTGCCGCTGTTCGAGGACATCATCGCCCGCGTCCCGCCGCCACGCGGGGACGTCGAGGGGACCTTGCAGATGCTCGTGCACAACATCGAGCACGACGACTACGTGGGGCGTCTCGGGATCTGCAAGCTGACCCGCGGCAGGATCGAGCATGGCCAGCAGGTCGTGGTCGTCAACGAAACGGGGACCGAAGCGCACAAGGTGACGGCGCTCTACCAGTACGAGGCGGTCCGGCGGATCCGCGTCGAGGCGGCGACCGCTGGCGACATCGTCGCCGTGGCGGGGATCGACGACCTCCAGATCGGCGACACCATCGCCGCCCCCGAGGCTCCGGCGCGCTTGCCTCGGATCACGGTCGAGGAGCCGACCATCAAGGTGAGCTTCCTCGTGAATACCTCACCCTTCGCGGGGAAGGTCGGGAAATGGGTCACATCGCGCCACGTTCGGGACCGGCTCTTCCGGGAGGCCAAGCGCAACCTCGCGCTGCGCGTGGAGGAGACGGGCGAACCGGACACCTTCACCGTCTTCGGTCGCGGCGAGCTGATGCTGGCGATCCTCGCCGAGACCATGCGTCGGGAGGGCTACGAATTCGCGGTCGGGATGCCGGAGGTGGTGACTCGCGTCATCGACGAAGCGCGGTGCGAGCCGGTCGAACGCGTGGTCGTCGATGTCCCCGAGGAGTACGTGGGCGCGGTGACGACGCGGCTCGGTGAGCGTCGCGGCCAGATGGTCAAGATGAGCAATCTCGGCTTCGGACGTGCGCGGATCGAGTATCGCGTCGCGTCGCGTGGCTTGATCGGGTTTCGCTCGTCCTTCCTCACCGAGACGAGGGGGACGGGTCTGTTGAACACGATGTTCGACGGCTGGCAGCCGTACTCGGGCCCGATGCTCCGGCGAACCAACGGGGCGATCGTCGCCGACCGACAGGGGCGAGCGACCCCCTACGCCCTCTTCCACCTCCAGCCGCGCGGCGTGCTTTTCATCGATCCGGGTACCGAGGTCTACGAGGGGATGATCGTCGGCGAGCACAACCGCCAGAACGACCTCGACGTCAACGTCACGCGGGAGAAGAAGCTTACCAACATTCGCGCTGCGGGTCGGGACGAGAACGTGATCCTGGCCCCCGCGCACCTTCTCACCATCGAAACTGCGCTCGAATTCATCGACCGCGACGAGGTGGTGGAGGTGACCCCCGCCGCGGTACGCGTGCGCAAACGGGTCCTCGACGGCAATCGACGTCCCCGTCGCGACGATGAGCGGCTCGGCTGAGCTGACGCACCTCGCGCAGCAGGATTCGCGAGCCTTCCCCTGCGCGGTCACCTGGCCGGCCTCGTTTGGGTCATGGGGAACGGTCGGCCGGATTGCCCGCCGCTGCGAATCTCCTTGTGACGAATGCTTCTGCTTCGACTAGTGAACCGAAGCCCCCTTTTGGCGCGAAGTGCGCCAAGGTACCTCGTCCCCTCTTCTACGCCATGGCTGGTTTCCGCATCACCGGTTCCGGACGTTACCTGCCCGGTCGCCCCTACACGAATCAGGACCTCGGTCGCATCATGGACACGAGCGACGAGTGGGTTCGGCAGCGCACGGGGATCGAGCAGCGCCACTTCTGTCCAGAGGGTCAGGGTGCTTCCGATCTGGCGCTCGAGGCGGCCAAGCTCGCGTTGGCGGACGCTGGCCGGCAGCCCGCCGATCTCGACTACATCCTCTTCAACACCATGACCCCGGACCATTTTTTTCCGGGGTCGGGCCCACTCCTTGGCGCCGCCCTCGGTTGTCCCGGAGTGCCGGCGCTCGATCTTCGAATGCAGTGCGCCGCCATGCTCTTCAGCCTGCAGGTCGCGGACGGGCTCTTTCGGAGCGGGGCCGCGAGCACGATTCTGATCATCGGCGCCGAGGCGCAGGCGGGTTTCATGCCGTGGACCAATTGGGCCGCGCTCGAGCCGGGGGGCCCGAAGCCGTCAGTGGAGGAGTACGAGCGCGCCACGCGCCACCGGGGCTACGCCGTCATCTTCGGCGATGGTGCCGGCGCGCTGCTCCTGGAGCGCACGGATGAAGGTCCGGGCCTGCTCAGTCTCGACCTGCACTCCGATGGGCGGTACCTCGACCAGCTCTACATCCCCGCCGGGTACCGGAAGCGGCCCTACGTCAGCGGAGAGATCGTCGCCCGCGAGGAGCACCTGCCGCAAATGCTGGGGCGGGAGGTCTTCAAGCACGCGGTCACCAAATTGCCAACTTCGGTTCGGAAGGCCTGCAGCGACGCCGGCGTCACCCTCGACCAGATCGATTGGTTCATCGCGCACCAGGCGAACGACCGGATCAACGAGACGATTCGCGAGCGCTCCGGGGTGCCGGCGGAGAAGGTGCCCTCCAACATCGCTCGCTACGGCAACACCTCGACGGCCACCATCCCCATCCTCGTGGACGAGATGCGCCGGGACGGGCGTCTGAAGGCAGGACAGCTCGTGTGCGTGCTGGCGCTCGGAGCCGGTCTGAACTGGGGCGCGGCCGTGCTGCGGATCTGACGCGTGGGCCGCGCGGTTCAGCAATCGGCCGATCCGGCAAGCTCCCAGGGTTCCACCGCCTCGCCGCGCGGAACCGGCGTGAGGATGGTGGCAATTCGGTCGAGCAGCTGTCGGGTCGTCGCGCGCGCGAGCGCGGAGATCGCGACGGAGTCCGGCTCGTGGGCGAGCGCAGTCCGGTTCGGGAGCGGCAGGCGATCGAGCTTGTTATAGACCACGAGCCGCGGGATGTGGTCGATCCCTAGCTCTCGGAGGAGCTCCTCCGTCGTGCGCAGGTGCTCGTCGAATTCGGGGTCCGAGGCGTCGACGAGCTCGAGCAGAAGGTCCGCGTCCGCCGCCTCCTCGAAGGTCGCCCGGAACGCCGCGAAGAGATCCTTCGGCATGTCGCGGATGAAGCCCACCGTGTCGGTGAGGACACAGTCCACGCCACCGGGCAGGCGCAGGCGACGCGCGCGAGTATCGAGGGTCGCGAACAGGCGGTCTTCAGCGAGCACCCCGGCGTCGGTCAGCGTGTTGAGCAGGGTGCTCTTGCCCGCGTTCGTGTAGCCCACGATGGCCACGACCGGGATCTCCTCGCGCCCGCGTTGGCGACGCCGCTCTGCGCGTTTTCGGGCCAAGACCTTGAGCTCCCGCTCCAGACGGGTCACCCGCTCGCGGGCGCGCCGGCGTCCGATCTCGAGCGTGGTTTCGCCGGGCCCCCGCCCGCCGATCCCACCGGTGAGGCGGCTCAAGGCGTCGTCCTTCATGCCCAGGCGGGGGAGCGTGTACTTGAGCTGCGCCAGCTCGACCTGGAGCTTCCCGTCACGAGTCTCGGCGCGCTGAGCGAAGATATCCAGGATCAGCTGTGAGCGGTCGATCACCTTGAGGTCGGTCTGGGATGCGATCCCACTGGCCTGCGCCGGGGTGAGATTGCAGTCGAAGATCAGGGTCTGTGCGTCGAGGTCGATGGCACGGAGGACGATCTCCTCGAGCTTGCCCTTGCCAACGACGAGCCTGGGGTCGACCCGCTCGCGGAGCTGGATCACCCGGTCGATGACGGCGACCCCCGCCGTCTCGGCGAGGCTCCCGAGCTCGTCGAGGCGCGCCTCGGCGCGACGGGTGGCGCCGACCCCGTGCTTCGTCCCGACGTGGATGAGGATGGCGCGCCCGTCCTTGGCCCCCACCACCCGGGTCCGTGCCAGCCGCGCGAATTCCGCTTCGAGCGAGGTGATGAGCTCGCCGAAATGCGGCTGCGGGCGGCCATGGGGGACCGGACCCACCACTTCGTGGGGCTGGTCGCCGTCGCGGTGGGTCGGGACGTTGTAGGCCCAGGTGAGCGAGCGCGGGTCACCCTCCGGCGACAGGATCACCGCGGCGACCAGATCCAGACGTAGACGGGACAGATCGGTGAGATCGTCACGCGTCAGGGGTTCGCCGAACAAATGGGTGTGGATCAGTCGAAGCGCTCGAAAACGGCCCTCGGCGGTGCGCAGCCGGCCGATGTCGGGCAGGAACAGTCGTGTCGCGTCGCCAACGACGACGTAGTCCACCACGCCCGAACGATGGACGAGCGCTCCTACCTGTCGCTTCGTCTCACGGGAGGCATCGGCGAGGGACCGGATCAGCTCGAGCGTGGCGATCTGGTCGAGCGGGACCCGACGCCGATAGATACGCTCCAGCGTTCGCACCGCGCTGGGCGAGAGGCCCTGGGTATTTCCGAAAAGCTCTGTCATTCGCGCGGCCTTGACGGCCAGCCCCAGCAGTCTACCCGCCAGCGTTCGGGCCGTCGAGCCAGTCCTCCACGGAAACGACGCTGCCCTCCACGCTCGACCACCTCGAACGGCGTCGGTCGAGCGCCGGCCGTCGAGCGCGTCACGCCAGTCGCCGAAGCGGCGGGTCGGTGGGAGCCCGGCCGCTCCAATTCTTCGCTGCTTCTTCCTGGTTCGTCCAGTCCCGGTGAAGTCCACCTCGACGATGGCCGCGCGCTGGCTATGCTCCGCGCGGCCATCGCCCTGGAGGCAACCGAACCGTGCCCCTCCTCATCACCCTCGACCTGGAAGGCGTCCTCACCCCCGAGGTCTGGATCGCCTTCGCCGATGCAACGGGTATCCCCGAGCTCCGCCGGACGACCCGCGACGAGCCCGACTACGACCTCCTGATGCGGGGTCGGATCGAGATCCTGGATCGCCACGGTCTTCGCCTACCCGACATCCAACGGGTGATCGCGACCCTCGATCCACTGCCGGGCGCCCTCGAGTTCATCGCGCGGCTGCGCGAGACCACCCAGGTCATCGTGCTGAGCGATACGTTCGCGCAGTTTGCCGCCCCGCTGATGCGAAAGCTCGGGTACCCGACCCTTTTCTGTCATGAGCTCGTGGTGGAGAAGAGCGGTCGCGTGGTGGGATACACGCTCCGGATCGTGGACAGCAAGCGATGCGCCGTGGAGGCATTGCGCGCGCTTGGCTATCGCGTTCACTCCGCGGGCGACAGCTACAACGACACCACCATGTTGGCCGCGGCCGATCGCGGCGTACTCTTCCGTTGCCCGGACAACGTGGCCCGGGAATTCCCGCAGTTCGCCCGCACCCAGACCCACGAGGAGCTCTGGGATGCGCTGATGCGCTGAAGCTCCATGGGGAAGACCGCAGCAGGAAGGGAGCACTGGTCATGAGCGTGGCGCGAGGAGGCCGCCTGCCGGGCGCCGTCGATGCGGCGATGGCACGGCTCAATACGAGCGTGGACATCGACTGCGAGCTCTGGCGCGAGGACATCATGGGCTCGATCGCCCATGCGCGGGGGCTCGCGCTCGCGCATGTGATCACCGAGGAGGAGGCCGCCGAGCTCGTCCGCGGTCTCACCGAGGTCGCCGGCGAAATCGAGCGCGGTGAGTTCGCCTGGGATCCGGCTCGCGAAGACGTGCACATGAACATCGAGGCGCGTCTCACCGAGCTCTGCGGCCCCGTGGGGGGCAAGCTCCATACGGGGCGTTCACGGAACGATCAGATCGCGACCGACCTCCGGCTCTACGCCCGGCGGCGGGGCCGCGAGACTGTCGCGGCGATCACCGAGCTTGGGTCGGCGATCCTCGGCCAGGCGGAGGCGGAGCTCGACACGGTGATGCCTGCCTACACACACCTTCAGCGAGGCCAGCCGAGCCGGCTGTCCCACCACCTCATGGCCTGGCAGGAGATGCTGTGGCGGGACCGCCAGCGCCTCGAGGACGCGATCACGCGCCTGAACGAGTGCCCGTTGGGGGCAGGGGCGGTGGCGGGGACGGGGTTTCCCCTCGCGCGAGAGGCGGTGGCGGAGATGCTCGAGTTCGCCCGACCGATGCGAAACTCGATCGACGCCACCGCGAGCCGCGACTTTCTGATGGAGGTGGCTTCGACGCTGGCCATCCTCGGGGTCCATCTGTCGCGAATTGGCGAGGAGCTGGTGCTCTGGTCGAGCCAGGAGTTCGGGTTCGTGAATCTGGCGGACACCTTCACCACCAGCTCCTCGATGATGCCCCAGAAGAAGAACCCCGACGTCGCGGAGCTCGTGCGCGGCAAGAGCGCGCTCGCCATCGGGGCGGCCACCGCGCTGCTCGTCCTCGAGAAGAGCCTGTGCCTCGGTTACGGCCGCGACCTCCAGGAGGACAAACGACCCATCTTCGATGCGTTCGACGGTGCGCTGGTCTGTCTGCGCGCCCTGACCGGCGCCATCGCCACCGCGCGGTTCTCCCGGGAGCGCATGCGCGCCGCGCTCGATCGGGGGCACCTCTGCGCCACCGATCTCGCGGACTTCCTGGTCGGCAAGGGGACGCCATTCCGCGCCGCGCACCACGCTGTCGGCGGGTTGGTCCGTTTGGCGGAGGAGCGGGGTGTCGAGCTCGGCGAATTGCCTGCTGACGAGCTGGGCGCCGTGCACCCGTCGCTCGGTGATCCCGAGGTGCGACGGGTGCTCGATCCGGCGCAGGCCGTGGACCGCCGCGGTCTCCTTGGCGGGCCGGCGCGCTCCCGAGTCGTCGAGGCGATCGCGGCCGCGCGGCGCGCCTGGAGTGCTGACGGGTCCTGAGCAAGGTCCGATGGGGTCCAGAGGCCCGGTGGGTCCCGACCAGGGAGGCGAGGAGGTGCAAGGGGAGGGGTTTGCGGATATCGTTCCGGAATGGTGCCATCGTACCATCACTCCCGGTGCGGGCCCGTGGATGTCCTGGGTCGCGCTCGCCTCACCCTCTGGGGGGAATGAAGTGCAACTCGACTTCTCCGCGCGCGAGCTCACCATCAAGCTCGTCTATTATGGCCCCGCGCTCAGCGGGAAGACGACCAACCTCCAGGCCCTGCACGAGGCGGCGGACGCGAAGACGACCGGGCGGCTGATGACGCTGGAGACGCGGGACGATCGGACGCTCTTCTTCGATCTCCTGCCGCTGGCGTTCCGTGATCCCGGCGGACTGGCGGTGCGGCTCAAGGTGTTCACCGTACCCGGACAGGTGATCCACTCCTCGACCCGGCGCCTGGTCGTGCAGGGTGCGGACGGGATCGCGTTCATCGCCGATTCTCAGATGACCGAGGCGCAGAACAGCGCGGCCTCGTTCATGGACCTTCGGGAGAACCTCAAGACGCACGGCATCACGCTCAAGCAAATGCCGCTCATCATTCAGTTCAACAAGCGCGATCTCCCGAGGGTCCGATCGGACGAGGAGATCGCGAAGCTCGCCCAGCAGGGGCGAGAAGCGGTCTTTCTCGCCGTCGCCACCGAGGGCAAGGGGGTCGTGGAGAGCTTCCTCGGTCTGCTGCACCTGACCTGGATGTCGCTCGAGCGAGCCCACTGCCTTCGCGAGAAGTTCGGGTTCGACTACGTCCGCTTCATGTCCCAGGTCGCGCAGAGCCTCGGACAGCAACGCACCGTTCGAGAGATCCTGGCGACCTGCGTGGGCGGCAAGATCGAGCCGTTCGTCACCGAGGTGGGGCTCTGATGGTCGAGAGCGCCCAACCGCCGAGTCTCGACGCGCTCACCATCGGGCGCGGGGCGCCGCTCGAGGAGCTCGTGGATCGCGCCGCCCTCGGCGAGCTCGTGGCGAGCTTCTACGAGCTGTTCCGGGTCCCTCTGCGGATCTTCAATGCGGAGGGGCGGATCCTCGCTGACGCGAGCCACCCGGAGCCGCTCTACGTCTATCTCGACTCCCTGCGTCGGGCGCGGCGGGTGCTCGCTGAAGAGATCAGCGCGGTCAAGTCCGTCGACCCCGGCGTGGGGGGCGATGCGATCTACCCCTCGGTGACCGGCAGCGCCTATCGTATCGTGTCGATTGCGTATGATGGCCGGCAGCTCGGCCGCATGATCTTCGGCCCCTTCCTGCCGCTCGCGATCCGCGAGCTGCCGGAGACGCTGCTCGCGCTGGACCCGGATCTCGACGTCGGCGAGGTACGGATCCTCCTGGCGAAGATGCCCCGCGCCCGTCAGGAGACGGTGGGCCAGATCGCGAACCACCTGCTGCGCACCCTCGACCTCATCCTGTTCAGCGGACACAAAGCGCTCCTCACGAGCAAGATGCACCTCGCCAGCATCCGCGAGAGCTATCGCGAGCTCGAGGTGAAGAGCCAGCGGCTGCAGGAGGCGTATGACCGACTGAAGGAGCTCGACCGCCTGAAGAGCAACTTCCTCGCCACGGTGTCGCACGAGCTCCGGACCCCGCTCACCTCGATCATCGGATACGGGGAGATGTTGTCCGAGGGCATCGCGGGCGAGCTTACCACCGACCAGGCCGATTTCGTGGCCACGATCCGAGAGAAAGGGGAGCAGCTCCTTGGGCTCATCAAGGGGCTCCTCGACCTCTCGAAGCTCGAGAGCGGGACGATGCGCGTCTCGCGCGAGCTGGTCGACATGGCCACCGTCATCGCGGACGTGCAGCTCACCCTCGCCCCCACGGCCCGCAAGAAGGGGGTGACCTTCGAGGCCACGGTGCCGGCGGGCAGGTATTTCGTGTGGGGCGACGGGGAGCGTCTGCGTCAGGTCTTCTTGAATCTCGCCGAGAACGCTATCAAGTTCACGCCAGCCGCCGGCACCGTCACCGTCTCTGCCAGCGATGGGACCCTGGACGCTGGTGACGGCGACGACTCGGGGCACGTCCTGTTCACCGGGGTGCGGCCGGCGGTCGAGGTGCGCGTCACCGACACCGGCATCGGAATCCCCGAGAGCGAGCGCCTGCGGGTCTTCGACACCTTCTACCAGATCGACTCGAGCTCGACGCGCGAGCAGGGCGGCACGGGACTCGGGCTCTCGATCGTGAAGAAGCTGGTGGAGGGCCACGCAGGCCGCATCTGGATCGAGGGGAACGACCCGAGCGGTGCCGTCTTCGCGGTCTTGCTGCCCACCCAGCAGGGGAGAGCGGGGTGAGGGGAGGCGCGCTCGTTCGGCGGGGTGCCGCGAACCCCCGGGGAGTGGCCGAGCGCGAGGGGATCGCCGCGCTCGCCGCCCTCCTCGCGCAGCCGAGCCCACACGTCGCGCTGGGCATCGGTGACGATGCCGCCGTGCTCCGCGTGCCGCGCGGCAACCTCGTATGGACCGTCGACGTCAGCGTCGATCGCGTCCATTTCGACCGGCGTTGGCTCACGCTCGAGGACGTGGGGTGGCGGTCGTTCCAGGCGGCGCTGAGCGATCTCGGGGCGATGGGAGCGCGGCCCTGGGCGGCCCTGTCGAGTCTGATCCTGCCGGCGGGCTTCACGCGCGGTGAGCTGTCGGCGCTCGGCCGCGGGCAGGCCGCTGCTGCGCGGAGCCTCGCGTGTCCGGTGGTCGGGGGGAACATCTCGGCGGGGGACGCGCTGTCGGTGACGATCACGGCGCTCGGGGTCGCGTCGCGACCCATGGCGCGGTCCGGGGCCCGGCCGGGCCAGCAACTGTGGGTCCTCGGCGAGGTCGGGCTGGCCGCGGCGGGGCTCCTGATCCTTCGTGAGGGAAGGACGGCGCTCGGTCGCACGCGAGCCGGCGCCACCTGCCTTCGCGCCTGGCGACGGCCGCGCGCGCTCGTGAGCGAAGGAATCGTGGCCTTGCCGTACGCCACCGCCGCCATCGACGTCTCCGATGGGCTGGGCGGCGACGCGGGGCAGCTCGCCGCGGGCAGCGGGGTCCGCGCCGTGCTCGAGGAGGCGGCGCTGCGGCTCGTTCTGCGGCCCGAGCTCATCGCCGTGGGCGAGGGGCTCGCCCTCGACCCCCTGGCGCTGGCTCTGTCGGGCGGCGAGGACTATGCGCTCCTCCTCGCTGCCAAACCTCGGCGCGCGCCCCCCGGCGCTCGGCGCATCGGTCACCTCGAGGTCGGCGAGGGAGCCGTCCTGCTCCACGCCGACGGCCGGTGCTCACCGCTCGCCGCCGGTTTCGAGCACGGCGGGCGAGCTCAGTAGCAGGCCGCCGGCATGCCGGCGCCGCGCAAGAGCGCCTGGATCTGACCGATCGCGGAGCCACGGTCCGCCCCTGCCGCGGCGGCCGCGTCACAGGCGCCCGCTGCCGCGAGCATGGCTGCCTTCGTCGCCTCGGGGGCACCGGCCGCGTTCTGTTTGAGCGCTGCACAGCAGTTCTTCAAGCTGGTGGCCGCTACTCCGGTTCCCCTCGGTTTGGCGGCGTCGGCGTCAGCGTCGGTCCCCGCGTCCTCCTCGGGCGCCAGGGTCAGGGCGGGGGTGGGGTCGGTCGCGGCTTCGGCCGAGGCATCGGGCATCGGCGGAGGATCCTCATCCTTTTTGCAGGAGCTTCCCATCACGCCGACTGCGAGAAAGAGGCCGAGCGCGATGTGGGCGGCGGTTGTGGTGAGCGGCGAACGATGGATCATCGCGTTCCTCCGAGCGGGCTCTACCCGCGACGACTAATGAGACGGATGAGGGCGTGGTTCGGTCTTAGGCCCTCCGCGGTCCCGAACCACCGCCCAGAATGGGCATGGTCCCGCCGCGCTTCGCCCTTTCTAGCCGACCCCGACCAGAAATGCACCGAGTACGCGAGGTTCGGCTGCTCCTTCTGGTGGCCAACTGTTCGGCCGGCGCCGCCCGTTGGCCCTGACATGACCAGGGGGCTTGCCTTCGGGGGGGGGTCGCGACGGGGTGCTAGCTGCAGCCCATCGAGTTGCCGCAGTTCAGGCACTTGTAGCAGGCACCGTTGCGAACCGTGATGTGTCCGCAGCCGTCACAGACCGGTGCATCGCCCATCATCTCCTCGAGGTGGGCATCGAGCGCGCCGAGGCCATCCTTGCTGCCCGACCCGGCCTTCCCCGAGGCGGGGGCTACCGAGATCGGCCCGTCCACCATGGGATCGGGCGGGTCCGGCCGATCCTCGACGAGGCTCTTCTGCATCGGATCGTCCAGGGAGGCGGGCGCCTCGGCGGGGCGCACCTGCGCGAAATCGTAGCGCTGGAGATACTCGACCCCGAGCACGCGGAAGATGTAGTCGACGATTGAGGTCGCGAACTTGATGTTCGGGTGTCCGGTGACCACGCCATGCGGTTCGAAGCGCGTGAAGGTGAACTGGTCGACGAACTGCTCGAGCGGCACCCCGTACTGGAGCCCGATCGAGATGGCCATGGCAAAGCAATTCATCAACGAGCGGAAGGCGGCGCCCTCCTTGTGCATGTCGATGAAGATCTCTCCGAGGGAGCCGTCGTCGTACTCGCCGGTGCGCAAGAAGACCTTGTGTCCGCCGACCAATGCCTCCTGAGTGAAGCCGCTGCGCTTCTTGGGCAGGCGGACCCGGTTGCCCGAGGGGACGGAGCTCAACCGTGGCGTGATCGCTGGTGGCGGCAGGGGCGACGTCGTCTCCTCCGCGCATGTTGCGCGGGTGGTGGTCACGTCATCGGCCGTCTCCTCGGCGGTGGACTCCGCGCCGCTGTTCAGGGGCTGGGACGCCTTGCAGCCGTCGCGATAGAGGGCCACCGCCTTCAGCCCGAGCTTCCAGCCTTCCTCGTAGATGCCGCGGACGTCGTCGACCGAGGCGTCGTTCGGGAGGTTCACCGTCTTGCTGATGGCGCCGGAGAGGAAAGGCTGGGCCGCCGCCATCATCTTGACGTGGGCCATGGGCGCGAGGAAGCGACGGCCGCTCTTGCCGCAGCGGTTGGCGCAGTCGAAGACGGGATAGTAGAGAGGGTCGAGGTAGGGGGCTCCCTCGATTGTCATCCGACCGACGATCGCCTGGTTGGCTTCCTCGATCTGCGCCGGCGAGAAGCCGAGGTGTTGGAGGAGGCTGAACCCAGGCTGCGCCATCCGCTCGACGGTGACCCCGAGACGCTCGTAGGTCTCCTTGCCCACGACCCAGGGCGCGAACGCGAGGCCAAGATCGAAGACCCCGGGGATCGCGTCCTCGATGCGGTCGAGGGCGTCGTCTCCCAGGCCCTTCTCGCGGAGCGACGCGCGGTTGACGTGGGGCGCGCCGAGGAGGGTGTTGGTCCCGGAGACGTAGGCGACGATCTCCTCGACCTGCGCCTCGGAGTACCCCAGCTTCCGCAGCGCTTGGGGGACCGACTGGTTTGCGATCTTGAAGTAGCCGCCGCCGGCGAGCTTCTTGAATTTGACGAGCGCGAAATCGGGTTCGATCCCCGTCGTGTCGCAGTCCATCAAGAGGCCGATCGTCCCCGTCGGGGCGAGCACGGTGGCCTGGGCGTTTCGGTAGCCGTGGCTCTCGCCGAGGCGCACCGCGGCGTCCCAGTCCTCGCACGCCGCGCGCCAGAGGACCTCCGGGCAGTCGTCCCGGTGGATGCCGTAGGCTGCGTCCTGGTGCATCCGCATGACCCGCAGCATCGGGGCCCGGTTCCGGTCGAACTCGGGGAAGGGACCCTTGTGCTCCGCGATGCGGGCGCTGGTGGCGAAGGCACGCCCACAGAGGATCGCCGTCAGTGCCCCGGCGATGGCGCGCCCGCGCTCGGAGTCGTAGGGGATCCCGAGCTGCATCAGCAGCGTTCCCAGGTTGGCGTAGCCGAGCCCCAGGGGCCGAAATTCGTGGGAATTCTGCGCGATGGACTGGGTGGGGTAGCTCGAGAGATCCACGAGGATCTCCTGCGCCACGAAGAAGACGTCGATGGCTCGTCGGTAGGCGTCGATGTCGAAGCTCGCGTCCGGGCGCAGGAATTTGGTCAGGTTGAGCGACGAGAGGTTGCAGGCCGAGTCGTCCAGGAACATGTACTCCGAGCAGGGGTTCGAGGCGTTGATGCGGCCGCTGTTCGGGCAGGTGTGCCACCGGTTGATCGTGGAGTCGTACTGCACGCCGGGATCGGCGCACCACCAGGCGGCCTCGGCGACATTTTGCCACAATTCCGCCGCGTCCAGCGTATCGACGACCTCGCCGGTCGTCCGCATCCGGGTCTGCCACTTGCCGTTGCTCAACGCGGCTCGCATAAACTCGTCGGAGACCCGGATCGAGTTGTTGGAGTTCTGCCCGCTCACGGTTCGATAGGCCTCGCCGTTGAAGTCGCTGTCGTAGCCAGCAGCGATGAGTGCCCGCGCCTTCTTTTCCTCGCGCACCTTCCAGTTGACGAAGTCGACGATCTCCGGATGGTCCATGTCCAGGCAGACCATCTTGGCGGCTCGCCGAGTCGTCCCGCCGGATTTGGTGGCCCCGGCGGCGCGGTCGAAGACCTCGAGGAAGCTCATCAAGCCGCTCGAGGTGCCGCCGCCGGAGAGCTTCTCCTGCTTGCCGCGGATGGAGCTGAAGTTGCTGCCCGTGCCCGAGCCGTACTTGAAGAGTCTCGCCTCGTGTTTGACGAGGTCGTAGATCGACATCAAATCGTCAGCGACCCGCTGGATGAAGCACGCCGAGCATTGCGGTCGCGCGTAGGCGTTCGTCGTCTCGACGATGGCGTCGGTCGCGGAGTCCCACGCCCAGTTGCCGCCGGATCCCTCGATCCCATACTCGTGGAAGAGCCCGCAATTGAACCACACCGGGGAGTTGAAGGCCCCGAACTGGTTCACCAAGAGGTAGGCGAGTTCTCCCTCGAAGGCCTCGGCGTCCTTGGGACTGGCGAAATACCCTCCGAGCTTCTCCCCTGCCGTGCGGATCGTGTGGGCGATTCGGTGCACCACCTGCCGCACGCTCGTCTCGCCGACGTCCTTGTCACCGCGAATGCCCGCCTTGCGGAAGTACTTCGAGACGACGATGTCGGTGGCGAGCTGCGACCAGCTTGCGGGGATCTCGGCCCCCTCCATCCGGAAGACGATGGACCCGTCGGAAGCATGGATGGTGCTTTCCCGCCGCTCCCACTCGACGCTGGCGAATGGGTCGGCGACGAAGGAGGAACCGTCACGGGTGAGGGTGAAATAGCGCTCGAAGGCCAGTCCTCGTGGACGGCGGGTCCTGGCCGGAGGGGCGTCCGGCTTCTTGCTGGATCGCGCCCCGGCGGTCGACGGGGGTGCCACCGACGTTCGCGTGACGGCGGGCTTCCGGCTGCTCGGTGGGCTGCT
This sequence comes from Polyangiaceae bacterium, assembly GCA_016933275.1. Classification (GTDB taxonomy): domain Bacteria; phylum Myxococcota_A; class Polyangia; order Polyangiales; family Polyangiaceae; genus JAFGBI01. The sequence continues at coordinate 21,011 of JAFGBI010000036.1, read as the reverse complement.
CGCGCCGACCGCTCGCCGTCCGTTGCGTTCCCCGTTCGTGCCTCGCTTCACTACCGTCTCCTGACCCACGAGCATTGATTGCGCCATCCCACCAAACTCCTTCCCCTCAGGGTCTCCGCATCCATTCTCGGAGCGAACGCTGCGGTCCCGCAGCGCCAAAACCAGGCCGCGTCGAAACAAAGAAACCCGCCCCCCCCCGCAGGTGCTGCGAAGGGATCGGGGAACCCCACTCGGTGATGTCAGGGCTTCGATTCCGGAGCCCAAGAGACGGTCAGGTACTGAATCAATGGCCACCCTACCGGGTCCGGTGTCGGTGGGTGCCGAGATGGGTCGGCTGTACACCTGCACACTGGGGGCGCTTTGGGCGAGTCGTCGATGTACCCCAACAGGTTGGGGTCGGGCAACTAAAAACCACAAGCGGTCGTTGGTGGTCGGGCCAGGCGGGGGAGAAGTCCTGGAATCCCCTGAACTTCAGTCCCCTGAACACAGGTACCTCAGAGCTTATACGCCATTGCGCCACAGGGCACGCCCAGGCTGAACACAGGTTGCCCCGATCCCCCACCGCCACTTCCTGGCTGGCGGGCCCGGAATCCCCCCGTCAGCGGGGGTTCGGCCGTGGTTGGACCGCGCGGCTCACCGCGAAATCGTCCAATCCCCGCACCCGCACCGCCGCCGACCGAGCCAGCGGCTCGCCGAGCCGCCCGGCGTCGCCGATCACGACCAGGGATCGGTTCGCGGGGTCGAGGAGCGACGCTGCTGCTCGGGTCACCGCCTCGGGCGTGAGCGCCAGCCATGCGTCGCGTTCGCCGCGACCGGCGTCCAGCTCCGCGTCGGTGGCTGCGGCGCTGGCCAGGGTGCGCGCCAGGGCCTGCACGCTCTCCCAGCGAAGCGGCATCCGTTCGACCTCCGCCTGGACGAGGCGGGCCAGGGTGGGGGCGGAGATCGAGCGGCCGCGGAAATCGCGGGTCTTCGTCGCCAGCTCATGGACGGTGGCGCTCGCGCTCTCGACGGGGACGCGCCGGCCCACGGCGAGGGAGCCCGGTCGCGCACGGCCGGGCTCGAACCCGCACCACATCGGTGCGCCCATCTGGGGACCAGCACCGTCCGCGCCCGGCGCCGCCTCCTCGACCTGGTCGCAGAAGAGCGTCGCGGCCGCCCGGGTGGCGATCGGATTCGGGTCGGGCATTGGCGGCGGCGCGGCGACGAGGAACACGTCGGCTCGATCCGATTTCTCCCGGTCGACCAGCTCGATGACTGGGCTTCGCTGGTCCGGCGCCATCCGGGGGGAGACCGGGCGGGAGTCCGGGGGCGGTGCCGCTGGCTGGCGGCCGGCGGTTCGCCATCGCGCGAAGGCCGCCTCGCTGTCGAGCACCAGTCTCCGCGTATCCACGGCGCCGACCACCACCAGCAGGCTGTTCTCCGGTCGCAGGTGCGCGGTGTGCCAGGTGCGGCAGTCGGCCAGCGAGACCAGGCCGAGATCGTCCACGGTGGCGTCGAAACGACCGCCTCGCCCCAGCGCCCCGTTCGCCTCCCTGCGAGCGCGGTGGGCAGCGAACCGAGCGACCCAGTCCGACTCGAGGCGCAGGCGCGCGCGAACGGCCTCGATCTCGAGCGACCGTTCACGCTCGAACCCAGCGGCGAGCGAGCCTGCCGTCACCACCTCCTGCGCGATGGCGGCAAACGCCTCCGCGATCTGGGCGGGCGCGACCGTCACCCACCAGATGACGGCCGTACGATTGGTCGCCACGGTGACCTTCCACCCTGGGGCAGGGTGGAGAGCCCGACCCAGACGGCGCTCGAGCGCGGCGGCCGTCACCCGTGCGGTGAGCCGTGCGGCGTCGGGGCGAGCGCCGGCCGCGTCGAGCTCGCTCCCCACGACCAGGGCGATCACGGCCTCGGCCGCGCCGGGTCGTGGGGCGGCGACGAGGCGCAGATCCCCGAGCAGGCGAACCTTCTCGATCGGCGGGAACTCGAGCACCATCGGTCGCGAGGGCGGGGGGGGATGGGCTGCCGGACCGAGCGGCGTGCCGGCGCTGTCCGACGCGAGGGGGGGCGGCGAAGCACCGCTCCCGACCGTTCGCCAACGCCCGGCGGAGGTCGCGGGCCCCGCCAGGACCGCGCACGCCAGGGTTGGCCCCGCCCCGACCAACACCGCCACCCACAGCCGGCTCCTCATACTCCTCGCCGATACGGGCGCGGGGGGCTCGCGGCGGGTGGTGTCTTCACGGGGGGCGCCAGCCATGCCCACACCGATACCGCGTGGAGCCTGCTCTCTACAACGCGGCGCGCCAGCCTCCCGGCCCCGGGCAGGGGCTCCTGGCGGGGCGGGGCCCCGCCGCGGCCGAATCGGCGCCAAAAAGACGGCCGATCGGCCCTGGAGCGGACGAGATTCCGGTGTTTTCTCGGCCGGAGCGCGACGGGGACACTAAGCTCATCGCGTCGGAGTGCTGCATGCTGGTGTTGTTGGGACCCTCCTTCGCTGGATCACCGCAGGGATTCGCGAAGCTGGCCGAGCTTTCGGGACTCGTCACTTACGACCTTCGGTCCCGCATCAAGCCCGGTTGGTGGGGAGTGATCCGCGCCCTGGCCGACAAGGAGCAGGCCAACGATCTGGTGGCCCGGCTGCGGCGCGAGGGCTTCCCGGTCGTCTCCGTCGAGCTCGATTGCGCGTGGAACCCGGAGCGAAGGTTCGTGAAGGTGCAGGCCCTGCGGCTCGAGCCCTCCGAGCTGGTCCTGCGGGTGCGTGACCAGGAGATGGTCCTGCCGTACGCGGCCGTGCTCACCATCGTGCGGGGGGAGTTGGGCCTGGAGTCGCGGTCGCTTCCGCGCGCCAAGGGCTCGAGCAGCTCGGCTTTTCGGGTGGTCGTCGTCGGCGCCGACGTCGGGGTGTCTCGCGACGGCGCGGGCCGCTCGACGGACTCGTTCCAAGCCACGGACCTCCATTTTCACACGGCGCGATGGATCGCCCGAATCGATCCGAGGACCGCCGATCTCGCGAGCGTGCCCGGTACCGTGGGGACCCACGCCCGCGATCTCGAAGTGGTCACGGCCGAGATCGCTAGCCGCACGGGGCTGCGGGTGGACCAGGGCTTTCGCATGAGCAGCCTCTCGTCCTACGTGATGGAGAGCCATCGCAGCGCGACCCCGGCGCCCGGGTCGATGGCGGACCCCCACTCCGACCGCTTCGATCGCTACTCGCGGCTGGTGGGCGAGGCGGAGGCCGCGGCTCACGTCGCGTCGCGGTGAGACGATGCACGAGTACTCCCTGGTCCTCTCCCTCCTCGAGCACGTCGCCGCGCAGGCGGCGGCGCATCCGGGGGCGTCCGTGCGTCGCGTCGAGGTCCGGATCGGGGAACAGGCGGGGGTGGTCGTCGAGCAGTTCGCGACGGCGTTCGAGCTAGCGCGCCGGGACACGGTGGCCGCGGAGGCCGAGCTGGTGCTCGAGCGGGTCCCCGCACGTTGGGCTTGCCCCGGTTGCGCCAGGGAGATCCCGAGCGGGGACCGGCTGGCCTGCCCCGATTGTGGCGATCCCGCTCACCTCGTGGCAGGAGACGAGCTCTACCTCATGCGCCTCGAGCTGGAGGTTACCTAGATGTGCGATACATGCGGGTGCGGCGATCACGACCTGGTCCCCATCGAGATCCACCAGAGCCTGCTCGCCCAGAACGACCGAATCGCGGGGCACAACCGGGAGCACTTCACCGAGCACGGGGTGCTCGCCCTCAACATCATGGGTTCGCCGGGTTCCGGGAAGACCGCCCTCCTGGAAGCGACGGCCCGATCACCCCTGGGCGGTCGGAGGATCCTGGCCGTGAGCGGCGACCTGGCCACCGACCACGACGCGCAGCGGCTCTCGGCGGCCGGGATCGAGTCCCGTGCCATCACCACCGGCACGGCCTGCCACCTCGACGCGAAGCTGGTCCATGAGGCGCTGCACCAGATGGAGTGGTGGCGGGCGGATCTGCTCTTCATCGAGAACGTCGGCAACCTGGTGTGCCCGGCCATCTACGACCTCGGGCAGGCAGCGAACGTGGTCGTGCTCAGCGTGACCGAGGGCGAGGACAAGCCGCTGAAGTACCCGGTCATGTTCCGCAAGGCGGACCTCGTCGTCGTGAGTAAGATCGACCTACTGCCCCACCTGCCGCACGTGAGCTGTTCGCGGCTCCACGACGCCCTCGCCCGGACGATGCCCGCGCCGCGGGTGCTCGAGGTGTCTGCGGTCACCGGCCAGGGTATCGAGGAGTGGATCGCCTGGCTCGAGGCGGCGCGGGCGCGGCTCTCGGCGCCGAGCAGGGCGGGGCACCACCAGCCCCACTCCCACGGTCGCGAGTAGCGGCATCCTCCCGATTTGTGGGGCGTTCTCCCCCGGGACCCACCCGGCCGTTGCCGGGTCCCTCGAATCTCGTCTCCCCGGATTTTTTCGTGCCGCAGCGCGGTGTGGGTTCACGTGCGATGGCTGCACCTCGAGCGGCTGAACCACCTTGCAGTGGAGCCGTCGTGCTAGATTCCCTGTATCGAGAGACACGCCGTGCGCGCGTCGCCAAGGCTCGCGGCACGAGGATAGGGACCCCACCATGAACGTACGCTTTCCCCGCTCTCTGCTGGCCCTGCTGGGGGTCGGATGCTTGGTTGCTTGCAAGACCCCGGACGTGACGTACGACGACGAGGCGCCGGACTTCTGTCGAAACGATGTCCTCGATGCCCTGAAGGAGACCGACGTCGACTGCGGCGGTGATTGCCCGCCCTGCGCCAACGGTCGGGCCTGCGCCGGCCCCTCCGACTGTCGCATCGAGTCTTGCATCGACGGGATCTGCCAGCTTGGCCACTGCCTCGACGGAGAGAAGAGCGGAGATGAGTCCGACGTGGACTGCGGTGGAGCGTGCGCGGCCTGTCCGGACGGCTACGTCTGTGCCTCGGATGCGGACTGCGCGAGTGGCAACTGTGACGACGTGACGTCGCAGTGCGTACCGGGCGACTGCGACGACCAGGACCGGAACGGGGACGAGACGGACGTGGACTGCGGCGGTCCCGACTGCGACCCCTGCCCAGCGGGTCTCGCCTGCGAGGAGGGTCCGGATTGCGCCAGCGGCCTCTGCGTCAGTGGCACCTGCGAGGACGTGTCCTGCTCGGATGGCCGCGTCAACGGGGACGAGACGGACGTGGACTGCGGCGGGGGCAGCTGTGACTCCTGCTCCCTACTCCAGCGATGCCTCGATGACGCCGACTGCGCGAGCGAGGTCTGCCGGGTGGGGCTCTGTGTGGACCCCGCGTGCACCAACGCGACGCTCGACGGCACCGAGACGGACGTGGACTGTGGCGGTGACGCCTGCGCCCCCTGCGAGCCCGGCCAGGACTGCGCGGTGGCGGCCGATTGCACCAGCCGGATCTGTGACGACGGGGAATGCACCGCGCCGGACTGCGAGGACTCGGTCAAGAACGGGGACGAGACGGACGAGGACTGCGGCGGCACATGCCCGCCCTGCGCCGACGAGCTCCGCTGCGGCATCGCAGCGGACTGCGAGAGCGGGGTGTGCACGGCCGGGGTCTGCGCGTCGCCCTCCTGCGATGACGAGGCCGAGAACCAGGACGAGACCGACGTCGATTGCGGCGGCGACACCTGCGATCCGTGCGGCGTCGGCCGGCAATGTTCGACCGGTGACGATTGCGCGAGCGGCTACTGCGGTGGCGGCGAATGCATCTCGGTCGAGTGCTCCGACGGCGCGCTGAACGGCGGAGAGACGGGCGTGGACTGCGGTGGCCGCTACTGCCCGGGCTGTCCGGCGGGTGAGCCCTGCCTCTCGGGGGACGACTGCATGAGCCGGGTGTGCGACGACGACGGCCAATGCGCGGCGGCGACCTGCGAGGACGCGGTCAAGAACGGGGACGAGACGGATCGTGACTGCGGCGGCGGGACCTGCAATCCGTGCGCGGTGGGCGACCGTTGCGCGGTGGGGACCGACTGCGTCGAGGCCGTGTGCGCCGCCAACGGCACCTGCTCGGCCCCCACCTGCCGGGACGAGGCGGCCAACGGGAGCGAGACGGACCAGGACTGCGGCGGTCCGTCCTGCGGGCCCTGCCCGGACCGCTCGCGCTGCATCGAGCACAGCGATTGCGAGAGCGGGCGGTGCGTGAACGGCCGCTGCGCGGTCCCGTCCTGTACCGACCTGGTGACGAACGGCGACGAGACCGACCGGGACTGCGGCGGGAGCTGCGAGACCAAGTGCCAGAATCTGCAGAGTTGTGAGCGGGGACGGGATTGCATCTCCGACTACTGCGACCCGGTGATCAACCTCTGCGCGGCGGCCGAGTGCAGCGACGAGGTGAAGAACGGCGACGAGACGGATCTGAATTGCGGCGGCCCGGACTGCCCGGCGTGCAGCGTGGGCCAGGTCTGCTTGGCCGATCGTGACTGCAGCACCCGCAATTGCGGGGAGGCCGACGAGGAGACCGGGGTGCGCCGATGCGAGGACGCGGACTGCGACAACGGAAAGACCGACGGCAGCGAGACGGACGAGGACTGCGGGGGATCCTGCGAGCCCTGCGGGACCGAGGCTCGCTGCGGGGACGCCGAGGACTGCATCAGCCGGGTGTGCTCCACCAGCGGGGACAGCTACGTCCTGACCTGTCAGGCGGCGAGCTGCTCGGATCGCGTGCAGAACCAGGGCGAGACCGGCATCGACTGCGGGATCGCGGCTTGCGGCGGCTGCGGGGCGGGGATCCCCTGCACGGCCGACGGGCAGTGCGCGAGCGGGATCTGCGACGACACCGGGGCGACGCGGGTTTGCACTGCCGCGCTCTGCACGGACGACGTGCGCAACGGGGATGAATCGGGCGTCGACTGCGGCGGCTCCTGCGATCCCTGCCCCGACGGCGAGCCATGCAACAGCGACGCCGACTGCACGAGCCGCTCCTGCGGCACGGACGACCGGTGCGCGGCGGCGGCGTGCGACGACGAACGTCAGAACGGCAACGAGACCGGCCCCGACTGTGGGGGCCCCGACTGCCGCGCCACCAGCAAGTGCCCGAACAACGTCGGCTGCGCGGTGGACTCCGACTGCCAGAGCGGCTACTGCGACGGCACCGTCTGCGCCGATCCCGGCTGCACCGACCGCACGCTGAACGGGCACGAGACGGACCTCGACTGCGGTGGCGAGGACTGCCGCGTCTCCTATCCCTGCGCCGACGGGAAGCAATGCGTCATCGCCGCAGATTGCCGGAGCGGGGTGTGCGACGACACCGAGTGCCTCGCCCCGACCTGTTCCGATGGCGTCCTGAACGGCGAGGAGACGGACAAGGACTGCGGCGGCGCCGCCTGCCGTGCGCTCGCCACCCCCAAGCTCTGCGCCGACAGCAAGCACTGCGACGAGGGAGCGGACTGCCAGAGCGGCGTCTGCGGCGGGGACGGCACCTGCACGCCCCCGAGCTGTTCCGATGGCGTCCTGAACGGTTTGGAGACGGGCACCGACTGCGGCGGGTCGCTCTGCCGCAGCCAGGGCAAGCTCTGCGACGAGGGGCTGCCCTGTCAAATCGATGGCGACTGCAACAGCCTCATCTGCAACCCCTACGACATCTGCACGGAGCCGTCCTGCGAGGATGGCAAGCAGAACCAGGGCGAGACCGCCATCGACTGCGGTGGACCGATCTGCACCGGCCTCGGCTACACCTGCGACGACGGCTTGGCCTGCGAGGACTCGGTGGACTGCACCAACGGGTACTGCCGGCCCGACGTTCGCCTCTGCTCCACCCCGACCTGCAGCGACGGCTACCGGAACCTGACCGAGACCGACGTGGACTGCGGGGGCGGCTGCGTGGCCTCCGCCAATAAGAAGTGCGCGAACGGCCGGCACTGCAGCGTCAGCAACGACTGCACCAGCAGCTACTGCAACCCGACCACCGTGTGCTCGACGCCGAGCTGCACCGACGCCTGGAAGAACAATCTGGAGACGGACCTCAACTGCGGCGGCCCGAATTGCCGGGCCAGCTACCCCTGTGCGGTGGGGGCGACCTGCGCGATCGCCGAAGACTGCGTCGACCCCGCCCACGCAAGCGGCACCTGCCCGCCCGCCACCCTCGCCTGCTCGTACACCTGCGACTCGGGCTACCTCGACTGCACCTCGGCGGCGGGCTGCGAGAGCAGCGCGAGCTCCCTCAGCACCTGCGGCAGCTGCACCAACGTCTGCGGTACGGCGGGCACCACCGCCGCCGTCTGTACGAGCGGGAGCTGTGTGCTCACCTGCGACGCTACCCATGGCGATTGCAACTCCAGCCGGGCGGACGGGTGTGAGACGTCGATCAGCAGTAGCGAGACCAACTGCGGGGCGTGCGGGGCCCAGTGCCTGAAGGCGAGCGGCAGTCTCTGCCAGGGGACTGTCTGTTGCCCGCGGCTCGGGGAATACCACGATCAGGAGAGCAACGGCGGCTTGGCGATGCCTTCTGCGGCCGTGGGGTCCTGCTTCCGCATTAGTCCCCTCTACTGCAATTGGCGGTTGGCGCTGCAGAACCAGAGCTCGGTGTCCGACATCTCGCTTCGCATCGAACGCGATACGGGTGGTTCCGCTCTCAACATCACCCTTCCCAAGAATTCCCAGACGGTCCGGATCGAGGCCTCTGATCTAACGGGAGCCTTCACTGCCTACGTCACCAACAACTACGGCGACGCGACGGGGCGCAATATCAACTGGTGGCAGGAGTATGTCTCTGGCACGTCCGTCGAGTGCGCCTGCGATCTCGCCCATTCCTCGAGCTGCACCTCGTACTGACGAGATGGTGACCGCCTCGCACGGCCGCCCTCGGCTCAGCAGATCCGCGGCAGCTGCTCTCCGGTGAGCAGGTCCACGATTCGTAGCGAGCCCACCGAGCTTCTCAGGACTACGCGCCCGGGAGGCTCGGCGACGATCTGGCCGATCACCGCGGCGTCTCTCCCGTAGCGGTGCGCCCGCATCGCCTCGAGCACCCGGTCGGCCACGCCGGGCGCGACGACGGCGAGGCATTTGCCTTCGTTCGCCACGTAGAGGGGATCGAAGCCGAGCAGCTCGCAGGCTCCGCGCACCGCCTCGCGCACCGGGAGCGCCATCTCTTCCAGTCGCACGCCGACCCTCGCCGCCGAGGCGATCTCGTTGAGGGTGCTCGCCACCCCCCCCCGGGTGGGATCCCGCAAGACGTGCACATCCCGGCCTCCGGCCTCGAGGATGGCCGCCACGAGGCCGCCGAGCGGCGCGGAGTCGCTCTCGAGGGCTGTCTCGAACTCGAGGCCCTCGCGGACGCTGAGGATCGCGATGCCGTGGTCGGCGAGGGTGCCGCTCACGAGCACCATGTCCCCCGGCGCGGCGCGCCTCGGATCGATCTCGATCTCGGCGGGGACGAGCCCGATCCCCGCCGTGTTGAGGTAGACGCCGTCGCCCTTGCCCCGGTCGACCACCTTGGTGTCCCCGGTGACGATGCTCACCTCGGCTTCGGCCGCGGCTGCTCGCATCGACTCCACGATCCTGCCGAGGTCGTGCATCGGGAAGCCTTCTTCGAGGATGAACCCGGCCGAGAGCGCGAGCGGTCGGGCGCCGCACATCGCCAGGTCGTTGACGGTGCCGTGCACGGCGAGCGAGCCGATGTCGCCGCCGGGGAAGAAGAGCGGCCGGACGACGTAGGAATCCGTCGAGAAGGCGAGCCGCTGCCCGCCGAGATCGATCAGCGCCCCATCGTGCAGGGCGGCGAGCGCCGGGTTGCGGAACGCGGGCAGGAAGACCTCGGCGATCAGCCGCTCGGAGAGCCGGCCCCCGCCGCCGTGCGCGAGCTGGATCGTGGCGTGACTCTGGATCGGCACCGGGCAGGCGAGGTCGGCCGGGTTCGGCTTCGAGGGCGCGGTCATGGACGACCCTCTACTACGAAACCGACGCGCGGCCGTACCTGAAGTACGCGGCGCAGGCCCCCTCGCTCGAGACCATCGGGGCGCCGAGCGGGTGCTCGGGGGTGCAGCCGCGACCGAACTCGGTGCAGCTCGGGGGCTTGGCCAGCCCCTTCAGGATCGCGCCGGCGATGCAGGACTCGGGCTCGCGCGCGGTCAGCCTCCCGACGTCGAAGCGCTCTTCGGCGTCGAAGCGACGATAGCGCGAGCGCAGGCGGTAGCCGCTCCCCGGGATCTCGCCGATCCCCCGCCACTTGCGATCACAGGGCTCGAAGACCTCGGCCAGGAGGCGCTGGGCATGCGGATTGCCATCGCGAGTGACGCTGCGCGCGTACTGATTCTCGACCCCGATTCGGCCCTCCTCGAGCATGGCAAGGAGCATGTGGAGCCCCTGGAGCAGATCGAGGGGCTCGAAGCCCGTGGGGACGATGGGGACCCGATAGCGCTCCGCGATCGGCTCGTACTCCCGGTAGCCCATCACCGCGCAGACGTGGCCCGCGGCGAGGAAGCCCTGGACGACGTTGTCGGCGGCGCCGAGGAGGGCCTCCATCGCCGGCGGCACCAGCACGTGGCTGGAGAGGATGGTGAAGTTGCCGAGGCCGAGCCGATCGGCCTTGATCACGGCGATCGCGCTGCCGGGCGCGGTCGTCTCGAACCCCACGGCGAAGAACACGACCTCACGGTGGCGGTCGGTCGCCGCGATCTTCACCGCGTCGAGCGCCGAATAGACCATGCGGACGTCCGCGCCGGCGCTCTTGGCTGCGAGCAGATCCGTGCTCGAGCCCGGGACGCGGAGCATGTCGCCAAAGGACGCGAGCACGACGCCGGGGCGGACCGCGATCGCGATCGCGCGGTCGATGAGCTCCACCGGGGTCACGCACACGGGACACCCAGGGCCGTGCACGAGCGAGACCTCGGGCGGCAGGAGCTGGTCGAGGCCGTACTTCATGATCGAGTGGGTCTGCCCACCGCAGATCTCCATTACCGTCCACGGTCTGGTCACCCGACGCCGGATCGCGTCGGCGTAGGCCCGCGCCTCCGCTTCGCCCCGGTACTCGTCGACGTACTTCACGGCATCGGCTCGGCGTTCAGGCGATCGATCTCGCGGAGATACGAGAACACCTCGTCCGCCTCCGCCTCGCTCAGCTTGCTGATCGAGAACCCCGCGTGGACGAGCACGTACTCGCCCACGACGACGTCCGGCGTGCAGGCGAGGCACACCTCCCGGACGATGCCGCCGAACTCGACCCTGCCCATCGGCAGCTCCGCCCCCGGCTCACCGCCGGCGACCACCTTGCCCGGGACACCTAGGCACATCGCTCGATCCTTCCCATTCGTGAGAAACCTTCTCATACCGCGGGCCTCGCTCCTGGCAAACAGGGACGGTCGGGGCGAAAGGGGCCGACGGCCGGGTTTGACCGCGATCGGCCACCCGACTAGAGCCAGGACAGGATGCGTGCCGCGACGGGATTGCTGGTCGTGTTGCCCGCGCTCACCGTGTCCGTCGCGGGCGCGGAGGAATCGACGTTCTCGTTGCGGTGGGTGCGGGGCGAGGGAGCCGACGACTGTCCTGACGGTCAGGCCGCGGCGAGGGAGGTCGCGCGGCGATTGGCGCGGGATCCCTTCCGGGCCGACGAGGACCGATGCATCGAGGTGGTCGTCGCCCGCGGGACGACGGGCGGGTGGCTGGCGCAGATCTTCGTGCGACAGCGTGATGGAACCAAGCTCGGGACCCGCTCCCTCGAGAGCAGCGCGGAGGGCTGCGGCCCCATCTTCGATGCGACCGTGCTCGCGCTCACCCTCACCATCGACCCAGAAGCCGCGCAGGCCGCGCCGCCCCCAGCGGCCGACCGCTTCCCCGATCTCGAGCCTTCGCCCCCGTCTCCACCCGTAATTCGACCCGAACCGAGGACACCTCTCCCGCCGCCTCCCACGAGTGCTTGCCCCCCCATCGAGGCAACCGGCCGGGGGGTGGAGCTGAGTGGTGGTGCGCTGGCCGTGATCGGCGCTGGCCTGCTGCCCGAGCCCAGCGTGGGATTCGGCCTGCTGACGGTGGCGCATTTTCGCGAGGGGCTGGGGCTGGCAGGGGGGATGGTCGCCCTGCCGTCCCGCGAGGTGAGCTACTCTGGCGCCCGGCTCGGCGCTGGCCTCACCGCGGCATGGCTCGAGGCGAGTTTTGCCCCCATCCGCCGCAGCCTGTGGACCTTGGGCGCGTCGGCCGGCCTCTCCGGCGGCCTCCTCCATGTGGTGGCCTACTCCCCCGAGCCGGACGAACCGGGGGATCTGCCCTGGGCTGCGGTTTCTCTTGCCATCCGGGGGCAGGTGGGGCTCGTGGGCCCGCTGGTTGGTGGGGTGGGGGTGCGGGGTTTCCTGCCGCTCACCCGCTACGAGCTCCAGGTGGACGACCGAGCGATCTTCGTCGCACCCACGGTGGGGGGGACCGCCGACCTCGGGGTAGGGTTGGCTTTTCGGTGAAGGAGCGGGGGCGGATTGGGGATATAGAACGTGTGGAGGTCTTGGTCGAGCCGGCGGAGCCCGCGCCCTGCGCGGTCGCCCCCCTCGACACCGAAGCCGTGTTTCTGAAGAGCGCGGACTTCGTGTGGCGGACCCTGCACCGGATGGGCATCCCACCCTCGGACGTGGAGGATGTGCTCCAAGAGGTCTATGTTGTCGTGCACCGGCGGCTCGACAGCTTCGATCACGACTGCCGGCTGACGACCTGGCTCTTCGGCATCTGCCTGAAGGTGGCCAACCGACACCGACGACGTGCCTATTTCCGCCACGAGCGATGGGGAGACGAGGCGCCGGTCCTGATCGACGAAGACGATCCCGAGCGCATCGCCGCCCGCCGCCAGGCTCGCCGCCTGCTCTCCCAGGCGCTCGACGCGCTCGGGCCGGAGAAGCGCGCGGTGTTCGTGATGTTCGAGCTCGAAGGACAGTCCTGTGCCGAGATCGCCGAGGTCATGGGGGTGCCTGTGGGCACGGTGTACTCGCGGCTCCACACCGCGCGGCGGCGCGTCGCGGCAGCGGGCGCCAAGCTCCGAGGTCTGGGCCATGAGTGAACCGACTAGATGGCGAGACGATCCCGAGCGGGCGCCCGCTGGCGTGCTCGATCTGCTCCACGAGGCGCGCCCGGTGCCGGCGATGCCCCTGGCGGTGCGACGTCGGGCGGCGCGGCACCTGGCACGAGCCGCCTCGGCTTCGACCGCCCTGGCGTGGTCGTGGATGGCGGTGAAGAGCGCGGCGGCCGCGAGCGCGGTCGGACTGGTCACCGTGGTGGCGACCGTAACCGTCATCGAGCGGGTTCGAAGCCCGAGCCCAGCCGAGCCCATGGTCACGGCCGCTCCGGCCTCCGTGCCAGCGAGCGCGCTGCCCCTGCCGCCGGCCGCGACCCCCGAAGAGCCGACGGAACCCCCGGCCATCGACGCGCACCCCGCGCCGCCGTCTCCCGTCTCGGCCTTCCCAGATCCGTCAGAACCTAGGGACACCCTCCAGGCCGAGGCACGCCTGGTCGAGCGTGCCCGCGGCGCCCTCGCCCAGGATCCCGAGCTTTCCCTGACCCTGGCCCGCAAGCATGGTCTCCGCTACCCGCGCGGTAAGCTCGGTCCGGAGCGTACCTTGGTGGAGATCGAGGCGCTCCGTCGCCTGGGGAGAGCCGCGGAGGCCCGCGCCCTGGCCGAGGGGACCCTCGCCCGGCACCCGAACGGCCTCTACGCCGAACGAGTACGGCGGCTCCTTGAGGAAATGACGGCCGGCGAGGGATTGGAGCGAAGGATCGATCGCGTCCTCGGGATGGATGGGGAAGCAAGGGAGTGATGATGACCAAGACCTGGTGGATGGTGCTCGGGCTCGTCTCGGCCACGGCCTGCACGATCGAGCAGCCAGTGGCCACCGAAGGTGAGGGTGACGCGTCCGCGGGCGCGGACACGGGCGGCCGTCGGACGAGCGAGGGATCGGGCGGCGAGGTCACCACCGGCGAACGGGCGACCGGCGGCGACGGAACGGGCGGCGACGGAACGGGCGGCGACGGAACGGGCGGCGACGGAACGGGCGGCAGCGGCATGGGCGGCGACGGAACGGGCGGCGACGGAACGGGCGGCGACGCTGCCGGCGGCACCAGCACGGGCGGCGGCACCAGCACGGGTGGCGGCACCAGCACGGGCGGCGGCACCAGCACGGGCGGCGGCACCAGCACGGGCGGCGGCACCAGCACGGGCGGCGGCACCAGCACGGGCGGCAAGGCAACCGGTGCGACAGGCGGCGGTGGCCCAATCGACTGCCGGAGCGACGGTTGGGTCACCATTACGGACGACACCAACTACTCGTTCGCGAGCGCCTTCTCCACGCAAGCCATGATCGTGAGGGACGCCACCAACCTCACCTTCGACTGGAGCGGTCTTACCACGGACATCTACGGTCGGCAGATGGATCCCGTGACCGACATCGATTTGGTGGTGGTCTCGCTCTGGCGCGCGACGCCCGCCGAGCTGCTCGAGAAGATCAACACCGACAGCCTTGACCTCGCCGAGAACCACGGCGCGCTCACCTTCTATGCCGAGGACACCACCGCGCCGGCAACCTCGGTCGAGCTCCTCGAGCTAGACTCCTTCCGCAGCACCGTGGCGGAGGAGGAAATTTGGCGCCGGTTCGACACCTCTTGGCCGGACTACGAATTCCCCCCGGAGACCCACACCTTCCTGGTCTCGGCCCACACGGGCACGACGGCAGGCCGGGACGTCCGGATGATCGGGCTGTTCAAGCTCGACCCGCAATCGTCGAGCACGACGTTCAGGCTCGCTTCCGATTCGACGACGCTGGGGTACGAGGTCGAGCTCGCCGGCATCCCGGCGATCCCCGTGCCAGAAGGGATGCGGGAGCTCTTGCTCGATTGGAGTCTCATGACCACCACCGCCATCGGCAACCCGTACGCCGGGGATCAGATCGACGAGGTCAGCGTGGCGTACTACGAAGACCTCACCATCGAGGAGCTCGAGACGGAGTTTCCCACCGCGCCCGGTCTCGCCACGCACTGGTGGTCGGGCGAGGTGCTGTCGGGTCGGACCTTGAACCTGGCGACGCTGACCGACGAGAGCGGCGGGACCTTCCCCGGGATCGACGGTGCCGGGCTCTGGCTCGTGGCCGCGGCCTGCCGCATGAACTGCGTGCACCCCGCGCCGTGGTCGATCACCCGGCTCGCGCCCTGCGAGTGAGGGCGGTCCGGCGCCGGTCGAGGCGAGCGTGCTCGCGGTCGGCTACTGGGCGACTCGGACCGTGGACCGCAGGCCGTAGTGCTGGGAGACAGGAATGAGGACCGACTCGCCCTCGAGGTCCATTACGGGCACGACTCGTTCGGTGAAGGTCTGTTCCGTCGAGAGGACGTCGCGGGGACGGAAGCCCCGCCCGAGGAGGTGCGCGAACCAATTGCCGACCGTCGCATCGGATGCGAACGTGACCCCGCCGGGGTTGGTTAGGCATACGTTGCACGCCGGGGTGTAGTCAGCCGCGACCAACGGATCGAGCTCGTCGGTGATCGCCTCGTAGTATTCGGGGTACATGGGGTCGACGACGACCTCGCCGTCGGCACCCCGGACCTCGGGGCTCGTGTAGACCGAGGCCGCGAGCACGGCGCGGGTGTCGGGCTCTCCCGAGTGCTCGTCGACGAATTCGAGCAACCGCTGGGTCCCGAGCCACTGCTCGGCCGCCTCCCCGGCGGCGCCGTATTCCCCCCGTCCTCGAACTCGAACGGGATGCCGGTGTTGTGGTCGGGGAGCTCACCGAAGTCGACGTCGGCGAAGAGGTTCTGCGTGGGATCGAGCTCCCCATCGTTGGTCCCCTCCGCGGCTCTGCCGACGTTCAGCGCACCGACCCCGACCAGCCCGTGGACGAACCGGAGCTAGGTAGCGCTCGCGGGCGCCCTGGCGTCCCGGAAGGCCACGAGCTCGGACGCGCCTGGCTCGCCGCCGAGCAGCAGCACGCTGTGGATCCATCCCGCCTCGACCTCCACCCGGGCGCGGGCGAGCCCGCGCTCGGCGCAGTCCTGCCCGCTCGGCACGGCCTTGAGCTCGTAGGGGCCCGCGTCGAGGGCCAGTGGCGCGGTGATCTGCTTGTAGCCGACGTCTGGGCAGGCGCTCCCGACACCGTCGAGGATCGGGAGTGAGCGGTACTCGTCTTCGCCGTCCGGCTTCACGCAGAGATCGATGGCGCCGTCTGCCGCGCGGAGGTTGCCGATTCGGAGCCCGGTGGTCACCTCGATGGGCACCTCGCAGGAAGCGTCCGGAGGCGGCGCAGCGAGCTCGATCCGTTCGAAACCGAAGAGGTACTGGCACCCGGGCGTCCACCCGATGGCGAGGGCTCCGACCGCGCGGGTCGCCCAGCTCACGGCCGCCCCGCCTACGACCGGCCACTTCACGACCGGCCACTCCACAACGGGTCACTCCACAACGGGTCACTCCACAACGGTGGAGTCTCAGCGCACCCTGGGAGCTCGGTCAAGGGGGGGCCAGGACCCGCCGCCAACGGTGGCGCGAATCCGGGCGATTCGGTGAAGGGCAGGGGAGGACTCGGGGATTTACCCCACGTGCACGGGCGATCCTTGGTCTGGTGTGGCGCTCGGTCACGAGGCTTCTGGTTCGATGAGCCGACGCGCTGGCGAGAAGCCCCCGCGCGGGCCCCCGCCGGCGTCCTGGCCCTGCTCGAATTGGCCCTGCGCGACGAGGCCAGTTGGCTCGTGCCGAGCCATCGCGCGGTGTGCCCATCCTGGCGCGTCCCCCGGGCGGAGCGCGACCCGCCAGCGGGTCTCCAATCAGGGTCGAGCGCCCCCGGGCGAGCCGACACCCGCGGACCCCATCCCGCCGCCCGCGGCTCCCGTGGCCAAATGCGGCGGCCCACCGCCCCGGAAAGAGCCACCAAGCAACGGCTGCGCGCTTCGGCTGCCCATCTCGAGTGCTAGACTCGCCGACCCGTGCGGAGCGCTCGAGCAGTACAATCCCTTGGGCTGGCTCCCTCCCGTCGCTCGCTCGCGCTCGCCATGAACATCCCCCGCGCCCGTCCCTTCCGCACCGCATGCCTGGTCGTGCTGGCCGCCGGATGCGCGCGCCCCCCGCCGCCTCAGCCCCCAGGCCCCGCGCTCCCTGCCGTCGAGGCGAAGGTGGCGGATCCAAACATCGTGCGGGCGGCTGACTGGGGCCGCATCGAGACCGTACGAGAGCTTCTGTCCCAGAACGTGGATGTCAACAGCAGGCGGGAGGGTGATGGGGCGACGGCGCTCATCCTGGCATCGCTGAACGGACACCAGGAGGTGGTGAGGCTTCTATTGGAACAGGGCGCGGACGTGGACGCGAGGGTCAGCCGAGCGGGCACCGAGGAGGCCGACCCGAAGACGTCCTGGGGCACTACGGCCATCATCGGGGCTGCCCAGGAGGGCCACTTGGAGGTCGTGAGGCTTCTGCTCGACTACGGTGCGGACGTCAATGCACAGACGACCGACAAGCGGACCTGCGCGCTCCTGGCCGCGGCGCAGACCGGGCGCACCGAGGTCCTCTGGTTGCTCCTCGAACGAGGCGCGGATCCAAAGGTACGGTTGAACAGCGGCGCGACGGCGTTGATGCTGGCAGCCGGAGAGGGGTACGAGCAGATCGTCCAGGCTCTGCTGGATGAAGGCGTCGACGTGAACGAGGGAGCGAACGACGGCAGGACGGCCCTGATGTACGCCGCCCACGGCGGTTCGCTGCTGATCGTCACGCTGCTGGTCGAAAAGGGGGCCGACGTGAAGGCCAGGAACCGGACCGGACGCACGGCGCTCTTCGAAGCCGCGCTGGAGGGCTTCCGGCCGATCGTGTCCTTCCTTCTCCAGAAGGGTGCCCCGGTGGACGCCAGGCTCACCGATGATGGAGGCACTCCCCTCATCGCAGCCTCGCTCAAGGGGCACCGGGAGGTCGTCGAGGTCCTGCTCAGACATGGGGCGGACGCGAACGCGAAGACGTCGGACGACGACACTACGGCCCTGGTCGTGGCGGCGGTGGGAAGGGACCCCGAGATCGTGAGGCTCCTACTGGAGAATGGAGCCGACGTGAAGGCCAGGAAGATCGACGGGAGCACGGCGCTGATGGCGGCGGCATGGGTGGGCAGGGAGCAGGTCTTGGAGCTTCTCCTGGCGAAGGGCGCGGACATGAATGCGCGCGACACACACGGGCAGACTGCACTGATGGCAGCCGCCTCGAGGGGGCAGGTCGGGGCCGTCGAGCTGCTGCTGGAGAAGGGGGCTGACGCGAATGCGCGCGATCAGGACGGGGGATCCGCCCTGAGCTTGGCCGTGGAAGGGGGACACCAGCAGGTCGCGACGATGCTCCGTCGGGCCGGTGCGCGGTGACTCCCCGCGTCCGCTCAGGCGGCACTCGTGGGATGGCGAGCTCGTCGATCGCTCGGCCAACGTGCCTTGGCGTAGGCTACATCGTCGCGACCTGGCTCGCCGCCACGGCCGCGCTCGCCATGGAGGCGGAGCCAGACTATGTCATCGTCGAGCCTCCCGACGAGTCCGGCGCGCTGTCACCTCCGGCCGAGGACGGAGCCGAACGCCGTGATTGGGCGGTCTTGCATGCCGGCTTTCGCCCGCGGCTCGGCACGTTCGGTGGCCTCGCCACGCTGGCGCTCGTGGACGGTGACATCGAGCGCTTCTACGGCGGGCTTCGGTTCTCGTTCGTGAAGGACTCGGCGACTCGGTTCACGGGCGGGGTTCAGCTGGCTCCGGTCTACGCGGAGGCTTCGGCCTTCACCGGGGCACTGCAGCTCGGCAGCGTGGCGAGGACGCGGCAGGGTTTCACCGGGGGGCTGCAGCTCGGCGTCGTGTCCCTGGCCGACGGTGAGTTCAACGGGCTGGTCCAGGCCGGCGCCGTGGTCGGCATCGGCAGGATGTTCGAGGAGTACGAGCAGGTCACCTGCGCCCAGACGAGCCATGACTTCACGGGGCTCTTGCAGGTGGGGCTGGCGGTCTCCACCCGCGGACGGTTCATCGGGCTGGCGCAAGTGGGCGGGGTGGTGTGGACGGGAGGCGACATGTACGCGCCGTTCCAGCTGGGGCTCGTCGCCATCGCTCGCGACTTCAGGGGTATTGCCCAGATCGGACTCCTCTCCGGGGGCGACGAGTCGGTGCACGGAGCGACCATCGGGGTCCTGGTGGCGGCTCCCCGCCTCATGGGCGCGCAGCTCGCTGGCGTCACCTTCGTCGATCGGCAGATGGACGGACTCCAACTCGGTGTCGTGAACATCGTCGCGTCGGGCAAGGGGAATGGTGCCCAGATCGGGATCGCGAACGTCGCCCGGATCGTATACGGCGCTCAGATGGGAGCCGCCAACGTCGCCGGAGAGGTCCGTGGGGCGCAGATCGGCCTCGTGAACGTGGCCGACCACCTGGATGGCATCCAGATCGGTCTCCTGAATCGCGCGAGCAGCGGGGCGTTCCTTCCCTGGTCGGCCCTCGTCAACCTCGGGTTCTGAGGCGCGAGGACTCGCTGGTCCGTGCGCCTCCGCTCGGCGGTCGACGGACTCACCTGGCACAGCGGAATCCGATGGTGCTCCCTCTCCTCGTCGAGTAGTTCCACTGTCGACTCGTTGCCGGAGCCGGCCGATCGTCGGTGAAGCTCCCACCGCGCGTGACGCACCGCTTCTCGGACCGGCACACTGCGTCCTCGACATAGGTCTTCGAGTAGGGGCTAGCCGTCCATTCCTCGACGTTGCCCGTCATGTCCTTGACGCCGAACTGGCTGTCGCTTTCGGGAAAGCTCGCCACCTCGCAGGTGCCTTCGTTGTTGCCGCAGAGCCCCGGCGAGGTCCTGGAACCCCACGGGTACTGGCGTCCGTCGGGGCCACGCGCCGCGAACTCCCATTCGGCCTCGGTGGGCAGCCGCTTGCCGGCCCAGCTGCAGTAGGCGGTGGCGTCGTCCCAGCTGACGCAGTTTACCGGATGGTCTTCTCGACCCACCCGGCCCCAGTTGCACTCGGCCTCGTCTTGCTTCGGGGCGCAGCATCGGCCGGCGTCCACGCAAGCCGCGTACCTTGCCACGGTCACTTCGGTCACGTCGATCGTGAAGGGCTTCACCCGAACCCGCACGGGGGCCGAGCGGAACCGCCACAGGTCCGTGGAAGACCCCATGCACAGCGGTCCACCCGGGATCCGGACCATCACACCCCCGCGCTGCGCGAGGAGCACCTTCACCACATCGTGGTGCTGGTGCTTGGCCGCGGTCTTCAGGGCGGCCTTCGTGGTCTCCGCGTTCGGCATTGCGCCGCTCACCAGCAGCAATCTGGCGATGTCCGCGTGCCCGCTCTCGGCTGCGGCGAGCAGGGCCGCGGCCCCCCCGCCCGGCGCCGCGGCGCTCCACTGCGCGCCTCGCTCCAAGAGCAGCTGCACCACCTCGACGCTGCCGCTCTCGACTGCGTTCATCAAGGCGGTGGTGTGGGTGTCCGTGGTCTTGGCGTTCGGCTGGGCGTCGCGGAAAAGCAGCAACGAGGCAATCTCCGCCTGCCCGTGCTTGGCCGCGAGCATCAGCGCGGTGGTGCCCCGATCCGTCGTCCTAGCGTCCGGCTGTGCCCCCATGTCCAGCAGGATCTCCGCGGTCTCCAGGTGACCGCCGCGGGCGGCCGCCATCAGGGCCGTGGCGCCGTGGTCGGTGGTCTTCGCGTCCGGGTCCGCTCCCTTGTCCAGCAGCAGCCCCGCCACGTCCGAGTTCCCGTGCTTGGCGGCGACCATCAGGGCCGTGGTCCCACGGTCGGTGGTTCTGGCGTTTGGATCGGCGCGGGCGTCGAGCAGCCGCTTGGTGGTCTCTGGGTCGCGATGCCTGGCCGCCATCATGAGGGACTGCGCGCCATCGTCCGTCCTCCCTGCGTTTGGAGCGGCACCATGCTCGATGAGGAGGGAAACGGTCTCCGCGTCTCCCCGGGTGGCTGCTGCCATCAGGGGCGTCGAGCCGTTGCTCCGTGTTCTCGGATCCACAGCGACCCCCTTGGCGAGGAGCATCTTGACGATCTCCGTGGGGAGCGGCTCCTTTGCGACGGTGGAATTCGCCGAGCAATGGGCTACTTGATGCGCCTCAAGCGCGTGGTCGGGATGGGATTCGGG
>JAFGBI010000035.1 GCA_016933275.1 Polyangiaceae bacterium | reverse complement strand
CGCCCACCGCCTGCGGGATCGGGGCCTGCGCCGCCACGGGGCAGCTCCGTTGCGTCGATGGCGCGCCCTCCGACGACTGCGAGCCCGCGGCGCCTACCCCGGACGAGGACTGCGACGGGGTGGACGACGACTGCGATGGGACCCCGGACGACGGCTACGTGCCCCAGGTCACGACCTGCGGGGTCGGTGCCTGTCAGGCGACCGGCACCACGAGCTGCCTCGCCGGGCAGGTAGCCGACAGTTGCACGCCGCTGCCCGGGCAGGGGAGCGACGCCATCTGCAACGGGATCGACGACGACTGCGACGGCAGCCCGGACGAGGACTACGCGCCGCAGCCGACCTCGTGCGGGGTCGGCGCCTGCGCCGCCACCGGGACCAGCGCCTGCGTGGATGGGGAGGAGCAGTCGGGCTGCACCCCGCTCGCGCCGGGCCCCGCCGACACCGGCTGTGACGGCGTGGACGACGACTGCAATGGTACGGCCGACGATGGCTTCGTCCCCGAGCCGATCGCCTGTGGCCTCGGGCTCTGCGCGGCCACGGGGATCCGCACCTGCGAGGCCGGAGCGCTCGTGGACCACTGCACCGCGCCGGAGCCTTCTGTGCTGGAGGACCTCGTCTGCGACGGGCTCGACGAGGACTGCGACGGCTCGGTGGACGAGGACTTCGCGGCGAGCGCCACCAGCTGCGGCTCGGGTGTGTGCCACGCCAGCGGCCATACGACCTGCGTGGCCGCCCAGGTGATCGACACCTGCGCGCCCGGCAGCCCCACGGGTCCGGACGACGACTGCAACGGCGTGGACGAGGACTGCGACGGCACCGCCGACGACGGGTTCGTCGCGACGCCGACGAGTTGCGGCATCGGCGCCTGCGCGCGGACCGGCACCCGATCCTGCAGCGGCGGCACCATCGCCGACAGCTGCCAGCCGGGCGCTCCCCCGGGCGATGACGAGGACTGCAACGGCGTGGACGAGGACTGCGATGGCGCCGCCGACGACGGGTTCCTGCCCACGCCCACGACCTGCGGGATCGGGGCCTGCGCCGCGACCGGGGCCACCTGGTGTGACGACGGGATGGTCCTCGATAGCTGCCAGCCGGGCACGGGAGCGCCGAGCGACGCGACCTGCGACGGGCTCGACGACGACTGTGACGGTGGCACGGACGAGGATTTCGTGCCGTCCTGCGCGGGAGCGAGCCGGGTGATCTGTGCGGGCGGCGCGCTGGTGAGCACGGACTGCGGCGACGGCGATGCGTGCAACGGCACGGAAACCTGCTCGGGAGCCGGGGTCTGCATCCTGGGCATCCCGCCCATCATCGACGATGACAATCCCTGCACCGATGATGCCTGCGATCCCGCGATGGGGGTGGTGCACACGGCGACGCCCGCCGAGACACCCTGCGGGACGGGGCTCTGGTGCGACGGCGCGGGGAATTGCATCGAGGCGGCCCAGCCGCCGGTCATCGTGACCCAGCCCGCGTCCCTGGCCGTGTCGGTGGGGCAGTCCTGGGCCTTCGAGGTGGTGGCGACGGGCAATGACCTCACCTACCGGTGGCAGCGGTTCGGCGCGGATGTCCCGGGCGCGGACACCGCCGCGTACGGGGGCGACGAGGCGAGCTACGACGAGAGCGGGGCCGAGTACCGTGTGGTCATCGAGAACGCGCGGGGCTCGGTGGTGTCCGCGCCCGCGGTCCTCTCGGTGATCGACGATGTGGCCCCGGTCCTCACCGTCTCCGGTGCCGCGGAGCGCACCACGGTCGAGGATCGCATGGCCCTGACCGGGACGGTCACCGATCTCGGCTCCGGGGTCGTGAGCGTGGTGGTCACCTCGGATCGGCAGCCGGGGCAGGTCTTCGGCGGCGTGCTCGGCCCGTCCGCGACCTTCTCGGTCGAGGTCAGCCTCTCCACCGGGCCAAACGCCCTGATCGTGGTGGCGACCGATGGTGAAGCGAACCAGGCAGCGGTGCCGATCCTCGTCGAAGCGACGCTGCCCGCCCTGCCCCGGGTCGCGATCCTCACCCCCCCGAACGGCAGCCTGGTCACGGTGCCGTTGGTCGACGTGACCGGCCGGGTCCATAGTAGCCTCCCTCCCGAAGCGATCCGCCTGCGGCTCGGCTCGACCGTCACCTTCCCCGAGGGGACCGACGGTGAGTACACGTTCTCCTTCCCGAGCGTGCACCTGGTGGCCGGGCGAAACCTCCTCCAGGTGGTGGCCGAGTCGGCGCCCGGGAATGCCACGGCCACCAGCACCGTGACCTACCAGGAGTTCGTGACGCCCGAGGAGCCCCTCCCGCCGGTGATCACCCTGCTCGGCGTGCAGGAGCAGCAATGGGTGCAGGGCGACTCGCTCCCGGTGAGCGGCTGGGTCGAGGCCGAGACCCCGGTGACCCGGGTGACCGTGAACGGCCAGGACGCCCGGATCACGGGCACGGGGACCCGCGTCTCCTTCGATGCTCTGCTCGCCCTGCCCGCGGGCGAGGACGAGGTCCCGGTGCTCGTGCAGGCCGAGGACGCCAGCGGCGAGGGCGCGGAGCTCGGCTTCGTGGTCCGCCACGACAGCGTGTCCCCCGCGATCGCGGTCGACGTGCTCCAGCCGCCGCCCGCGGTGACCTCGGTGACCGTGTCGCCCTACACCATCACCGGGCACGTCACCGAGCCGAACCTCGCGGGCTTCACGGTCAACGGGCGCTCGATCGCCCTGAGCCCTGGGAGCGACGACGTCTGGTCCTTCGACTTCGATCTCGCGCTGGTTCGGGGCGTGGAGACGACGCTCGCCTTCGAAGCCTGGGACCACGCCGGGAACCGCACGACCCATGGCGCGCTGGTGCGGCTCGACGCGGCCCTTTCCATCGAGATCCTCCAGCCCAGCACCGGCGACCAGCTCGTCGCCCAGGGCGACCCGCTCGAGGTCTCCGTCCGCGCCCGGATCCCGGGGGTCGCACCCACGGATCGGATCACCGCCGCCGTGGGCGAGCGCCCGGCGGTCCCCCTCGCCGTGGCAGCCACCCTGGCGAGCGGCACCGTGACCCTCCCCGGCGCGGACGCGGCCCATGAGCTCGTGGTTGCCGTGAGCACGAGCGACGGGACCCCGCTGGCCCAGGCCGTGGTCCGCTTCCGGATCGTGAGCGACGCGAGCATCCCGGTGCGGGTCGTGCGCCAGTCGCCGGAGAACGGCGCGGAGCACATCGAGCCCGAGCAGGCCCTCTCCTTCGTGTTCAACAAGCCCATCGACTTCGATCGCCTGCAGGTGGTGGTGAGCGAGACCGTGCGGGGAAAGACCCTGGCCGAGCCGGCGCCGGGGGCCGATCTCACCGTGTTCTCCGACCTACGGCTCGCGGACGTGAACCGGCAGGCCGAGCCCGTCGCCGGCGGTCTGAGCTTCTTCGTCGGGGATCAGATGGTCGCCTTCTACGCGCGGGGAGGCTTCACCTGGGGCGCCACCGAGCAGATCACGGTGCTCTACGACGGTGCCGAGGTGCACCGCGGCAGGGTCACGGTCCGGCCGCTGCCGACGCTCGTGCAGGGCTTCCTCGTGGACCAGTTCGACAACGCCCTCGCCAACGTCCCCGTGGAGCTCGTGGGTCTCGGCCGGAGGACGGTCAGCGACGCGGAGGGGTACTTCACCTTCGGGTTCGGCACCCATGCCGATTCGATCCCGGCGGGACGCCACCTGGTCCGCGCCAACCCGGATCTGGCCGAGCCCACCCACGGTTCCCTCGACTTCTGGGTCAACGCCGAGGCCCAGCACCTGACCTCGATTGGAGTGCTGAGCCTGCCGATGCTCGACCGCTCCATCTCGCGCCGGTACGTGGCGAGCGGCGCCGCGGTCGAGCTGCCCGACGTGGGCCTCACGCTCGATCTCACCGGGGCGGAGGTGCTCTTCCCGGACGCGCGCGCCTCGGGTGAGCTACACGTGCAGAAGCTCGCGCTCGGCCGGTTCTCCTACCCGATGGTGCCCATGGCCATGCCGGCCTGGGTCTACGCCTTCCAGCCCTCGCGGATCGAGGTGGCCGGCGAGATCGCCTTCACGGCCGCGCTCGAGGGCCAGCTCGGCGAGTCCGAGCTCTTGGACCTGCCGCTCGATCGGGTCCTCATCGTGGCCGTCGATCCGGACGCGCTGATGCTGGTTCCGGCCGGGGTTGCTCGGGTGGATCGCGAGGCGGCCGCGCTGGTGAGCGAGCGCCTCGAGGTCGAGCGCCTGGACTTCCTAGGGGTGATGGTGGCGCCGTCCGTATGGCAAGAGTCCCTGCAACGCTACGCGACCGGCGAGCTTACGCTCGTCGAGCTCGTGGCAAGGCTGAGTGAGTCGTGAAGGGGGCGAAGGAGATGACGACGCTGACCCGCTCCCCCGCCTGGCGGGGCCGCCTGCTCCGGGGCCTCGCCCTGCTCGGTGGCCTCCTGCTCGTCGCCGCGGTGGTGGCCGGCACCAGGCGGGCCCGAGCGCAGGAAGCGGGCGATGCCGAGTCCGGGGAGGAGCGCTTCCTCGGGACGGTGGTGAGCGGGGCCAAGATGGGGCTCCACCAGGGATACGTCGCCACCCGCGGGATCGTGACCCAGAACGGCAAGCCCGTCTGGGTCGAGTACGCCCCATCCTATCCCCCGTACCGCGCCGATCCCTCGCTCTGGGAGGGGCAGGCTCTGGTCCTTGGCAGCATGGTCGACCTGCCGGAGGGGGTGCTCGGCGTATGCGAGGACTTCACCACCTTCACCGCGTACGAGCGCCGGTACTTCGCCGAGGAGTATGTCCAGGCCCGCGCGGACGGCACCGAGCTCATCGACCGGAGCGCGTACGTGAGTCGCGTCTTCGAGGATGCGCTCGGGGATCCGGTCGATCCGGGCCGCAAGCCAGAGCTCCTCGAGCCAACCACACACGTCCTCGTGTACACGGCGGCGGCGATGCCCGAGACCGGGCCGGTCGTTATCGCCCAGTACCCGTTCGACGTCGACCAGGCAGCCGCGTACACCCCGGAGCACACCCAGGGCACGGCCTGGGGCAAGCTCGCGAGCGGCGGCGGCACCAACCCGGATCCCTGGGCGGCGGTCGGCTCCGTGCTCGTCTGCCTGTCGCCCGGGGAGCAGTACGGCGAGGTCCTCTACGACTCGCCAGGCACCTTCGGCTATCGGACCCTCTACGCGGAGTACACGAAGGACCAGCCTTGCGAGAGCAGTCTCCGTTCGACCCTCCTGCTCCGGTGGCGAGGCGAGAACGACATCCTCTCCGAGGCCGTTGGCTATCCAGCCGACGACTACTTCGGGCAGTTCTGGAGCTGCAAGAAGACCGCCCAGATCACGCGGCTCTGGGGGGCGGTGCAGGGCGTCGAGATCGACGTGGGTCTCCGCTCGCTGATCGCGGTCCAGCAAGACGACGGCACGCTCACCTCCGCGCAGGGCGTGCTCGTCGACCAGAACGGGGCCTATCGTCTCCCGTATGGGTTCTTTCCGAGCTATGCCGTGGCGCGGCAGGGCCTGCAATCCACCATCTTCTACGCCACCCCCGGCGGCATCGTGGACGACACCCTGTACGTGTGGGTCCGCTACGGCCAGTACGAGCCGCGCGTCCGCTACGGGGGCGTCTACCTCGATCGGCGCCGGATCCAGGCGGCCGGCATGGATCCGATCCGGACCTACAACGTACCGCTGGCCTCCGCGTTCGCGGTGGTCACCGCCGAGTTCAAGAACCCCCGGCGGGATTCGATGCCGCTCGAGGCAGAGCAGGAGATCCGTCTCGCTCCGGAGCCGGGGAGCGAGCAGGACCGGACCCGCTACTCCTTCACCAGCGCCACCTACTCGCCCGGCCGCCTCGTGGTGGGGGCGGACGGCGTGCCGCGGGTCGTGGACACCCCATCGGAGTCGCTCCTGTTCGACAGCGGCCTGGTCGAGCGCCTGAGCTGGAAGGACTACACGTACACGGACATCCACGTCTTTTCCCCGGATGGCCGGCTCTGCGCGGAGAAGCGCGGACTCGATGCCAGCGAGGTCCTGGCCTACGCCGACGCCGACGCGCAGGGCACGTTTCGTCTGGATCCCGGCCGGCTCGAGCCCCTACCGGAGCCCCCCGGCTACTCGACGACGGTGAACCTTCGCCTGCACATCTCGGGCGCCTGCCTGCCCAACAACTGGCTGCGCGTCGTGGCGATCAATCGCCCCACGGGGTACATCGGCACCACCATCATCCGCACCCAGCAGGGAGAGGCTCTCGCCGCGACCCTGGCCAGCAGCGGCGGCACGGGCGGCAGCAGCACCGGCGGCAGCAGCACCGGCGGCAGCAGCACGGGCGGCAGCAGTACGGGCGGCAGCAGCACGGGCGGCACCGGCACCGGCGGCGGCAGCAGCGCGGGCGGCAGCAGCACGGGCGGCACCAGCAACCAGCCGAGCCCGTCCGCGGCCCTGGATGCCTCCTTCGCGGCGCAGCTCATCTACCGGAACGACCGAGACCATCCGATGGTGCTCGGCCCGCCCAACCTGCGCATCGAGGCGACGCGCGAGAGCCAGCGGCTCGTGAACGCGATGGGGGTGACCGACCTCAACGACCGAGGCCAGCCAGAGACCCGGCGCACCAACGTGATCACGTTCGAGGGCGCCGGGCTCACCTCCGACGAGGTGGTGGCGATCTCCACCCAATGGTACGACGAGTCCGGGATGCCCCTGCCCGACGCCCTGCCCGGCTACACCGGGCGGCTGGCGATCGTGAACACGGATGGGGAAGCGCGGCTCGAGGCGGAGCCCGTACAGCCGACCACCGGGAGCGGGGCGACCACGGCGAGCTCCGGCCAGGAAACGCCGAAGGTCGCGCACTTCGAGATCCGTCCCGGCCAGCACCGGCAGCTCGTGCGGCTGCCCCAGCGGAGCCTCACCAGCCAGCACTTCTACGTGGACGTGACGGGCTGGACCAAGGGCGACGACGGACCGATCGCGCGGGCCTACGGGGATCCCTTCGAGAGCCGAGGTGACCGGTACGGCGAGGCGCTGCCGGAGGAACCGGAGACGGACACCGGCGAGGCCGGGGCGGGCTCGTCGGTGGAGGACGGGGGGGCCGATGGCGGCTCGTCGAGATCCGATCGCTACTACTACTACCGCCCCGCGGCCTTCGTGCCGGTACAGGTGCAGGTGTTCGACGAGGAGGCGACGCGCACGGCCGCGGAGCTCCGGGCATCGCTGCTGCGCGAGATGCCGTCCACCACGACGACCCAGGCCCCGATCCTGGGCGCGACCGGCTCGCTCGAGAGGGTGTACCGCTGGGTGTACCGGCCGGAGTTTCACTTCTCGCTCTTCGATCTCGCGATCGAGCGGGTAGAGCTCCAGACGACCTACCAGGACGAGACCTCTGCGAGCGCGCTGAGCTTCGACTACGAGCTCCACACGCAAGGCGGGGGCGCCGTGGAGCTGCCCCGGTTCGGATCCGAGCTCGATCTGGTCTGGGGGGTCGGGTACGCCGAGCTCCTGGCCCTGGTCGATCAGGGCGTCCGGGCGCCGTCCGTGGATTTCCCGTCGCTCGAGGAGCTGGTCACCCTGACGCCCTCGAACCAGCTCGGGGTGGTGGAGAACCTCCTCCGCCAGCTCGCGCCCACCGATTTTCTGAGCCTACAACTCTACTCGAACCTCGATCCCGGCAATCCCCTCTTCGAGCTCGACGGACTGCCGCTGGTGGAGACCACGACGTCGCCCATCGTGCTCACGCGTCGGCACCGCGCCGACCTGCCGAGAGCGAACACCCATCCATCCGTCCCCCAGGCGGAGGACACGACCTGCGGGAGCAAGTACATCGACGACTACGCCACGGTCGGCTTCGTCACCACCCAGCCCGCCGAGGTGCGCGTGGTGCTCTTCGACGGCCAGGGCCGGCGGGTCAAGCAGCTCGCGCCGGCCGAGGGCTACGCCAAGGTGGGGGCGGGTGAATGGGCGGTGGTGGTCGACTTCACCTCGGTGCTAAACGCCGAGGATCCAAGGATCACGCCCTGCGACGCGCCGAAGTTCACGGTGAGGATCGAGGCGCGGGCGTCGTTCGGGGTCGAAGGCGCCTGCGACGCGGAGGCCGCCGAGGAGGGAGCGGACGCCACGGGCGGCACCGGCGGCACGGGCACGAGCGGTGCGGGCACCAGCGGGACCGCCGCGGGGGGCAGCGCGACCGGGGCCAGCTCGGGGACCGGGGCAGCGGGCACGGGGGGCGTGGAGATCGGTCCGGTGTGGACGGAAGCCAGCGACCCGACCAAGCTCTGCGTCCGGCAGACGGTCGAGTTCCCCGGCGAGCTCACCGAGGACCGCACCGGGATGAAGCCCGGGCAGGTACTGGACCACGACGTCGACGTCCACACCGGGAAGCTCATGCTGTCGCGCACGGACTTCTCCGTGTCCCAGGGGTACGGCCCCGCCCTGGCCGTGACGCGGACCTACTCGAACGTGAACGACGCCGCCACCAGCCACCTCGGCAAGGGCTGGTCGCTCGGCTTCGACCAGCGGGTGGTGCCGCTGCTCTCGCGGGAGCATGAGTCCGAGGCGGGAGCCGAGGTCACGACCACGCCCCAGTGGGTGAAGGCGAGGATCGACCGGCAGCGCACCTATACCAACGACCCGTACCACCCGGGTTGCTTCCACGAAGCGAACGAGATCGAGCGGGAGATCGTCCCGGACGAGCCAACGGAGTGGACCAGCGTGGTCGTCAACGGCGTGACCTTCACGACCGGCACGGAGGTGGCGTCGGGCGAGCGGGAGTGGGTGGCGGAGAAGGGGCACCACGCCACCCTCACGGAGCTCGTTTGCGACCCGGATCCGGTGTTGGTGGACCAGCGGTGCGAAGCGGGTGCGCCGGCCACCCAGCGCTGCTTCCGCTTCGTGTCCAAGGACGGAACCGAGTACTGGTATCGGATCCCGCGCCGGCGGCCGCAGCGATTCAAGACGATTCCAGAGCGGATGCTCGTGGACGATGCGCTCGTCTCCCGGATCGGGGTCGATGCCGGCGCGCTCGATCTCAGCTACCCGACGACGAGCACGGACACCGCGACCGAAACTGGCACGGACACGACCACGGGTACCAGCACGGGCACCGGTACGGACACGACCACGGGCACCGGCACGGACCCGACCACCGACCCGGGCACCGCCACCACGACCAGCACGTCCACGGACACGGGCGGCGGAGGCTCGATCTTCCCGGACTGCCCCGACGCCGGCACCCCCGCGCAGACGCGGCGCTGGTACGCCGGCCACGGAGTGGTCCCCTCCGCGCAGTCCGAGCCGGTACGGCTGATCCGCGATCGGTACGGCAACCAGATGCGGCTCCAGATCGACGACCAGGGCAAGCTCACCAACGTGATCGATGCGGTCGGTCGGACGTGCGAGCTGGACTACACGGGGACCGAGACCTACCTCGACCATTGCGTCGACCAGAACCCGAGCCTCCGGCGGGTGCGGACCATCACCTGCCTGAGAAACACGGGAACGAGCGCGGAGTTTAGGGCGCACTACTGCTATGACGAGGACGGATACCTGTCGAAGGTGGCGGTGGAGAACGCCCCGCCCCCGGGGACGACCGGCCCCACCGCCTTCGTCGAGACCTACGGCTACGAGGACCAGGGCGACGACGACGAAACGAACCCGACGAAGAACCTCAACACGGTGACGGACGGGTCCGAGGACGGGAACACGGTCACCTACGGGTACGATCGGACACCTGGCTGCCTGGCGACGACGGAGGCAGGCGGTCCGGTGCGACGGAACGACGTGGTCCGATCGATCACGTACCCGGACGCTTCGAGGGTCGCCTACGACTACCAAGACGGCGCCATCCGCACCGTGACCGCGCCGGCCCCACCGGCCGCGCCGAACGGGGTGACGACCTACACGCTCAACGGCTCCGGCAACCCGAGCACCATCGAAGATCCCATCGGCCGCGTCACGACCATGACCTGGTCGAGCGATCCGGAGGCCAGCGCCAACCAAGACGACAATGTGCTCTTGAGCCGGACGGTGACGGACGAAGCTCCGGGTGCCGTCCCGTATGCCGTGACCTCGGGATACGATGAATTGGGCAACGTCGAGACCGAGATCACGACCCTGGGTGAGTACTCCCACGTCATCTTGCAGCAATGGCAGACGAGGACGACCGCGCGCGGCACGCCCTACAACGTGCTGGGATCCCGCACTGAGGAGGGCTTCACCTGGGAGTGGGATTACGACGACACCACGGGCTGCATCTCCGCGCTGCAAGCACCGGAGTCGGTCACGACCTACCAATGCGATCGCGGCGCAGTGACGGTCGAGAACGTCGCGAGGCCAACCGCCACCGACTACGACCGTACCACCGCCTACGGCTACGACCCATACGGGGCGTTGACGACGGTCACGCGAGGTCAGGACGATCCCCTCGTGCGGGAAGTGGAGGCGGACGCGCGCGGCCGGGTGACGCAGACGCTGAAGGAGGGGGTTGCCCAGCGGACCACCGAGTACGACTCGATGGATCACCCCATATCCACGACCCATCACGGGATCACGTGGCAGGACGCGGTGGTGGAGGAGGGCTGGAGCTACGACGGAGCCGGTCGTTTGACCTCCGAAACCGACCGGCTCGGCGCGACCTACACGTACGATCACGACCTCTCATCGCGTCAGATGACGATCACCCGCAGCGCCGGCGCGGCCGTGGACGCGCGCACGGTGCAGTACACGGAGATGGGTGCGGTCGACTGGGAGACGGACTGGGAGGGACAGACGACGGACTACACCTACGACCTGGTCGGTCGCCTCACCCACGTCGCGGGCCGGAACGTGGGGTGCCCGGGGTACGTGCCGGGAGGCACCGGCGACACCACGTATGGGTACGACCTCGCGGACCATCGGATCAGCGTGACGGATCCCGAGGGCACGACGGTCACCTACACCTATGACTCACGGGGTCGCGTCCGTACCCAGGCGACGACCGGCGCGCCAGGGCACCCGCGGACCTACACCTACGTGCACGACGACACCCATCACATCGCCGTGGAGTGCGACGAATCGGAGCCGCCAGCGTGTACGACGCGCACGCTCGACAGCCGCGGGAACGTGCTCTCTTCGTCGCTGGTCGTGCACACTCTCGCGGCCAACGGGACCACCCAAGAGACGACGCTCACCGAGGAATGGCAGTACAGCGCCGCGGGCTGGCCGGAGTGGTATCGCGACCCAAACCAGAAGCATACGGTCTACGCCCACAACGACAAGGGACAGCGGACGGCGGTGGTGCGCGCCGCGACCGGGCCCGAGCCCGACGCCGAGGGAGCGAGGACCGACTACCACTACGACGCCGCCGGCAACCTTGAACGGGTCGAGACGGACCGCGGCCCAGTCTCGACGGTGCGCGACTGGGAGCAGTACTATTACGACCACCAGGACCGGATCTTCCGCGTGACCGACTCCGCCGGTCAGCAGCGGCAGTACGAGTACGACGGAGCGGGGAACCTCACGGTGCTCCGCGGACCGGGTTCGGAGGAGCGGCTCTGGACACGAGACCCGCTCGGCCAAGTGGTGGCCCACACGGACGGCACCGGCGTGACCCATCCCTGTGCCAGCGGCGGCGGTGTGCACGGGACCTACTGCTACGAGTACTCGCCGAACGGCAACCTCACCAAGACCAGCGACGCCCGATCCGGGACCCCCACGGTGACCTACACGTACTTTCCCGAAGGCCAGCCGAGGACCGAGGTACACACCGCGGTTTCGCCGATCACGGGACCGCGGAGCCTGACGGTGGAGGAGTTGGACGGCGTGGGCAACGCGACCCGCACGATCGACCACCGCGGCCGAGTCCGGACCTACCAGTACGAAGTTTCCCGTCACCTCCTCATACACACCGAGGAGCCGGGCGTTTCCGGGCTCATCACGACGGAGCGGACGCACACGCCCACCGGCGAGCTGGCGACCTACACGGATCCGCGGGGGATCACGGAGACATACACCTACGACGAAGCCGGCCGCGTGCGGACCATCCAGACGCCGACCGGCACCATCGAGCGCGGCTACGACGGGGTCGGCAACCTTACGGTGGAGCGCGACCAGCGCGGGGTCTTCACGCTCAACACGTATGATGATTTCGACCACGTGATCAAGACGGTGCGGCGGCAGGGAGCCACTACGGAGCTGGTGGCGGCGGCGACCTACGACTACGCCGGGAAGGTGACGGCGGCGGTGGATGCGCGCGGCACGGTGGACGACCAAGGCATCGAGGCGGCCGGCACCTATACGACCCGCTACGAATACGACCACCGGCACGTGGTTACCCGAGCGGACCACCCCACTCCCCGCGGCGACGAGACCTTCGAGTACAACTATGCCCTCCGCCTTTCCCAGATCAACCACCCGAGCGGCTCCGCCGACGGCTCCGCGCGGACGACCCGGTACCGCTACGACCAGGAGGGCCGAAAGCTCGCGGAGCTCCACGGCGGCTTCGGCCATGCGTATGCCTACGACCTGGCCGGCAACGTGACCTGCCGCCAGCCCATCAACGCGCTCGACACGGACTGTACGAGCGGTGGCCGAGCGGTGACGATGACCTACGATGAGCACGGCCGCCTGGCGAGCACGACGGATGGGGTGGGCGAGACCCAGCACACGTATGCCGCGGACGAATCCGCTGAGACCATCAGCGGCCCCGCGGGCACGGTGGCCTACGAGTACGACATCACGGATCGGATCGCGGAGGAGCGCCGCGCTGGGGTCACCTGGAGCTTCCTCTACGACGAGGTGGGCAACCCGACCTCGGTGACCAGCCCGAGCGGGACCGTAACGTACACGTACGACGACGCCGGACAGTTATGGACGACGGACTACACGGCGGATGGGCGGCTGGTGGAGATGGGGTACGAGGCGGACGGCGACCTCACGT
>JAFGBI010000408.1 GCA_016933275.1 Polyangiaceae bacterium | reverse complement strand
GGTGGCCTTCTTCGCCACCCGCTGGGTGGCCTTCTTCGCCACCCGCTGGGTGGCCTTCTTCGCCACCCGCTGGGTGGCCTTCTTCGCGGCCTTCTTCGCGGCCTTCCTCGCGCTCTTCTTCGCCACCTGCTTCGTCGCCGTCTTCGCCATCGGTCCTCCGAGGAGGGCGCGCGGGTCGAGCGCGCCGGGGATGACAGCCTATCACGGCGGAGCCGACCCAGGTCCCCCTGGGGGATCCCGCGGCCGGCCCGCCGCCAGCGCCGTGGATTCCAAGCCGGCCCTTGCCGCCGTCGCCGCAGCGCAGGAGGTCAGCGCTCTGCCTTGGCGAGGCAGCCCCCAGACGCCCTGCCCCCCGTATCCCCTCCCCTCATTCCTTGAGCCAGGCGACCGTGAATGCGTCGCCGCCGTCATCTGGTTCGGCAGCGTAGGATCGGCTGACGTATGCGGACTCCTTCAGATGTGACCGCACCGCAGTCTTCAGCGCACCCGTCCCGTGACCGTGCAGCACAAATCCCACCGGCTCGCCGCGGTCGAGCAGACGGTCGAGGAAGGCGTCAACGCGATCAAGAGACTCCTCGACGCGCTGTCCGCGAAGGTCGAGCGTGTTGTCCTGCGTGCGCACGGGGACGAAACCCGCACCTAGCGTACCCGCGCCCATCGCCGAACGCCGGTCGCGTTTGGGGCGCGCAGCCAGGGACGGCCTCGCCTGGCGTGCACTAGCGCCACCGCCACTGGTGACGAGCTCGACCTCGGCGAGCGGCACGAGGAGCTTGAGCGGACCCGCCATGACCCGCACCTGGCCCCGGGCGGCGAGTTCGACGACCTCCGCGACACGGTCGAGCTTCTTGAGGAACACCCGCTTGCCAGGCGCCAGATCCTCGGGCGCGGCGGGGCGACGCGGAGGCCCGGCGGGAGCCGTAGCGCCGGCGAGCTTGCCACCAATCGCCACGAGCTGCGCCGCCACCGCTACCTCGCGCTCGAGTCCAGCGAGAGCGGACGCTTCAACACCCGCGCCGAGCCGCGCGCTGACTTCGCGGAGGCGGGCCCGCGCTTCGCGAACCTCGCCCATGAGCTCGGCGCTCTCACGGGCGAAGCGCAGACGTTCCTTCTGCCGTACCTCGGCGCGTTCGGCCTCGAGCTCCCCGCGGAGGCGAGCCTGTTCGGCCGCGTCCGCGGTCGCGCTCGCCAGCGCCTGATGGAGCGCCTCGCGCTCCGTGTGGAGCCTCTCTAGGAGCTCCTGTCTCGCCCGCGCCTGCTCGGGGACGAGAGCGCGCGCCCGCTCGATGACCGCCGAAGGCACGCCGAAATGACCGGCAACCGCCAACGCGCTCGAAGGCCCCGGCACGCCGAGCGCGAGGCGGAAGGTCG
The DNA here is from genome assembly GCA_016933275.1 of Polyangiaceae bacterium. Taxonomy (GTDB): domain Bacteria; phylum Myxococcota_A; class Polyangia; order Polyangiales; family Polyangiaceae; genus JAFGBI01. The sequence goes on along the minus strand of JAFGBI010000408.1, from coordinate 6,578 downwards.
GCACGAGACGCGCGAGATCGAAGCCCACCGATGCATTGTGGAAACGGGGATCGCGCGCGGCCGCTTCTTTGAGGCGCTCGTAGTGGGTCGTCACCCCCACGACCGCCCCGCGCTCCACCAGCCCCTCCACGATGGCCTGGGCGAACGCGGCGCCTTCTTCGGGATCCGTGGCGCCCGCGAGCTCGTCGAGGAGCACGAGCGTGCGGGGACCCGCCGCGGCGAGGATACGCGTGAGGTGCGCCACGTGAGCGCTGAAGGTCGAGAGGGCCCGCGCGATCGACTGCTCGTCGCCAAAATCCGTCAACACCGGGTCGAACCAACCGATCCGAGACTCGGGCTGGGCAGGGACCGGGAGCCCGGCGCGGGCCATCCACGCCGCGAGACCCATGGATTTGAGCGCCACCGTCTTCCCGCCGGCGTTGGGGCCGGACACGATGAGGGCCTGCCCGCCGCCGATCGCGAGGTCGTGGGGGACCACCTCTTCGACCGTGCCGAGGAGCAGGGGGTGCCGCATCGACCCAAGCGCGATCCGTGGCTCGCGGTCGGGCGCGATTGGGCGAGCCCGCGCTGCCCCGGCCCAGCGCGCGATGGCCGCGAGCACGTCCGCCTGCACGCACGCCCGGTACGCGAGCGTGAGAGCGTCCCCGTGCTCCGCCGCCAGTGAGGCGAGCTCCGCCAGGACCCGCTGCTCCTCGCGCACCGCGTCGCCGAGCGCCACGGTGAGCCGATTGACCAAGGGGGTGACCTCGACGGGCTCGACGTAGAGGGTGCCGCCGGAGGCGCTCGATCCGAGCACGATCCCCGGCACGGGCTGGTGGGCATCCGAGCGGACCGGGATCACCCACCGCCCATCCCGCTCCATCGCGGTCCGGTCGCGGAGCACCTCGGCGTGGCGCGACACCATCGCGTCGAGCTTGCGCGCGAGCTCCCGGCGCACGGTCTCCACCTGGCGCCGCGCCGCGCGCAACCCCGGCGATGCGTCCTCGTTGACCGCACCGTCTGGATCCAGCGCGACCTCGATGCGTGCTCCAATCGCGTCAAGCCCTGGGTCGGTCGCGAGTTCGCGAGCCAGACGCGGCGCGGACTCCGCGTGATGCGCGACGTGCCGACGAAGCGTGGCCGCCGCCACGGTGAGCCCGGCGATCGCGCGGAGCTCTCGGCCCGACGGGACGGCATGACGGTGCACCCGCTCGAGGACGTCGGTGAGGTCGTCGAGCGCAGCGATGGGCAGCTGCGCGCCCCGCTCCACGTAGCCCATCGCTTCCGCCGCGCGCTCGATGCGAGCCTGCGCCTCCTCGAAATCGGACGCGGGCGTGATCGCCCGCACCACCTCCGCGGCGGACTCACCCATGCAGTAGGCCGCGATCCGCTCGAGGAGCTCGGCCCACTCGAGATCCACGGCCGCCTTGTGGAAGAGCGCCGCGTCCAGAATCATCTCGTCGTCCATGTCGATTCCATCGTGCAACACCGGTCGCGGATGCGCGGTCACAGACGACGAAGCCACACGATCTGCGCTCCCCACCCGCCGCGAGGCGCTGACGCATCGTCAAAGCCGATGACGAGCGGACTCTCGGCGAGCACCTGCCGAACCCGCGCCCGTTGCACGCCCTTGCCGCGGCCGTGAATGATTCTGACCTCACGGAAGCCACGTTCCGAAACTGCCTCGAGGTACGCCTCGACGACACTCGGGATATCGCGGGGCTGGAAGGTGTGCAGATCGATGGAATCCTCGATGTCGAGCACCACCACCTCGAGGGCGAGATCGTCGTCCGCAGCTCGGGGGTCTTCGTCGGTCAAAGGAGGCACCGCTCGATCTCATCGGGTGTTCCTGCGCGCATGGCGCAGTCGAAGGCGCGACGCGAGACGCGATCGCCACAGCTCGCGAGCCCCGAACGCATGGCAAGCCGAATCTGGGCCTCGAGCCGCAGGCGGTCGATCTCGGCCCCTGGGGCCCGGGGATCCAGGGCCTTCAGCAGGCGGACCGTGTAGTGGTCGAGCAGCTCTCGGCACTCGTCGTCGCTCACGCGACGACCGCATCCCGCAGCGAAGAAGAGGGAGAACACGCCAAGGACGAAGCGCGTTCGACTCAGAAGACGGAGAAGAAACATGCCTCCACTGCCTTGGGCTTGGTCGCGGCCCGCGCGCAGGCGAGGGAGCGCTCGGTCACGGGCTTGCCGACACAGGCCTCTAGCGTGCGCTCGCGAACCCGCGCCTTGAACTCGTTCACCTCGGCGGCAAGCTTCTCGCTGTCCCCGGGACCAGTCGCCTCGAGCTCCAGGCGGACGATGCGCTCTACGATCTCCTCGCAATCGCTCACCGTAGCGGGCCTCCCACAGGCCGACGTGCCCAGCGCGAGCAGGAGGGAGGTCAGGGTCGAACGCCATGGGAATGTCATGGAACACCGCCAGCGTGAACGCTCGAGCGTGGCCGCGCAACCCCCTCGCCGCCCCCCACACGTCCTTGCCGGCCGACGCTCCGCTCGGTCGGCAAGCGCTGCGTGGTAGCCGCGCGGCGCCAGGACATCGCGAGTTCGAGAGCGACCACCAGGGATGCCCCAGGAACGATGGTCGCGAGCTGGTGAAGGAGCGGAGGAGCTTCGTTCGGCTCGACGCCCTCATGGCAAGAGGCAACGTACCGCGCCGTCCTCCCGCTCCGAGTCACGGGTCTCCGGTGCCGGGACGGGGCAACCGATGCTCGGGCGATCGAACTGGAAGCGGTGACGGTCCTGGTTGGCGGGACCTCGGCGGATCTACCGCCAAGGGGCTCCATGGCAAACGAATAGCAGGGACAAGGACAAGGACCAGGACCATGGGGTTGCGCTGCGCGCGCGACCTTCGGTAGCGGCTTCGGGCCGGGGCGCTCGATCCCGGATGGGCGTTCATTGGACGAAGAACTCATCGATCTTGAGGCAAATCGCTCCGGATGAAGGCACGTGAGGTCTTGGCCCCACGCGCGGCCGCGGCCCCCGCTCTTGATCGGCGGCTCGCTCTGCGAGCCGCGGGATTGGGGGGTGGGATGGGGTTCGGTCCCCCGGGGAACCAGTGGTCCCAGTGGGAGCAGCGTCCGGCAGCGGGCAGGCGGCTGGCCTGGCAGGAGCCGCCGTGGCCAATCGGCAGGGCGATGCCCGTGAACCTCAGCGGCGGGTGGGTCCCGCGTTGACGCTCGCCCCGCTCCCGCGACGGCCACTCGATTCCGAGTTGCGACTGGATCCCATCGACGTCGTAGCGGAGGCTTTCTAGCTCCACCCGGTCCAGCCGCGCGTTGCTCTTCGCGCCTTCGTGCACCAACGCCTTCAGCGTCTCGTCCGTCCGTTCCAGGCGCAAGTAGAGCACCGATCAGGTTGCCGACAGCAACGGCAGCGCTGGAAACGCTTCCGTGCGAGGCGAGGACGCGTTTCCAGCGCTGCCTCTGGAGAGGTCTGCTGCCGGTTCGGTGCTCTAGGTTGTTGATCTAACGCAGCAATCAAGCTGATTGCTGCTCTACGTGACACATGCCGGAGAGATGCCGAGCCCGACGCTGGGGCGGACGAACCAGACCCCGGAAAGAAGCCCGCTCGACCTGATCACCGTACAGGTCCCCCCCTGCGCTCGCGCAGCAACCCCTCGGGCCCGTTCCGGTTGCAGTCGACCGCGGCCGTCGCGAAATGGTCCGCCGTGGAGGAGCTGACCTTGACGACGTAGTCGCCACCCTCGGTAGGGCAATGAACGAACTCGAGCTCCGGCCCCGGCGTCGGCACGGCGAGCGATCTCCCCTGAGGGTTGGTCACGCTCATCGTGAGCTTCACGTCCGCGAAATGGCTGGCCGCGAGCGCGTGGATGCACTGGCCCTCCCGTGCGAGCGTGAGTTTGAGCGACGTCGTCTCGACATGAGGGGCGTTGTCCACGACGACATGCTCGCACCCGCGCGACTTCAGGGCGGCGAGCTTGCCCGCGATCGCGCGCTTCCCGGTCGTGGCGTCGTCGCGAAGGACCGAACGCATGCCGCCCTCCCCGGCCTTCCGGGGGCACTCGATGCTCGCCTGAGTGAAGGACCCGTTGGGGTTCTGGTTCTTGATCTCGAAGGCGTAGTCTGCGGTCTTGGCGGCACAGATCCGAAAATCGAGCACCGAGGCCGGCGACGGTAGGGTCGAGGTGAGCGCGACGTCACCCTGGTACCGCATCGTGAGCGCGGACTTCGTGCCGGTCGCGGCCAGTATGTGCACGCAGTCCGCGCCGGCGATGAGGCTCAGCGTGCTGGTGCCGGCCTTGCGAGTGTACGTCGTCGGTTGGGAGAGCACCCGCGCACACCCCTGGGCTTGCTTCTTCTCCAGCATCGCGGCGATCCGCGCCTGGCCGTTGAGCCTGGGATTGGCGTCCTTCACTGCCTGCGCCTTCTCCTCCTCGCCCACGTACCACCCGAGCGTGGCGAGCCCGACGAGCCCGATGACCCCGCAACCCGGAACGAGCAGGACCAGGATGAGGATCACGTAGAACTTGCGGTGGCCGGCGCGGCGCTGCGCCGCCTTCTCAGCCAGAAGCTTCTCCTGTGTCTGCTGGCGCACCGCCAGCTCGGCCAGGAGCCTCTGCTCGCGCGCCGCCAGCTCGGCCTGCTGCCGGCGCGCGTCGATCAGGTACTGCGGCATGAGGTTGTCTTGCCCGCAGCTCGGACAGTCGATGTGAACCGCTCGTGGGTCAGCCGGCAGCTCGAGCGGCGTGCCGCATCGAACACAGGTGAGCGCTTTCAGGTGGGCTTGATTCACGGAAGGTCCGCCTCCCAAGCCGGAGAATATCACCCTCCCGGCCCCGTCAACGCCCCTCCGGTCGGCGGCGGGTAGAAGTCGCGACCCTCGCCATGGTTCCCGCGAGCGCGCCGAGCACGGTACGCTCGGCGGTGGCGGCGCGCGCCCGATGGACGCTGCCCGCGTCGTTCTGCACCTCCACGGAGACGCTCGCCGTGGCGCTCCCCGCCGAGGTCTGGGGGGTGGTAACGTGCGTGCCAGTGTACGCGACGTGAACCGGATCCACGGTCTTCAGCCAGACGTGCCGATAGATGCCGCTGCCGGAGTACCAGCGGCTGCTGGGCTGCTCGTTGTTGACCCGCCCCGCGAGCACGTTCTCGCCACCGAAGGTCGCTCTGTCACTGATATCGCATTCGAAGGAGGCGTAGCCACAGGGACGAGCGCAGACCTCGGTGCCGTTGAGCCAGACGGTACTGTCCATGTAGACAAGGAGCGAATATGACCCGCGCCGCCGGGGATGCAAACCGCGATCGCCGTCCCTAGCGCAGCCGGAAACCACCACCTCTTCGTGGTGGACGCGCAGGGACAGCCGCTCGACCAGTCCGAAGCGCTGTTGCGAGTCGGCGGCGGATAGCGGGTGGAACGCGACGCACCGCGCTGTCGGCGTCGCACGGGCGTCCGTCGGGACGACGGGAAGACCTCGCAGCGACACCGAGGGTCCGCGCGCCGGGAAGACGCCGCGCCAGGGGCCGCTGGAAGTCGATGCCCGCAGCCCGCTTGTGCTTCGCAGCGATGGATCGAGCGACGACTGGCAGGGCAAGTATGCGATGCCGTTCTCGACCACGACGGGTCGCGAGTGAGTCCGGAAGGAGAGGATCTCGAGGGAGCCGGTGAGATCCCCGGTGGCCACTGGGTCGGTGAACGCGAGGTCAGATTCCTGGAGCGTCTCGGTGGCGTCCTCCATCGAGCAAGCGACCTCTCGCGCCTCGAACGTCTACCGCGGCAGTCGGGATTGGTCGGCCAACACGAGCCCTTGGACGGCGAACACGGGCATCTGATCTCGTTCTCGACCGGCGAATCCTCGAGGCTTGTCTTCAGCGGATTCTTCAGCGATCCTGCGCCGGCCAAGGGAAGTAGCCGGCACCGGTCGCTGCATGTGCCGGCCCGAGAAGGAGCAGAGGGCGATGGATTCGAGGCGACTGACGACGGCAGGGCCGGTATTCGCGCTGACCAGCACGCTGCTTCTTTCAGCGTGTGGGAGCTCGAGCGCTAGCGGAGACGGGGACACGGCCAGCGGTGGGGCCGGCGCCGACGTCACCGCCGGAGCGGGCGCGGGCTCGGACCCGTGCGAGCTCGGCGACCCGGTCTTCGATCCCGACACGATCCTCGAGTACCACGTCACCATGGACCCGGCGCTCTACGAGACCATGAAGGCCAACGGCAACGACGAGGCGTACCGTACCGCGGCGCTCCAGGTTCGCGGCGGGGGCGTCTCGGAAGACTACGACGCTGTGGGCCTCCGCTACAAGGGCGACTACTCGCTCAACCATTGCTGGGACGACTACGGTGGGGTGAGGAACTACTCCGGAGAGTGCGAGAAGCTCTCTATGAAGATCAAGTTCAACGAGTACGACCCGGAGGCGCGCTTTTTCGGCCTCAAGCGGCTGAACTTCAACTCGATGTCGTACGACGACACCAAGCTGAGGGAGCGCCTCGTCTACTCGATGTTCAACGATTTCGGGGTCGGCACCGCCCGCACGGCGTATGCCAAGCTCTACATCAACGACGAGCCCCCGCTGCTCTTCCTCGCGGTCGAGGCCATCGACGGCCGCTACACGGCGTGCAAGTACCCCGAGGCTGG
>JAFGBI010000407.1 GCA_016933275.1 Polyangiaceae bacterium | reverse complement strand
GCAACGGCGCCACTGGAAACGCATCCGTGCATGGCGAGGATGCGTTTCCAGCGGCGCCTCTGGCGAGATCTGCTGCATGTTCGGTGCCCTAGGTTGTTGATTTTACGCAGCAATCAACCTGATTGCTGCTCTAGGGGACTGGGAAGCGGGAAGCGGGCACCCATTCGCTGTGGGTGCGTTTGGGCCCGGTGGGAGCGGACGGGGATGGGGCTGACGGTTCGATGGTCGGCTTCGGTGGGATCCCCGCCGGATGGCGTACGCCCCACGCCAGCGCCGTTAGGGCGCGGCAATGGGCGGTGGGGCGCGGTCAAGGGGCCTGCGCCGGATGGGGCATGAATGCCACCGAAGCTAAGCACGTACCTGACGGCGCCCGTGCGCAGATGGCTCCGCGTGCGCCGGCGCGTGCCGGACACGACGCTGCGAGACGCTCTGCTCCGCATCGAGCCCGATCACACCCGCCGAGCGCTGCGCTCGTTGGTGCGAGGCGCGCAGCGCCGCAAGGCGTTCGAGAGCGAGGACTTGGCCATCGGCGTGGTGTCGGTCGACGGCAAGCAGATCAACATCCGGAGCAGTGACGACTGTACGCCCAGCGGCAGACGGCGGGCGAAGCGAACCACGTAGGCCACCGCGCAAGTGGCCCCTGGCAACAACTTCAGCAGTGCTTGCCAGGGCAGCCGCCTGGCCGCTGCCGGACGCCGATCTCCAAGACCGGTTCCGCTCCCGCTCCCGGCTCGCAAGCTCCGGCTCGCCCACCGTGCCGCCGTTCGAGGGTGGGCGTGGGGTGGGACGGGTGGGCGACGAATGGGGGTGGTGTTATGTTGGGCGGTGATGGAAGAGAATCACCCTGCGCTCGACCAGGTCGTGCCGCTCGAGGTGTTCCAGGCGCTCCCGAAGACCGATCTCCACGTGCATCTCGATGGGTCCCTGCGCCTCCGGACCATCCTGGAGCTGGCGGAAGCCCAAGGAGTGACCCTGCCAGCGACGGACGAGGGTGGGCTCCGCGCCGCGATCGGGTGCGGGCGCGAGTGTGGTTCGCTCGTCGAGTACCTGCGGGGTTTCGACATCACCCTCTCCGTGATGCAGACCGAGGCGGCGCTCGAGCGCATCGCGTTCGAGCTCGCCGAGGACGCGCACCAGGAGAACGTCCGGTACATGGAGGTGCGCTATTCGCCGATGCTGCACACGCGGTGGGGGCTCAAGCTCACGACGGTGGTGGAGGCGGTGCTCGAAGGCCTGATGCGGGCCGAGCGGACCTACGGCGTGACCGCGAACGTGATCATCTGCGGGATCCGCAACATCTCGCCGGAGGCGTCCTACCGGATGGCGGAGCTCGCGGTGGCGTACAAGGGCCGCGGCGTCGTGGGGTTCGATCTTGCGGGCGCGGAGGCGGATTTTCCGGCTAAGCACCACCGGGAGGCGTTCCAGCTCGTCCGCGACAACAACATCAACACCACGATCCACGCGGGGGAGGCGTACGGTCCCGAGTCGATCGCCCAGGCGATCCACGTCTGCGGGGCGCACCGGATCGGGCATGGCGTGCGCCTCCGCGAGCACGGCGATCTGCTGCACTACGTCAACGACCACCGGATCCCGCTGGAATGCTGTCCTTCGAGCAACCTGCAGACCGGTGCGGTCAAGAGCTTCGAGGCCCACCCGCTCAAGCTCTATTTCGACCTGGGGCTCCGGGTGACCGTGAACACGGACAACCGTCTCATTACCGACACGACGGTGTCGAAGGAGCTCTGGCTGGTCCATTCCGAGCTCGCGGTGCCGTTTCGTGAGATCCGGAGCATGATCGTCGCCGGCTTCAAGTCGGCGTTTCGCCCCTTCCACGAGAAGCAGGCCGCCTTGCGTCACGTGTCGGCCGAGCTCCAGCGTTTTACCGATGACGGCCGCGTGGTAGACCGCGCCGAGCCGCGGGCCAGCGTGCCGGCGCGCCCGCGGGCCAGTGCGGACGTCGACGCCGGCGGTGGCCCGCGTCAGAACTGAATGCCCTCGCGGACGTTCTGGGGGAGAGCGCGTTCCAGGGTTTCGATCGCCTGGTCGAGCTCCGGAGTCTCGCTGTCGGGGAAGCGTACGAGGAAGCGGACGTAGAGATCGCCGGTCTCCTTCTTCCGCTTCACGCCCTTGCCGCGAAGGCGGAGGGTCTGACCGCTCTGGGCGTGGGGGGGGACGGTGAGGGTCACCGAGCCGTCGGGGGTGGGCACGGTGATCTTGGCGCCGCGGTAGGCCTCCGCCGGGGTGATCGGTAGATCGAGGGTCAGATCCAGACCGCGCCGCCCGAAATGGGGGTGCGGGCGGACCCGGATCACGATCAAGAGGTCCCCGGGTTGCCCGCCGTGGGGACCGGGCGCACCGTGACCGCGGACGCGGACCTTGTCACCATCGTCCGCGCCCGGAGGGATGCGGACCGTGACCTCCTGTCCGCCTTCCTGGACCTGGATGCGGAGACTGGTGCCACGGATGGCAGAGGGGAAATCGACGGTCACCTCGCTGGAGACGTCGCCCCCGCGGGTCGGGCTGCGGCGGTGCTGGAACAGATCGCCGAAGAGGTCGCGGAAGCCACCCAAGGGGTCGCCGCCCATGCCGGGGTCGGCCGTGAAGCGGGTTCGGGGTCCTCCGCCGCGCCGGCCGTAGGCGCGCATCATGTCGGGATCGAAGCCTTCGCGCAGGCCTTCCTCGCCGAACTCGTCGTAGAGCGCGCGGGTCTTGGGGTCGCCGAGGACCTGGTGGGCGCGGTTCACGCGCTTGAAGCGGGCCTCGGCGGCCTTGTTGCCGGGGTTCTTGTCGGGGTGGAGCTGCGCGGCAAGCTTGCGGTAAGCCTTCTTGATTTCGTCTTGCGAGGCGCCCCGGGCGACGCCGAGCTCGGCATAGAAATCCTGAGGCATGGCGGTGACAAGTTAGCGATGGGCGGTCGCGCCGGCAACCGGGGGTCGATGCCGGGGACGAGCCCGCACGACGAGCACATCCGCGTCGTCGTGCGCGGGCTCGGCGGTGAAGTCCGCGGTCACGCTGGTGAGCTCGAAGCCGCGGTCGGCGACCAGGGCGAGGAGCTCGGCGGGGAAGAACTGGCGATGGGTGAGGGGCACCGTGAAGGGCGGGCCGTCGACGGGCGAGAAGTCGAGGTGCACGAGGAGGAGCTGGCGCATCGGATCGTATTCGAAGCGCTCGGCGTAGGGCACGGGCGCGGCGCTGAGCGGGTGGCGCACCGATCGGGCAGGGTAGACACGGCGGGGGTCGCGGGCCAGGTCGGCCGGAACGGGCACCGACCAGTCGAACACGAGCTCCCCGTTGGGCGCGAGGTGCTCGGCAGCGCACGCGAGGAACGTCGTGACGTCCGCGTGCGTGTAAAGGTGGAGGATGGTGTTGAAGGGCGCGATAACCAGCGCAAAGCGCTCGCCCAGGTGGAAGTGACGGAGGTCGCCGTACCCCGAGCGGAGCCGCTCGCGGACCGCGCGCGGCTCGCGCGCGCGGCGGCGCTCGAGGTCAGCCAGCATGGGGCGCGAGCGATCGATGCCGGTTACGGCGATCCCGGCGCGCGCGATGGGCAACGCGACCCGACCGTTGCCGACGCCGCACTCGAGCACGGTTCCTCCGGATTCGCGGGCTCGCTCGACGTAGTAGCGGACGTCGTGGCGACGTGTCCGATAGGCTGCGGTGTAGTAGCCGGGGTCGGCATAATGGGCCGAGGCGCCGACGTCGCCTGCTCGGCCCACGTCGGCGAGGTGCACGTCACCCCTTCGGCCCACCGCAGGGGTACGACCAACGCCACGGAGGCGCCGGAGCATCACTTGTTGGCAGCGGCAGCGGCGGCGGCGAGCTCGGCCAGGTACTCTGCCACGACCTCGGAGCTGTCGCGGTGGAAGTGAACCTTGCCGGCTGCGATCTCGCGGAGCGCCGTGACCGCGGGCTTGTTCTTGGAGTGCACGAGCGGCCCCCCACCCTTCATTAGCGAGCGGCAGCGGGCGGCTGCGAGAACGACGAGGGCGAAGCGGTTCTCTTCCTGCTCGAGGCAATCTTCGACGGTGACTCGTGCCATGCGGTCGGTTCCTGAAACGGGGGCGGACCATACCGCCAGGGTGGGGGGTCCGCAAGGCGACGGACGGAGGCTGAGCACTTGCGCAGGTTTGGTGGGGAGGGGCCGGTCCTATGCGGCGCTTCGCCGGTCGCGCGAGCTGCGCTAGGCTTTGGGCGTCTTCACCCGGAGGAGTGGCCGAGTGGTCGAAGGCAGCGGTTTTGAAAACCGCCGTGGGCGTGAGTCCACCAGGGGTTCGAATCCCTTCTCCTCCGCTGAATCGTTGAACAATCTGACGCGGCTCGCCCTGAGCTAGGACATTTTCGCGCAGGCTTGGCCCACCCTGTGGCCCACCCCCCTGCCCTTCACCTCTTTCTTCCATGGCGGCGGCCGCCATCGCGGCGAGCTCCGGGATGGCCTCGTCGAGGGGGGTGAACCACTCGAGCCCGATGTCCCGCGCGGAGCGCGCGGCGCGCCGGTAGTGGTTCAGCATCACCGAGGTGGTGTGCCCGGTGCGGTCGCAGACCCACGTCTCGGACCGGCCGATGGCGAGGGCGATGGTGATGAAGGACCCGCGGGTGTCGTGAGCTCGGAGCCGCGCGCGGTTCTTGCCGTTGTTGTGTAGCTCGGTCCGCTTGACCCCAGCCGCGAGCAGGGCGTCGCGGAGCGGCTTGGCCAGCGCGTCGTGGTCGTAGGGGTTCCCCTCAGCGTCGACGAAGACCCGCGTGTCACCCGGGGGGCTACCGAGCTGCTCGTACCTGAGCTGGAGAGCACGAAGTACGCCAGGGTCGAGGGGCCAGGCGCGCGCATCAGCCGTCTTGTTTTCGTCGAGGGTGAAGATGCCCGTCTTGAGGTCCACGGTGGACCACGTCGCCTCGGTGGCCTCACTCGTGCGGCAGCCCTCGCGGACGAGGAACCCGAAGAGGAGCCGGTCGGGGAGAGGCACGGTCTGGCATCGCATGAGCTCCAGGTCCTCCTGCGGGTAGAGGTACGGCCGAGCCGGACTCTCGCCGGCCTTCGGTAGGAAACCCGGCGGGAGCGGGTTTGCCTCGATGAGGCGGCAGGGGAAGCGCGCGAGGTTGAACACCCGGTTCATCAGCACCCCGTAGTGGCGCTGCGTGAGCGATGACTTCGCGCGCTCCGGGAGCTGGCGCATGGCCTCCATTGCGTGGTCGAGGGTTGCCTCACGTACGGGGATGTCTCCGAGCTTCCGTCCTCCGACGTCCAGCCCGCACAGGTACTCGAGCCGGACGGCGTCGAGGTCGGCGGTGTCTGGGGCACGGAGTCGAACGTGTTGCGGAAAAGCGCGATGGAGGTCACCGCTGGTCCAGCTGCTCACGCGTGATGAGCCGTTCTCCCAAGACCTCGAGAATCTGCTGAACGTCCACCTCGAGAGCCCGCTGTCGAACTCTCTGGCGCGGTTCTCCGCCACGCGCGACGCTGAGCCGAGCCAGAGGGAACTGCGCGCCATCAAGTTGACGGTGCTACTACAAGGCGCACGGGGCTGCGGGGCGGAACCGGACCTGCTCCAAACGTTGGGGTCTGGCGAGGACTACATAGACGGACTGGTCGCCACCGCCGACATACGGTTCGAGTTCGTTCACCTTCCGCTCAGGGCCGAGCGGCTGTTCTTTCCCGAAGGGGGACTGGTGGCGCTGCCGCTGAGCGGCTCGGAAGTGGCCATTGCAGTGCCGCTCCACCCGTCGTTCATGGAGGTGGCCGTGCCGCGCACCTGCCCGGGAGGGATGAGGCAGCTGGAAACCCTGTGCGGTGATGAGGACAACATCACCTCGCTGTCGGCAGGGCTCGATGTGGTTCGGCGCGTGGTGATTCCCGGCTCTGTCTTCGGGAAACACGACGAGAAGACAATGAGAGCGGCCATCTAGATTCATCGGCGCAGGTGCATCCTGCTCCACACTGCGTTCGCATCCTTGACCGAGGCGCTAGGTGTTCTGGGCGGTTGAAGGCAGGTTGGCCCTCCACGAGCTCCACCAACGCCCTCGCCGCGCCCCTTGCGCCCGCGACGTTCCCCGCCTCGAGCGCCTCCACCACGCTCGCGGCGAGCGCCGTTGCCGCGACGGCACGCGCCGGCATCACCCAGGGCGGCATGAAGTTGACGAGGAGCCCGTTGGCGATGACTGGCCCCGAGAGCGCCACCGTCCTTGGCGGCTCCCCGAAGCGATAACCAAGGTTTGTCACGGCCCTCGAAGCTTCGGCGACGAGGTCAGGGCCGCCCTCGGGCGGCTTCGATTGCCCAAACAGCGTCTGGGCAGTCGGCCGCCGGACCGAAAACGCAGACGGCGTCTGCACAATCGGCTATCGGTCCGAAATGGCAGACACCGTCTGCCGAATCCACCCGACGCCCCCCTCGCCTGGTCCCACCAGGTCCTCTCGCTGATGGCCGACAACCCCGAGGCCCGCGCCTCTACGAAGCCGAGCCCCTGCGCGGCGGGGGGGACGGTGCGGCGAGCCAGGTCGATAGGCCCTTGGCGCGTGGCAGACTACGCCGGTGACCGCTAAGCGCGCTCGCATCACCCACGACCCCGCGCGCATGGGCGGCCTGCCCTGCATAAGAACGCTCCGGGTTCCGGTGGCCACCGTGGTGGGCCTGGTCGCGGAGGGGCTCAGCGTGGCCGAGATTCTGGAAGCGTACCCCGACCTCGATGCAGAAGACGTGGCCGAGGCCATTGGCTACGCCGCGGAGGCGGTCCTTGACGGCTCCCCGGAGCGATGAGCAAGGTTGGCTCACCCCCCTCGAAGCTTCGGCGACGAGGTCAGAGCCGCCTTCGGGCGGCTCTTGTCCTTCCGGGCCCGCGGTGGCCGGCGTTCTCACCGGGCGAGGGGCTACCGATGACGTCACGGGTGGCGGCGCAAGTGGTTCCCGGGAAGACGAGACGGGTGGCGCGGAACCTGAGATGGTAGGAAAACCGGCGGCGCGATGAACTACGAAACCTTCACGGCCGTGAGCTTCCGCTGCTTCGAGCGCGTGACGCTCGAGGGGCTCGCGCGGGTCAATCTGCTCACCGGGCAGAACAACGTGGGGAAGACCGCGTTGCTCGAGGCAATAGCCGTTCATGCTGGCTTCGCGGACCCGCAGGTGGTGGTCGACCTCCATGGCATCCGCTCGGGAGGCGACCGCGTCGGGGACCCGCACGACGTGTGGTGGTGGCTGTTTCGGCACCGCAACGCCGAAGCCCCCGTGCGACTACAGGGAGCTTTCGACGACCGGGTCACGCGTACCGTGGAGATTTCGGCCCGGCAGTCTCGACGAGGCGCGGTTGCCCCCGTTGCTTCCACATCCACGGTCACGACCGGTGGTGCCGCAGGGCCCGTGGAAATCGTCTTCGGTTACAGCGACAGCGCGAGCAAGGAAAGCACGGCGGTCGTGACGCTGAGCCGGGGCGGCGTGACGATGAATCCGGTCCAGAACGCCGACATGCCGCGGACCGCCCTGGTGTCTACTGGCAGGACAGACCCGATTGAGGAAGCGGGGCTCGTCAGTCGGGCGATTGAAGAGGGCGACGATGGCTACCTCGTGGAGGCCGTTCGACTGGTAGATGACCGGGTGGCTCGCGTCTTCCCCCTGGTGAAGGGTGGGATTCCGGTTCTCTACGTACAGATGGATGCTGGGCCCCCGATTCCACTGTCGCTGCTCGGCGAAGGTTGCCGCAGGATGGTGACGTTGGCGCTGCGGATGCGCACCAACGACGTCGTGCTCGTGGACGAGCTCGAGAACGGAGTGCATCACTCAGCGCTGGAGAGAGTCTGGCGCGGTATCGAGCGGCTCGCCCAGGCCGCGGGCACCCAGGTGTTCGTCACGACCCACAGCTACGAGTGCATACGTGCAGCGGCCCACGGTCTGTGCGCGGGCGCGGCGCGCTTGTACCGTTTCGAGCGTCGAGACGGCGGAACGGTGGTCGTCGCTGCGGACGGCGAAGCGCTTCGTGCGGCCGTGGCTGAGGGTCTGGAGGTTCGGTGACGGCTCCACTCAGCATCTCCGGTCGCGTCCTCGTGCTGGGCGAGGGTCGCGACGAGCAGCGCTTCTTCAGTTGGCTCCTTGGCGCAACAGGCTGCGCGGACGTCCAAGTCCTGGAGTACGGGGGCAAGAACAACCTCGGCGCATTCCTGAAGGCGTTGCCCAGTGTCACTGGCTTCAGCAACGTCGCTCGCCTGGTCGTGACGCGGGATGCTGACGAATCGGCGGCCAGCGCGTTCCAGAGTGCCTGCTCCGGGTTGCGCAGCGCAGGGCTTCCCGTGCCAACCGAGCTGGGGGTACTTGGCGGAGCGGATGCGGGGCCGCGCGTTGCGGTGCACATCTTGTGCGGGGATGAGGGTCTGGGGGCGCTCGAGGACGTCGTCCTGCGCGCAGTTGCCGGAGACCCGGCGACCGCGTGCGTTGACGCCCTGGTAGCGTGCCTCGCCGACCGAGGAGCTCTGCCGGTGAGGCATCGTCTCGGCAAAGCCAAGTTACAGGCGTGGCTCGCGTCCCGGGAGCGGCCAGGCCTGCAACTCGGTGAGGCCGCTCAGGCTGGCTACCTCGACGCCACGTCCGCTGTCTTCGGTGACCTTGTGCGACTGGTGAGGGACGGCGACGCCCAGTGAGGCTCCTGTTCACCCCGTCCGCTCCCTTCCGCCAAACCTCTCCACCAGCTCCGTCGCCACTGCCCTCGCCGGCATCACCCTGGGCGGTATGAAGTTGGCGAGCACCCCACGGGCTTCGCCGAGCGGGCCGCCAACCCCGCCGCCAACTCCACCGCCCTCACCAGCGCGAACGGGCTCCGCTCCTCGACCAGCCGCCGGACCTCGGCGGCTCGCCGAAGCAGGTCATCGGCGAGGACCGCGTCGGCGAGCCCCCGCGCGAGCGCCGAGCGGGAGGGGCGCCGGTAGTGGTTCAACATGACGGAGGTGGTGTGGCCCGTGCGGTTGCAGAGGGGCGCGTGGCCTAAGGTACCGGCCGCCGAAGGTGGAGCGGACGAAGCACGACGCGCGGTTCGAGAGCGTGCGTCCGAATCACCTGTGGCACCTGGACTTCGTGCACCGGAACATCAACCGGTCGGACACCTTCACGCTCATCCTGATCGACGACCACTCGCGCTTCGTGCCGGGCCACGGCGTCGACGACGCCGAGCGCGCGGACATGGTGATCGAGACCTTCGAGGGCGCTGTCGCGCGCCACGGCAGGCCGGAGCTGGTGATGAGCGACCGGGGCTCCGCGTTCTGGTCGTGGCGGGGCATC
>JAFGBI010000406.1 GCA_016933275.1 Polyangiaceae bacterium | reverse complement strand
CTCCCGGCTGCGTCTACCCCGGCCTACGCCCCGCCCGGGCCTCCCTCGCCCAAACACCCAGAGCTACCGCTACGCGGTTTCGTCCAACACGGGGCAGCACCGGGTGCTCTCCCGCTGGCGGCAGCAAGCCATCGCCTTCGCACAGGGTCCGAGCGCGCCCTCGGGGCTCCTCGCCTTCACCCAGGGCTGGGCCAAGCGCGCTCCTGGTCGTCCGGGCCATACCTGGCCACTGCGCACCACCGCCATCGAGCTCATCTACGCTCTCGTCCACTTCCTGCCCGAGCTGCACGACGACCCCGAGGGGCAGGTGTACCTCGAGGCTTTCACGCGCCAGCTCCAGGCCGCGGCCCAGGTCGGGAAGTTCGGCGGCGTGGTCATCACCGACCCCGCCAACGCACCCCTCTCGGAGGCGTCGGTCAAGGAGCTGCTGCGCGACTTCCTCGCCCCGCTGGCCGACGGGCTGGTCGACGTCGATGAGGAGCTCATCGGCAGCTTCCCCCGCGACCGGCTGTCCATCCTCTCGATCCACCAGAGCAAGGGGCTCGAGTTCCCGCTCACCATCGTGGACGTGGGGTCCGACTTCAAGGACCGGCGGGCGGCGCGCTTCAAGCGTTTCCCCAAGGAAGGCGGGCCACCGCATCGGCTCGAGGACCTGGTGCGTGTCCACTCTCCCTTGGGCCTACCTGCGCGTAGCCAGGTCGATCGGGCCTTCGACGACCTCTACCGCCAGTACTTCGTCGCCTTCAGCCGCCCCCAGGACGTCCTGCTGCTCGTCGGGGTCGACCCTGCGGCCCCGGGCGGGCGCGTCGAGAACGTCGCCACGGGCTGGGACCGCACCGGCGCCAAGCGGTGGGCCGGCAAGAGCTGCCCCATCGCGATGATCTGACCGGAGCCCGCCATGCCGCTGTCCGTCCGCCCCAAGATCTACTCGCTCCCCTCCTACAGCCTCACCGGCGACTTGCTCGGCTTCCTTCGCTGCGGGCTGCAGTACCGCTACACCCGCATCGGCAAGCTCCCCGCCTCCCGACCCGTTCAGCAGTGGTTCGGCGAGTTCATCCACGGCGTGCTGGAGGAGGCGTACCGGCGCTACCGGGAGTCGGTCACGCAGGGAGCGCCGTCGCTCCCGCCCTGGCCAGCGACCGAGCTCGACGACATCCGCCAGCTCATCAAGGACCGGCTGGCGGCCCGCGGGCTCCGGGCCTGGGCGCCTGACCTCGAGCAGCTGGGCGACGAGCGCGCCCTGACCGCGGCCCAGGAGTTGGGCCCCCACCTGTTCCCGCTCATTCACCGCGCCGAGGTCCGCGTCACGGGGGCGCGGCTGCTCCCACCCATCGCAAGCCACCTCCAGTTCCGCGAGGCCGACCGCTACGAGATGGTGGGGGTGGTGGACGTGGTCACGCACGTGCAGCTCGCGGATCCCGCCCTGGCGGCCAACCCCATCGTGCGGTCCGTCAGCGGCGCCCTCGGCGGCAACGTGCCGTCCGAGTTCGAGCTCATCATCGACTACAAGGGCATGCGCCGGCCGCCGGTGGCCAAGACGGTCGCCAAGAACAACCTCTGGACCCAGTACGAGTGGCAGCTGCAGACCTACGCCGGGCTCCGCCAGAAGCAGGCGGACGCGCTCGACGTGGTCGCCGGCGTGCTGCTGTACGTCAACGAGCTGCACCCGACGCGCTCCGACCTCCGCATGCTCAAGGACGAGATCCTCGCTGGGACCACCGACGTCCTGCCCGCTAAGGGCTCCCCTGACGACGTCGCCATCCGCGCGTGGCGCTCCAGCCAGCCGCTCCCGCAGCTCTCCTTCAGGTACCGGCTTGCGCGCGCCCTCCGTATCGTGCCCGTCTCGCAGACCACCGTACAGCAGGCCGAGATCGCCTTCGACGACGTGGTGAAGGACATTGAGACCTGCCGTGGGCGTGAGGAGTACGGCTCGACGCTGCTGACGGCCTGGGATCGGAACCCCACGCAGGAGAGCACCTGCGTGGTCTGCGACTCCCGCACCTTCTGCCCGGACTACCAAGCCAACTACGCCGCTCGCCATGGCGAGCTCACCCCCCGCCTGCCGGCGAGGAAGGTCTGACCGCGCCACCAAGCCAGAGCTGCGCCCCGAGGCCCACCGTCGCGCCTGACGCGATCGCCAGGTTGGACAAGGCCAGCCGAAGGCGCTCCGGCGGGGACAGGTCGCGCGGGACCTGCTCTCGCCCCCACGAGATGCCGCTGGCCGCGAGCTTGACGTAGGAGCTGGAGTCGACCGACTGGACGCCGCGCTCGAAGAGCGCTCGGACGGTGGTGGGGTTCCCGAGGCCGAAGACGTGGATGGGCAGGTCGGGTAGCTCGCTTCGCACCGCGTCGACGATCTCCAGCACAACGTCGAGGTCCCGGGCCCGTGGCACGAGGCCGCCGATGGCGACGCCATCGAAGCCCTGCCCCGCGTAGCTGCGGGCACACCGCCTCGCGCTTTCGGCGTCCCAGGCTTGGACGCAGGCGTAGAGGCGGAGGTCCGGGCGCCTCCGGTTCCGCACCGCCCAGAGGGCATTGGCGACCGTGAGCCCCAGCCGTCGCTCCGCCTCGTCGGGCTCCGTACCAGGTGGGACGGGGAAGTCGAGGGTGAAGGCCACGTCGGCGTGGCGCTCCTGGAAGTCGAGCACCTCCGAGGGGGTGAGCGTCTCTGCCTCGCCCTTTTCCGGCTGGACGACGAGCACACCAAGGCCTCGCTGCTCCTCCACGCGGGAGCCCTTGAACAGGGCCGCGAAGCCTCCCGAGTCGATGAACAGCGGGATCCTCGGAGGCATGGTCATCTGCCGGGCGTAGTGGAGGCTGACCATGACGGCAGGCGCCAGCCGGGGCAGGTAGGGCCGGACCAGGTCGTCGAGGGGGTACTTTTTTCCGAAGGTCGTGACGGGGAGGTATGCGGGGAAGGGCACGACGCCGCGTCGCGTCTGGATCTCGGTGGGCGGGCTCATGCGGAGGCTCTCCGTGATAGGTCGAGCCAGAGGGCGTGCAGGTCGAGGTCTCCGGTGGTGGCGGTGTGGCCGAGCTGATCGACCAGCTGCTGCAGGCGGGGGTCGCCGTCGGCCAGCCGCACGGCGAGCAGGTGCTTGCAGGTGCGACCGCGGGCGTGGTCCGGGCAGTCGCAGGCGAGGCCCGCCTGGGTCCTCTCGACGCGGTGCGGGTCGGAGCCGCCCGTCACCAGCCAGGCTGCCCCCCGCTTCGTGACCTTCAGCTCGATGGCGCGGAAGAGCCGGTACGGCTCCACCTCCGGGGGCCAGGTGCCCTGCGTCGTGCGCAAGGTCGGGCCGCTCTCCTTGAAGCACCACGCCGAGCGGGTGGGCAGCAGGTCCTCTGCGGCGGCGACGAGCGACACCGCGCGGCCATGAGCAATGCCACGGATCGCCGCGACGTCGTCCGGCTCGGCCACTGCCAGCTCCTCGATGTCGCTCAGTCCCACCAGGGCCAGCCGTCGCGCGAGCGCAGGGCCGATCCCGGGGAGGAGGGTGAGCGTCACCACCTCTTCGTCGAGCCCGGCCTCGACCATGACCGACAGGGCCTTGATGCGCTCGCGCAGGTCGGGCTCGTCGGTCACCACGAGCGTCGGCCTGGCCGCCTCTTCCCCAACGGGCGCCACGATGGCCTGGGCCGCAGCGAGGACGCGCTCCAGGCTCTCCCGCAGCCGCTGGACCTCGAAGGGGTAGGCGCCGGTCTCCTCGGCGACCTCCTCGACCGAGCCAGTTCGGGTCCAGGTCCGCATGCAGACGGCCATCTTGACGAGGTTGAGCAGCGGGCGGCCCGAGCAGCCGAGGGTTGCCTCGGCACGCCCCAGGTCGGTCAGCAGCGAGGAGCGCTCTCGCCCCAGCAGCAGGGAGAGCTCGTCGAGCTCTTCGAAGTCGACCGGCAGCCGTGGCTCTGCATCCGGTGTGGCGCAGGCGACGAGCAGCAGGTCGAAGAAGGTCCAGTGCTGGGCTTCGGGACCTTCGAGGCTGCGCGCCAGCCGCAGCACCGTCTCCGGCGCGAGCATCTGGCGCACGGCGATGCGCCCCAGCCGGGTCGCGACGAGCTGTGGTGCCCGGTCGTCCTCGCGCTCCCGGATCGCGAGCATGCCGGCGTCCAGCATCGTTCGCACCGCGCCGTGGATGGGCGGAAGCCGGCGCTGGTGCGCTGCGAGGGAGTCGCCCAGTGCCCTGGTGAGCTGCCCCTCGGTTCGACAGAGCCCGGTGGCCACCTCGGTGACCACCTGCTCGGCGAGCGCTGCAGGCTGACCCAGGGCCGATCGGATGGGCTCGAACCTCGGGGTGAGGTAGCGGTCGGCCTCTCGCGACCACGTAGGCGCCAGCAGCACGACCTCCCCCCGGTCGTCCAGGCCAGGCCGCCCAGCCCGGCCGCCGCGCTGCCACGCCGACCACACCGGCAGGGGCCGGTAGTCCACGCCGTCGAAGGCCTGCAGGTCGTAGAGCACGACCTGGCGCACGGGCAGGTTGACGCCCATCTCCAGGGTGGCCGTGGCGACGAGGACGTCGAGCGCGCCGGAGCGGAAGGACTGCTCGACAGACCTGCGAACCGGCCCGGCGAGGCCGGCGTGGTGGTGCCGCGCCCGGAGGCCAGCGGCAGCGAGGTGGAGGGCCAGGGACTCCGCGCGTCGCCGGCTCTGCACGAACACCAGGCTGCGCCCGCCGCCACCAACACAGGCGCGCACGACGTCGGAGACGACCTCGGGCTTGTCCTGTGCCCGCCGGTATCGGACGGTGCGCCAGTGGAGGGGGATGGGGCGCCAGTCCGAGGAGTACTCGACGCCGCCGAGCCAGTCGGCGAGCTCCTCGCGGTTCCCGAGCGTGGCGGACAGCGCGAGCACTCGAGCCAGCGGGTTGAGCCTGCGCAGGCGACCGAGGGTGCCCTCCAGCCGAGGCCCCCGCGAGGGATCGGCGAGCAGATGGAACTCATCCACGACGACGAGCTCGACCTCTGGCAGCCAGGACCAGTGCGAACGCCACCAGCGCGTGCAGGCGTCCAGGCGCTCGGGCGTCATGATCAGCACGCGGGCACGGTGGTAGGGCACCTCGGTCCGGGTCCCCGCCCGCGCACGCGGGCCGGAGTAGGCGCCCACGGGGACCGCCGCGAACCGCTCCAGCCAGCGTTCCTGGAGCTCGTCCGCCTGAGCGCGGAGCGGAGTGAGATAAAGAGCTCGTCCGCCGCGTGCCAGCACCTCGTCGACGGCACGCTCGGCCAACCAGGTCTTGCCCGACCCCGTCGGCATCTGGAGGACGCAGTGGAACCCGCAGGAGAGCAGACCGCGCCGGTCGACGTCGAGCTGGGCTGGGTTGAGGGAGAGGGGCGACAAGGTGCTGTCCTCGGCCCGAGTGTACCGCGATGCGCAACGCTGTCAAGCCATTCGTATGCGAGCAAAACCTCTTGCGCATAGTTGGTGAGAAGATATTATGCAAAGTGAACCCGGGCGACTGCTCTTGAGCGAGAACGTGCGCTACTGCCTCTGGAAAGACCCCCAGATCGGTCCGGACCAGCGCAAGGACTGGGCACGGCGCCTCGCGGAGCGCGCGGGCACGCGCGAGGAGCGCGTCCTTGGCCTGTTCGACGGCGATGACCCGGCCGACGAAGAGATCCGGTCGCTGGCCGACGCCCTCGGACGGTCGGAGGAGGAACTCCGGTACACCGACCTCGCCGCGGAGGAGGAGACCCTGACCGAGAACCTGCGCTACTTGCTGGGCACGGTCGAGCACGGGGGGCAGCGTCGCCTCGCGGAGGAGATCGGCGTGAAGGACACGACGGTCTTCCGCTGGAAGCAGGGCACGCGACCGAGAGAGCGGCAGCTGCGGGCCCTCATCCGCGCGCTGGGGCTGCCCCCCCACACGGACCTGGAGCGAGATCGCATCTACCTCTCCTTCCGCCCCGTGACGCTGCGGGAGCGCCACGCCTACATCCATGAGCTCATCGACCAGCTCTCCCCAGATGAGCTGACCGAGCTCATGCCCGCCCTCGAGCGGATGCTGAAGCGCCGATGAGGAAGTGGAGCGCGGGGTCGTGCGGAGAGGAGGGGGGACCACCGCTCGGCGTGACCGACCTCCGTGCGGCCGGTCGCTGGGAGGACCTGCTCTCCCAGGTGGTGACCCGTGGCCTCCGGCCTATCCAGGCCAGGTTCCTGGAGGAGGGACACTTCTTGGAGAGCCGCCGAAACCTCGTGGTCATCGCGCCGACCAACGCCGGCAAGAGCCTCGTCGGCGATCTCGTGCTCCTGGAAGCCGTCGCCTCGGGGCATCGGGCGGTGCTGGTGGAGCCCCTGCGCGCGCTCGCGCAGCAGCGCACGGACGAGGTGCGTCGGCTGCTGGAACTCGCGACCGGCGGGCCGCTGCGAGGAGCGCCCCAGGTCCGCCTCACGACGGGCGACTACCGCCTCGAGCACGAGGACATCACCGCTCCCCCCCCGAGCGATGGTGAGGTCGTCGTCGCGACGCCAGAGCGACTGGAGGCCATCGGCCGTCACGAGGCAGGTCGAGCCTGGTTCGATGCCATCGGCGCCGTTGTCATCGACGAGGCCCACCTGGTCTCCGAGCCTCGCCGTGGACCCACGCTCGAGTTCCTCATCGCGCGCCTCAAGACCCTGCCCACGCCGCCGCGCATCGTGCTCCTCTCGGCCACCGTCGGAGAGCCGGAGCGGCTCCGGGACTGGCTCGACCCTGCCGACCTCCTGGTGGAGCGCCGGCGGGTCCCTCGGCTCGACCTGTCGGTGTGGGAGTTGGAGGACGGGGAAGATCCCGACGAGGTTTTGGCGAGCGAGCTCGGGCAGGTGCTCGAGGACGACCAGAGCCAGGTGCTGGTCTTCGTCTACCGGAGAGCCGACGCCGAGTCGCTGGCTCGGAAGCTTGTCCGCGCCGGTCTTTCCTGGTCTTCGGGCGTGGTGGCCTTCCACTCGGGCCTCCCCGCTGCCCAGCGCGAGCAGGTCCGGCAGCGCGTGGCGACGGGCGAGCTGCGCGTCGTGGTCACGACGACGGCGCTCTCTCTCGGGCTCAACCTGCCAGCCACCCATGTCGTCGTGCGCGACAGCTGGTTCCACGGTCATGGGCGCCTGGAGGTGGACCAGCTCCTGCAGATGATGGGGCGTGCAGGGCGGGGTGACCGGGCGGGACAGGCCGCCGTCTTGGTGCGCTCGAACCAGGGCTGGTCTGCGACCGAGCTCACGACCGCGCTGTCTGCCGAGGCGCTCACGCCCATCCGCTCCGCTCTGGATCGAACCGGCACATGGCGCCGACGCGAGCCCGACGATGGGTTACGCGCCGCTTCGTGCGTGGCAGCCCTCCTAGCAACGGTACGGGGGGCGGGGATGAGCGACGCTGAGGTCACGACCTTCTCGTCCGCCATGCTCGCTGGCCCGGCCTTCTCGGCGGCGGTTCCCTCCGCGCTGCGGTGGCTGAGCGCCCCCGACTCCGCGCTGGCCTACCGAGACGAGACCGAGGAGCCCCGCTGGCAGCTCACCCGGCTCGGCGAGCGAGCCGTCACGGCCAGCGTGCCGTTGCCCTACGCGGCCGGGCTGGCCCGCCTCGTGAGAGACCTGCTGTCGCTGGAGGTTGGCGGGCGCGCGCTCCTCTCTGGCTGGTCCGACCTCGACCACCTCCTGGTCATGGAGCTCCTTCGCGAGGACGCGCGCAGCCTGCGGAGGTTCAGTGCGGCCCTGGCGGAGCAGGTGGACGGATGGATGGAGACGCGCCCGGGAGCACCCCCGGTCCTGTTCGAGTGGGTGCGCGGGGATGCGACCCACTCCAGGGCCGATCAGCTGCTGGGCTCCCTCGGCCTCGAGGTGGGGACGCCCGCGAAGGCGCGGGCTCGCGCGTACCTCGCCCTGGCGCATGCCATCGTCCTGCTGGAGCGCGGGCGTGGAGCGTCCACCTCGGACTTGGAGCGTCGGTGGAAGGTCACGGGACTGGAGGGTGCGGAGGAGCGCTGGCGAGACACCGCGATGTGGCTCCTGGTCGGGCATGCACGGATCTTCGACCTGCCCGTCTTCTACCACCACCTGCTGGAGGTCTGCGGCGCAGGCGCGGACCGTGTCCGCTCCACCAAGCGGGCGCTCGCGGGGATGCGCCGGTCGGCGCTCGATCTGATCGAGACCATCAAGTTCTGCTCGCCGCTCGGGCCGCTCGCCCAGGGCGTCCGCCGCATGATGAGGGACTCGGGGAAGTCCTCGGTCGGCCCCGGTACGCTCCGCGCGCTGGAGGCGGCGGGGTTCTGCTCGATGGTGGGCGTGGCCCACGCTTCTGTCGACCAGCTCGTGGCAGCCGGTGTCCGGAGGGACCTCGCGAAGCAGATCGGGCGCTACTGTCGGCGGCGGATGCGGTAGGCATCAACCACCTCCTTCTGCCCACCCTTCTCGCCTACGTTCTGGACCCCGCTACGCGGCCTCGCCCGGGGCGGCCTTCTGGACCCCGCCCGCCCTCGGCCACGCCCCCGCCTCCTCCAACCTCCGCCGCAGCGTGGCCCGGGACACCCCCAGCGCCTTGGCGATGGTCTTGAGCCCGTGCCCCTGCTCCAGCATGGCGACCGCCGGGCGCAGGTCCAGCTCCACCTTGGGCCGCCCGCAGTGCTTCCCCGCGGCCTGGGCGCGGCGCACGCCGGCGATCACGCGCTCCCGCACCAGGGAGCGCTCCAGCTCAGCCACGGCACCCAGGATCTGGAGCGCGAAGCGGCCGGCCGGCGAGGTGGTGTCCACGTGGGCGTCCCGCACCGAGACCAGGCCCACACCCCAGGCG
>JAFGBI010000405.1 GCA_016933275.1 Polyangiaceae bacterium | reverse complement strand
ATTGCTGCGTCAAATCAACAACCTAGAGCACCGAACCGGCAGCAGACCTCACCAGAGGCAGCGCTGGAAACGCGTCCTCGCCTCGCAGGGACGCATTTTCAGTGCTGCCGTTGCGGCTGGCAACCTGATTGCTGCTCTAGGCGGTGGTGCCCACGACGATGCGGAGCACCGGCTCGAACAGGAGGGTTCGTGGCGAGGTGGCCTGGAGCAGCTGGTCGGCGTCGGTTCCCGGACGCCGCTCGGCGAGCTCCTCCACTAGATCGTCGTGCTTGTTGTGGAGCCCCTGGAGCGCGGCCTTCTTCTGGGAGAGGGATGCGGTCGGGACGATGTCGACGTGAAGTAGCGCGATCTGTCCGATGACGTTCCCGGTCGGGTTGCGCAGCGGGACGATGAGCAACGTCTCGTCGCCGCGGGCACCGGTGGCCGTGCCGGTGACACCGGTGCGGAGGACTCGTCGCTTGGAGCCCATCGCCGGCTGCTGCGTGCGGTACTTGGAGCTCTCGACCCGCGAGCGTCCCAGGCCGCGAGTGGCCCGAAGCGTCCAGGCGGGTCGCTCGGTGGCGGTCGGGTCCGGCGCCACCTCGTAGACCAGTCCTCCGGCGACGCTGGCCAAGAGCGGTGACACGATCTCGAGGACCTCGCGATCGATCTGGTGGAGCTCGTCGAGCGAGATCTCGAGGTTGGCGAACGCCTCCAGGAGCAGGGGGGACAAGGCCCGCCCGGGGCGGGAGATCCCGACCGTGACGGTCTTGGCCTGGTGGCGGATGGTGTCGAGCGGACGCGTGAGCTCCTCGACGATCTCGTTGAGCAAGGGTGCGAGCTCGTCGAGTCGCGCCTCGTTGGCCGGGATGGTGGGGACCTGTTGGGCGAGCCACGCCAGGTAACGCGTGATCTGGGCGGACAGGCGTGGAGGCAGGGCGCTGTCCGTCCTCCCCGCCTCGACCGAAGCGATTGCCGTGTCGAGCGAGCCCAGGAGCTCGGCGGCGGCGAACGTGGTCGGGTCGGCGGCGACCCGGGAGACCACGGCCCGCACCTCCCGGAACGGGATCGCCGTCTGGTCGATCGCGCGCGCGGCTGCGATGCCGAACAGGTGGCCCACGACGGTGGCTACGACGAACCCGAGGCCACCCCCGATGGTGGGGACGGGCAGGGTGGCCTGCGCCACGCCGTCGAAACGAGTCTCGCCATCCGCGCAGACGACCAGCGGGCGGCCGTTGTGAGCCTTGAAGATGCTCACCTCCTTCACCGTGTCCTGGACCACCATCTCCGAGAGGTCGTTCGCGATCACGAGGGTGAGCGGTTCGGTGGATAGGTCGATGTGCTTCTTGTCCTCGGTGACGTCACAGGGGATCCCCTTGTAGCAGAGCTCGCTCAGCTTGATGCGGATCTCCTCTGCCGCGACGCGGTTGGCGCCGTTGCCGACGATGGCCCAGTTGCGAGCGCGCGGGGCCCACTCGGCGGCGACCGCGAAGATCTGCTCCCTGCGCTTCAGCACCGTCCGGATGCGCCGAGGCAGCTGCTCGAGCGCATCGATCTCCTCCCGCAGCAGGTGGGGTGGCAGGGTGCCGATCTCGCTGCCGAGAAGGAGCCCAAGGAGCTTGCCGGCGGCCACCTGGGAGTAGAACGCTTTGGTGGAAGCGACGGACATCTCGACGTCGCGCCCGTCGCTCGTATATAGGACGCTGTCGGACTTGTGCACCAGCGCCGAGTTGCGGCGGTTCACGATGGCGTGGATCCACGCCCCGCGTTCGCGCGCCATGTCCACGACGCGATTCGTGTCGGTCGTCGTGCCGCTCTGGGACACGGCCACCACGATCGCATCGTCGAGGCGGTCGTCCTGCGTGAACCCGAAGAGCTCGCAGGCCTTGGTGTTGGTGACGACGATCCCCGAGCCGGCGAGGGATTGCCGGATGAAGTGGGCGGCACCCATCCCCGCGATGGCGGCGGTGCCCATGCCGATGACGATCACGCGACGGATGGGTGGGCGGTCACGCGAGCGGAGCCGAGCCCGAAGCCCATCACCGTTGCCGAAGCCCCCCATCAAGAACTCCACCCCGTCGGCGGTCTGGCGGAACTTGCCAGCCAGCGTCTTTTCGACGCTGTTCGGGGCTTCGGCGACCTCTTTCTCGATGTACGTTCGGAAGTCCCCCCGGAAGATGTCGCGCGAGTAGATCTGGATGGTGTCCCGCTTCGGCTCGTAGGCGCTCCCGTCCGCCAACCGCACCCCCGAGAGCCCGAGCTCGCGGTCGCCTGCGGTCAGCTCGACGGCGAGCCCCACCTCGCCACCGTCGTTGAGGGGGCGGTTCGTGCGACAGAGGTTTGCGAGTCCATAGACCTCGGAGGCGACCAGCCAGCCATCCGCGAGCGCACCCAGGTAGAGCGCCTGTCCGCTGCCCTTCTGGCCCGCGAGGAGGGTCCGCGGGTGCTCGAGGTGCTGGAGCACGGTGGCGAGCGAGCCGTGGCTGCGCTTGATGACCGCGCCGAGTCGGGCGAGCAGGGACTCCCCGCGTTCGGTGTCGAGCGCGAAGAGGACGGGGAGGATCTTCGCGTCCGTGCTCACTCGCGGATGGAGCGTGACTCCGCGCGCCTCCACCGACGTCTGGACCAGGGTCGCGTAGTTGTCCACGTCCCCGTTAAGCACCATCGAGACGCAGCGCCCGGCGGCCTCGGTGGTCTGGCCACGGCGTACGCAGCCATCGACGGGGTGGCAGTTGGGTACGTTGATGATCCCATTGGACGCCCAGCGGGTGTGGCTGAGGAGGTTGACGGAACGGGTGTCCGCCGCCGCGGACCAGAGCAGCCGATCCGCCTTGATCGCGGAACGCAGTGCGGCGCCGTTGTCCCCGAGACGACCCACCAGGTTCGCCACGCGGTGGACGAAGCGCGCGGTGAGGGAGCCCGTGGCTGTGTGGGCGTAGGCGACCTGGCGAGCGGCCGTTTCGTCTCCGTCGGCGTTCGAATCCGCCGCCAGGCGCCGCTCGAGCTTGGCGGCGGCCTCTCGCGAGTCGACCTCGATCACCACCGCGATCCCCGCGGAGTCCCGCCCGCGCACCTCCAGCTTGTCCAGGGCAGCAAGCACCTGTTCCACGGACCAGGCCACGTAGTGCTGGCCCAGCGAGGCGTCGCGGAGCGGGCCAGGCATGACCGCGGCCACGCGGTCCAACGACGAGAGCAGCTCGCGCTCGATCTGCCAGGCGAAGTCAGCCAGAAGCTCCTTCGCTCGCTCGAGCTCGTCCGTTCGGCCCTGTGTCGCCAGCTCTGTCGCCGCCCGCGTGTGGAGGGTGCCGAGTCGAGCTCCGAGGTCGGCGAAGAAGCGATGGTCCCCGTCGTTCGTCGCGATCGCTCGGTGGACGGCGAACGATCCAAGCCCTTCGAAGCTCGCCCGGAGGTCCTCCAAGGCCGCGGTCACGCGCGACCAGTCGGGGATCCCGTCGGCACCGGAGATCCTCGCCGCCACGTCACGGAACGCCACGAGCGAGGCAGCCTGCAACCAGGAGTCGTTGCTGACGAATCCGACGATGCCACACATGATGACAAAAAACCTCCGATTGGGGTCGCCGTAGCTAGCCATGACCCGGCTTGGGGAGCAATGGCCACGATGCGTGACGACCCGGCGGTGCGGGCTGGCGGCCGGAGGGCCGCCAGGCACCGCGTGGCCGTCGAGACACTCTTCCGCCCTGCCCGGGCGTCGACGATGATGGGTGGTCGGAGAAGTCGGTTGATGAAACACCACCTCGTCTTCGGTCGGAGTCTGGCCTGCCTCGCTATCGCTCTCACAGGGCTCGTGGCGCTCTCTGGGTGCGGCGGGCGCCTGACCCTCACCCGGATCAACTCGGCGGAGGCGAAGCCGAACAACGTTTGGGTGTTCTTCACCGTCGAACACGGTGATGAGCCGGTCGGTGGGCTCCAGGCTTCTGATTTCGAGATCTACGAGGACGGCAAGCAGGTCAGCGTGTTCGAGAGTCAGCAGCGGATCTTGAACCCCGAGGTGGCGGCGGTGATGTACACCGCGCTGTTGATCGACGTGAGCGGGAGCATCACCGAGGCTGGACACCTCGACGATCTGGTGGACGCCGCGGAGCTGTTCACCGAGCGGGTGGGGAAGACCCAGAAGGTGGGCATCTATGCCTTCGACGGGTCGGACAAGATCTACCCGGTCGTGCCCTTCACAGAGACGGAGGGAACGCTCAAGGGCGGCCTCGACGGTCTCCGGAAGTTCAAGCCGAAGGATCCCTCGACGAACCTGCATGGCGCCGTCGTTCAGGGGTTGGAGGAGCTGCGGAGGGGTCTGGAGAAGGAACAGAAGCCCCTGAAATTCGGCACCCTGGTGGTGTTCAGCGACGGGGCAGACCGGGCAGCGCGGGTCTCCCGCGAGGAGATGAACGAGACGCTGCAGGACGAGAAGTACGTGGGTTACGATCGGTTCGCGATCGGGATCGGTGACGAGGACGAGATCGAGGCGGCGAGGCTCGACGCCATCGGCCGTGATGGCACGGAGGAGGGGAGCGACCGCGCCAAGGTCAAGGAGGCGTTCGAGAAGATCGCGGCCAAGATCGAGGCGCATTCGAAGCGCTTCTATCTGCTGAGCTACTGCACTCCGTCCCGGAACGGGACGCATGCGGTCGAGATCCGGGCCGAGACCGCCGATCCCAAGGCCAGCGGCAAGCTCGAGTATGGGTTCGATGCAGGTGGCTTCGGTCCGCCTCCCGACTGCGATCCCGAGCGCGCTCCGACCTTCGACATGGAGGACGTCGAGCCGGAGGAGGGGAAGGGAAAGGGCGGTCCGACCGGAAAGGAAGTGACCGCTGGCGAGGCGGGTACCGGAGCCAAGGCGAAGTGAGCCGCGGTTGGCGCTGCAATCAGGGCGATTGCTGCGACGAATCAGCAACCTGGAGCACCGAGCCGGTGGTAGATCTCGCTAGAGGCGCCGTCGGAGACGCACGCTCGCCGGGCACGGGCACGTCTCCAGCGCTGCCGTTGCTGTTGGCAACCCGATCGGTGCTCGAGACCGCCCCCGACGTCGCTGTCACTGGCGATCGAGCAGGATCCGGAGCATCCGGCGTACTGGCTCGGCGGCCCCCCAGAGCAGCTGGTCGCCGACGGTGAACGCGCCGAGGTACTCCGGCCCCATTCGGAGGGTGCGGAGCCGCCCCACCGCCACGTCGAGGGTGCCGCTCACCGCTGCGGGCGTGAGGCGGGCGAGGGTCGCTGCCTTCTCGTTCGGGACGAGCCGCGTCCACGGTGTGGAGTCGGCGATGGCCTGCTCGACCTCGGGGAGGGGGACCTCGCGGCGGAGCTTGATGGTGACCGCCTGGCTGTGGCTGCGCATGGCGCCGATGCGCACGCACAGCCCATCAACGGGGATCTCGGGGTCGTTGCCCAGGATCTTGTTGGACTCGACGTGGCCCTTCCATTCCTCGCGCGTCTCGCCGGAAGGGAGTTGTCTGTCGATCCAGGGGATGAGGCTCGCGGCGAGGGGGGCGCCGAACTGCGCGGTGGGATAGCGGCCCGACGCGAGCGTCGCCGCCACGTTTCGATCGAGCATCAGTGCGTCCGCGGCCGGGTCGGCCAAGAGCTCGCTCGCGCCCTCCCCGATGACGCGCATCTGGTCCAAGAGCTCGCGCATGTTCTTGGCGCCGGCGCCGGAGGCTGCCTGGTAGGTCATGGTGCTGACCCACTCGACCCATTGGCGGTGATAGAGCCCGGCGAAGGCCATCAGCATGAGGCTGACGGTGCAGTTTCCACCGATGAAGTCCTTGACGCCCTGGACGAGGGCTCGATCGATCACGGCGCGGTTGACCGGATCGAGGATGATGGTGGCCTCGGGCGCCATCCGGAGCGTGCTGGCGGCGTCGATCCAGTAGCCGCGCCACCCGGCCGCCCGCAGCTTCGGGTGCACTTCACTCGTGTAGTCGCCGCCCTGGCACGTTACGACGACGTCGTGGGTCCCGAGCGCTCCCAGGTCGAAGGCATCCTTGAGGGGAGGCGCGTCGATGCCGACGGTCGGTGCCGCCGCACCGACGTGCGAGGTGGTGAAGAACTCGGCCTCGTCGAGGCGTCGAAAATCCCCCTCCGCCTGCATACGATCCAGCAGCACGGAGCCAACCATTCCCCGCCAACCGACGAAACCGACGCGCATTCTCGCTGACCTCTCTCGGAAGATCGCGGCGGAGCGTAGCAATCACGCGAGCCGAGTCAATTTGGAGCCCTGCCACTGTGCGGCGGGAATCCCACGCGTATTTTGGCCAGTGCCCGCCTCGTGCGCGAAGAACGAGCAGGCTGCGGACGGCGTCCGGGCCCTGGCGACCATGAGCGAAACCGTTTCTCCCGCCGAATCCACCCGGCGTTCCCGGGCCCGCTCGACCCGCGACCCGCTCCATGTCCTCCGTCAAGTGGGGCGAAAGCTCGCGCGGTCGAGCCGCGGACAGGCTCGGGACGCCGGGAGCTCGGCGCTGCTCGGCTTCGCGCGAACCGCGCTGGCAGCGCTCGAACGCCGGGAGCCGAAGGCCGCGGTGGCGCCGCTGTCCGCGCTGATCCTCCGTCTGCCGCGGGGCCACGCAGCCGCAGCGGCGGCGCACGCCGTCCTGGCGCATGTCCACTTCGAGCTCGGCCGGTCGCGACGGGCGATCCTCCTGGCCCTGGAGGCACAACGGCTCGATCCTAGGTCGAGTCTGGCATCGATCGTCGCTGAACGGGCCTACGCTGCGCTCTTCCCGGTGGCGCGATGACCGCCCTGCCGTCGGCGCGCGTCGCCGACCCTCGAACCAGCGCATCCCGGGGGCGGCGGTGCTGGTGGTCGAACCATCGTGACCGCCGATTCAGCCAGCACGAACGAAGCCCTCGATGAGCTCGGCGGTCTCCTCGACCCCGGAGGTCCTGACGCAACGGACACCGGTGCCGATGGCCGCGTAGTCGTTGCCGCCGGGGAACAGCGCGTCGCCGACGTACACCGCGTCGTCGAGGGTCACCCCTGCCTCGGCCCAGGCCGCCATGATGGCCCGGATACCGCTGTCCTTCTGGAAGGTAGCGATGTCGATGCTGGTGGCCCCGCCCGCCGTGATCAATAGCTCGGACGGCAAGAGCTCGCGAAGGACCTTGATGATCCCCTGCCGCCGGGAGAAGTCCGGGTCCCAGTCCTTCTTCGCCCAGCCCGGCGCCGCTTGGCCGAGCGCCGACCAGGTCACCTGGAATCTGCGGTCCTCGAGCTTGGGTCCCCAGCCCGCCTCCTCCTCGTACCCGAGCTTGGCGAAGGCCTGCTTGAATGCCGTCTCGACGCGGTCGCGGTCGATGCGGACCTGGGCCTCGGCCACGATCCTCCAGGCCCCGTCGAGGAACCGAACGATCTGCGCCCCCGTGACCGGGGCCAGCGTCAGGTGCTCGTGTGGACCCACGGGGCCGATCACCTGTCTCTCGAACTGCGTGAGCGCCGCTCCGGAGATGATGGCCACCACGCCCTTCGGCAAGAGGCGACGGAGCCGCTCGGCCATCGAGTCCGCGATCGGCTCCTTGCTCGCCGCGAGGGTCCCATCCAAATCGAAGATGAAGGTCTTCATCGTGTCTCTCTAGAGCGGTCGCCAACCTTCTCACCTAGCCCATCTCCGCGTCCCGTCGGGAAGGCGGGGGTGGGCTGCGACGGCGATCGGCGGTCGGCTGATCGGTATCACGGGACGGGTTCGGGCCGTCAAAGTACCAGTCGGCCTCCCCTCCTGCACGCGGCAGGCCCCGGTGGGTCGTTCTTCGGCGCCGTGGCCCAGGGCCGGTCGGTTTTCCGTCAAATATCATGGCTCGGCGTGGTATTTCACCGCCCATGGAGCAACTCGACCTCTATCGCGAGCTCTTTCGCCATGAGCGGCTGGAGGCGGCGGTGGCAGCCATCCTCCCGTTGCTCGCCGAGCAATTCGGGGTGCGCGCCATCGCGCTACGCCGGCTGGACCTCCATCGCCGCGCTCTGGCGACCATCGCCGAGGCCCACCTGGGCGACTGGACCCGGACAGCGCCCATGGTCACGGAGTGTTCTCGGGAGGACATCGAGCGCCTGCTCACCTGGTCGCGTTCGGGGGAGGTTCGCCAAGGACGCGCGGAATCGGATCCTATCCTGGCTCTGCTGGCCGCTCGGGCAGCGGATGTGGACACGCTCGCGGGACCAATCACCGATACCGAAGTGGGACCTCTCGGTGCGCTCCTGCTCTTCGGCGACATCGGTAGCTTCGGGGCGCGGCACACCAAGCAGCTGGAGGAGCTGCTCGACCCGTTTCGCGTGGCCCTGCTGCACGCGCAACGAACCCAGGAACTCACCCGTCTCCGCGAGGTGGTCGAGGCGGACAACCGGGCGCTGCTCTCGAAGCTCGACCGGCAGGGCCTCATCGAGGAGATCGTGGGCGCTGACGCGGGGTTCCGCGCGGTGATCCAACGGGTGGAGCAGGTCGCGCCAACGGACGCGCCGGTGCTCCTCCTCGGCGAGACGGGGACCGGGAAGGAGGTCGTCGCGCGGGCGATCCACGCTCGTTCGCGGCGACCGGAGGGACCCATGCTCCGCGTCAACTGCGGGGCAATCCCGCCCGGGCTGATCGATTCGGAGCTGTTCGGTCACGAGCGGGGGAGCTTCACGGGTGCGGTCGCGGGGCGGGCCGGCTGGTTCGAGCGGGCAGACGGGGGCACCCTCTTCCTCGACGAGATCGGCGAGCTCCCGCTGGCCGCGCAGGTCCGGCTCCTCCGCGTGCTGCAGGACTCCGTGATCGAACGCGTCGGCGGGCAGCGCTCGGTTCCCGTGGACGTCCGCGTGGTGGCGGCCACCCATCGGGACCTCGAGGAGATGGTCCGCGCCGGGTCCTTCCGCGAGGATCTGTGGTACCGGATCAGCGTCTTCCCGATCGTGATCCCGCCGCTCCGCGACCGTCGCGAGGACATCCCGGAGCTGGCGGCCCATTTCGCCTGGCGCGTTGGCAAACGCATCGGTGGAGTGCCGCTCGCGCCCTCTCAGGCGGACATCGATCGCCTGCTTGGCTACGACTGGCCTGGCAACGTACGCGAGCTTGCGGCCGTGGTGGAGCGGGCCGCCATTCTCGGCGATGGCCGACGCCTCGACATCGCCGGCTCGCTCGGGATTCGAACGACGTCCGTGGCGCCTCCCCCGCCGCTCCAGACAGGCTCGATGGAACGCAATTACGCCGGGGAGCAGCCGCTCCTCAGCCTCGATGCCGCGATCACGCGCCACATCGAGGCGGCGCTGGAGCGTTCGGGGGGCCGCGTCGAGGGACCGCGCGGTGCCGCCGTGTTGCTCGGGTTGAACCCCCACACCCTCCGCTCCAAGATGCGGCGCCTCGGGATTCGTTGGGGGCGCTTTCGCGATCGCGAACCGGGGTGAACCCAGTTACCGCGGCGCGGGGTCGCCCACCCTGGTGCCTTCGATGGCCGCGCGCACGGCGGGGAGGTGAGGAAGGTCCGCCGCTGCCCAGTCGAGGTCAGGGAGCTCGGCGGCGGTGACCCAGCGGATGGCCTCATGCTCGGATATCGTGGGTTCGCCTGACACGCATCGGGTCGCGAAGACCCCGAGCGTGAGCCGGCGATCACCGGTTGTCGTCTCGCACCAGCCGAGGCACTCGCCCACCGCGACGACGATGCCGAGCTCCTCCCGCAGCTCGCGGGCGAGTGCTGCCTCCGGCGTCTCGCCGGGCTCCACCTTGCCGCCGGGAAACTCCCACCTTCCGGCCAGCGACATGGTGGGCCCTCGCTGGGCAACCAGGCAGAGGCCTCCTTCGATGATCGCGGCCCCGACGACGCAGAGGGGAGGCGGAGTCACGTCGGTCACCGGGTGCCGCTACCGTGTCATCAGCCACGCGACGAGGATTGCCACGGCAATGGCCACCGCGATCCCTGCCCACCGCCAATGCCCCGAGGAGCGACGGGCCACTGGGGGTAGCTCCGGCGGCCGGTGCTCCATCTCGATGGCGATGCCTTGATCCACCAGGAAGGTGCGGGTCACGTGGAGGAAGCGCTCGTAGCCGATGCCCTCCACTCCGACGGCATCGGCACCGAATCTGGCGTGGTGCGCGGCGATGAGGCAGGGAAATGTCCGTAGGGCGGCACGCCGGGCGGCGACGTCGACCCAACCGACGGTGATGGACGTCGCTCCGGGAGCGGTGGACTCCAGCGTGAGGTGCTGCCGGGCGAGCAACCCGCCGTGGGTGGTCGGCCCCTCCGGGACGCTCAGCGCGGGTCGCCGTTGGACGTCGCCCGGTACTAGGAGCTCGGCGCAATGCAGGGCGTACATGTCCCGCAACGCAGTGGCGGCGTTGGTGACTTCGGTGTGGTCCTGGGAGCCCATGACCCGCGGGGATGGCTCCGTTCCCCACGGGGTGCGAACGGAGCCGGTAGCAGATATGCCACGGTTTTCCCAGCGTTACCATTGCTGCCGCGGCTCGGGCGGTTCGGGGGGCTCCCCGCGGGTCCGGGCCTGCTTCGCTCCCGATTTGCGACGAGTCGGTCTTCTACGGGAGGACGACGGATATCGGGACAGAAAGCGACGCTGCGGCACGGCACCACCGCGCCTCCCAGCGTCCGGGATTCGAGCCCACTCAGCCAGCGGCGGCAGGCGCTGGATTGCGGGTGGGTCGTCGGATGTGGAGCGCCACCTCCTGGGTGAGCTCGTAGGCGCGAAATGGTTTCGCGAGGAAGGCGCGTGCGCCCTCCCCGAGCAATGCGTCTGCTGCCGCTTGCCGGCTGTGGCCCGAGGCGATGACGACCCTGACGTCAGGGTCGATCTCGCGGAGCCGATGGAAGGCTTCCTCCCCACTGAGGTGCGGCATGGTAAGATCGAGGATCACGAGATCGATCTCGGCGTGATGGACGGCGAAGTAGTCCACCGCGGCGAGGCCATCGGGGAATGCCGTGACCTCGTAGCCGGACTTGGTCAGGGCCCGAACCACGAAAGCCCGGACCGTCTCCTCGTCGTCGATGACGAGGATGCGCCCAGATTCCACCGGGACGCGGGCCATGCTCACCGGGGTGCTCTTCCGGGCCTGACCCTGGCCGATCGGCAGGAGCAGCAGGATCGTCGTGCCGCGCGCGGGGGCGCTCTCCACGCTGACGTGACCCCCATGCCCCTTCACGCAGCCGAAGACGGCCGCCAGTCCGAGTCCGCTGCCGGCGCCTGGCGGCTTCGTGGTGAAGAACGGCTCGAAGATGCGGGGCTGGATCTCCGGGGCGATCCCTACGCCCGAGTCGACGACCCGCACCTCGAGGTAGGGGCCAGCTCGGAGCTCCGGGCTCAGGCGCGCGGCTTCCTCCGGCGACAGCACGACGTCGCGGGTGGTGAAGAGCAGCTCGCCGCCGTCGGGCATCGCGTCGCTCGCGTTCCGCGCCAGATCGATGAACGCATTCCCCAGCTGGGTTGGGTCGCCGACCACGATGGAGCGCCGTGCCTGGAAGCGCGTTGCCACCGTGAGACGGCGATGCCCAGTGTGGGCACTGAGCTTGGCCGTCTGTGCGAGCACGGTGTGCAGGTCCACAGGCTGGCTCTGCAATCGTCCTCGTCGGGCGAACGCGAGCAGTTGCTGGGTGAGGTCCGCGGCGCGCCGGGCGGCGCGCAGGATCTCCAGCGCCGACACGGCCGTCTCCGAATCGGCGTCCACATCGTCACGGATGAGCTCGGCGTTGCCGAGGATCCCGGTCAGGAGGTTGTTGAAATCGTGCGCGATCCCCCCGGCGAGCTGCGCCACGGCCTCGATGTGCTCGGCGTCGTGCAGCCGCTGCTGTAGTCGCCGACGTTCCGTCACGTCCTCGTAGGTGCCGAGCACCCCGATCGTGGTGCCCGTCCGGGTGCGGAGCGGCGCCTTGGTGGTGCGTATCCAGCGCGCCTGCCCGTTGGGCCGTGTCTGCGGCTCCTCGTAGTCGATCCGTGCCTTGCCGGTCTCGATCACGGCAAGGTCGTCCGCCTCGTATCGGTCCGCGAGGGCCTGCCACACGAGGTCACGATCGGTCCTGCCCACCAGCGAGTCGGGTGAGACCTCGCCCGCATCCTCCGCGAAGAGCTGGTTCGCCCCGAGGAAGCGGAGCTCGCGATCCTTCCAGAACACGCGCACCGGGATCGTATCGACGACCAGGCGCAGCATGTGATTCGCCTCTGCCAGTTGCTGCTGGCTCTCGAGCAGCGCAACCTCGATGCGATCGCGTTCCGCCAGCTCGGCGCGTAGGACGGCGTCGAGGTCGAGATCCGTGCTCTCCAGCGCCAGGAGGGCGGCCACGAAGTGACGCTGGTCCTCGGACGGCAGGGCGCGGATGGTGCCAAGGATCTCTTCGATGGCCGTCGGCATGCGAGGGGCTAGGGTGCATACTGTCGCGGGATACGGCGCTCGGCCAGTATCTTCTCCTCGGGATTCCTGGAAATTCACCGAAGGCCGTGCTTCTCGTCACGAGGCAGTTCGGGGGGAGGACCGCACGAGCAGCGCTGGGCCCCTCCCCAGCGCGGGCCAGGCCGCCAAGCCCGAGGACGGCGACGGATCCTGCCCGCGCTGGGTTCCCTTCTGGTGGGAGGCGAACCCTCCCCCACGTCGGCCGCGACGCGACCTCCGTCTGCTCGCCGCTGGATGAGCGGCGGGCGCCTCCAGCGCCGATCTACCCCACCGCCGAGCATCCGCGGGTGGCGCGCGGACGCTCGGACCCAGAGCAGCAATCAGGTTGATTGCTGCGTCAAATCAACCAGCTAGAGCACCGAACCGGTGGCAGATCTCGCCCGAGGCGCCGTTGGAAGGGTGCCCTCGCTGGGCACGGGTTCATTTCCAGCGGCGCCGTTGCTGTTGGCAACCGGATCGGTGCTCGAGTAGACCAGGGTGAGGCGAGAGGTTCGTCGGAGGATGGGATGGACGATGGCCGGTGCCCACACTAGGGCGGACGTCTCGCCCTGCGACGGAGGGGGGCGCGGTAGGTTGGTCCGAGAATGTTCGACTCGCACTGTCACTTGACGGACCTTCCAGATGGCGAAGCGGCGATCCGCCAAGCGCGCGACGCGGGGGTGGCGTCCGTGCTCACCTGTGGGTACGACATGACATCGAACAACGCCGTCCTTGCCCTGAGTCGGCGGCACCCGGGGCTCCCCCATGCCCTTGGCCTCCACCCGTGGCACGCGACGGACGAGATCGAGCCCATCCTGTTTCTTCTGGAGCGGGAACGACCCACGGCGGTGGGTGAGATCGGTCTGGACCTGTGGGGCGATCCCCCCCCGGCGCCCCTCCCACGTCAGCTTGCCGTCTTGGAGGCGCAGCTGGAGGTGGCGGACCGCCTCCAACTCCCCATCAGCGTCCACAGTCGGCGGGCGCTGCCCGAGCTGCTCCCCGTCTTGCGGCGCTTCCCCCGGGTCAGGGGGGCGCTCCACGCGTGCTCCGGATCCCACGAGCAGGTCCGACCCTTTCTCGATCTTGGATACCTGGTGGGAGTGAGCGGTGCCATCACTCGTCCCCACGCCGTTCGATTGCGGCGCCTCGCTCGGGCGCTGCCCCTCGACGCGATCCTGCTCGAGACCGACGCACCTGCCGTGGGGCTCGAAGGGATCTGGCCCCCCCACGTGCGCCCTGCCCACCTGCCCCAGGTGCTGGCTGCCCTCGCCGAGGTGCGGGGCGAGTCGCCGGAGCGGGTGGAGTCGGCGACGGATGCGAACGCCGTGGCGCTGTATGGCCCTGGGGTGCTCGGCCCCATCGAGGATCCGTGACCGAACCTAGCGGCTTTCCCCAGCGGTTGGAGCGATGCGCCCGTCTCTTCGGCCTGACGGGGCTCGATCGGTTGCGCGGGGGTCGGGTGGCCGTGATCGGGCTCGGCGGGGTCGGCTCGTTCGCTGCCGAGGGGCTCGCGCGGAGCGGAGTTGGCCGAATCGTTCTCGTGGACCATGACGTGGTCGCACCGACCAACCTCAACCGTCAGCTCGAGGCGACGGTCAGCGCCCTCGGACGTCGAAAGGCGGACGTGCTTCGGGAGCGACTCCTCGACGTGGCACCCGACGCCAGCCTGGAGGCGGTGACCGAGTTCTTCGCGGCCGAGACGGCAGCCAGCATCCTCGATCGCGGTCTCGATTGGGTCGTGGACGCGATCGACTCCAGGGGTCCGAAGGTGACCCTGCTCCACGCATGCCAGACGCGGGCGCTCCCCGTCATCACCGCGCTCGGGGCGGGGGGCCGCCTGGATCCCACTCGGATCCGCGTCGGCCCCCTCGCCATGACCCGGGGCGACCCGCTCGGCGCTCAGGTGAGAAAGCGCCTCCGCCGCCTCGGGTCCCTCGATGGGGTGGTGGCTGCCTACACGGATGAGCCGGGCCGGGATCCGAGGCCGGGCCCGTGGCTGCCGCGCACCGAGGATCTCCATCGGGGTCGGCAGCGCGTCGTGCAGCCGAGCGCCGTGATGGTCCCGGCGGCGATGGGCATGGCGATCGCAGCCCATGTCGTCCGTGCCATCCTGGGCGAAGGTAGCTAGACCACCGATGATCCGGTCCACGATCACGATGGTGCGGCGGCAGGCGCTGGTGCGCCCTACCTGGCACCCCTGGCCGGGGAGCTGTTGGGTGGGGTCCAGAGGACACCGATCCAGGGTCCGTTCGATTGGCTCGGCCTGGCCATCGAGCGGAAAGCCGTGCGCAAAGACAGCCTGGAGACGAGCAGGGGATGGAGCCCAGGGGCCATGGGTCGGCCTCCAGGACCGCGGTCCCTCGCCAGGAAGGCTCGCACCAGAACCGGGAGGGCGGGGCGGGTCTCGGGGGGAGGGGCGCGGACCCCAGCAAAGCGCGCGATTTTC
The DNA here is from genome assembly GCA_016933275.1 of Polyangiaceae bacterium. Lineage (GTDB taxonomy): Bacteria > Myxococcota_A > Polyangia > Polyangiales > Polyangiaceae > JAFGBI01. The sequence goes on along the minus strand of JAFGBI010000405.1, from coordinate 26,658 downwards.
CGCCTCCCCAAGGCGCGATGGGGCGACCTAGGGTGTAGATCCTCGTTCGCACTCTGCCATCGTGGAGGCCAACCGTGCGCACATCCCCCTACTTGGTTTCGGTGCTGCTCTTTTCGCTCGGTCTTGGATTCGCCGCCTGCGGTGGTGTCGATGCCGAAGGGATGCCGGATGGGACGGGCGGGGGCGGCAACGAGGGGAACCCGGACCAGACGGGGGGGGTGGGGCTCGCGAATGGGAGCGGGGGGGTGCCCGAGATCCTCAATCCCACTGGCGGCCTGGACGAGAACGAGTGCCTCGGCGATAACCCCCCCGACACCTGTCGGCTCGTACCCTCCCAGCCCTCCTGCGGTGATGGTGCGCTCAACCAGCCCGACATCGAGCTCTGCGACGACGGCAACACGTTCCCGGGCGACGGCTGCAATGGGATCTGCCACGTCGAGCCGAACTTCATCTGCCCGACCCCCGGCCAGCCCTGTGTCGTGGACTATGCGTGCGGCAACGGCGAGATCGAACCCGGTGAGGTCTGCGACGATGGGAACACCTCCGATGACGACGGCTGCAGCGCCGACTGCACGCAGCAGAGCCGCAACTACCTCTGCATCACCCCCGGCGAGCCCTGTACGCGCGTAGTGGTTTGCGGTGACGGTCGCGTCGCTGGCGATGAGACGTGTGAAGACGGAAATGCCGCGCCGGGCGACGGGTGCGACGCCGACTGCAACGTGGAGAGCGGTTGGCTTTGCCTGACGGTCGGAGCTCCGTGCGAGCCCTCCCCGATGTGCGGGGACGGGGTGGTGACGCCGGACCTCGGCGAAGTGTGCGACGACGGCAACACGGCTCCCGACGATGGGTGCGCAGAGGACTGCACCTTCCTGGGGGACGGCTGGGCTTGCCCGACTCCGGGGGCGCCTTGCGTGAACCTCAACGTCTGCGGTGACGGAATGCTCACCGGCGCGGAGGGTTGTGACGACGGTGCCCTGGTAGATGGTGATGGCTGTTCGTCGATCTGCACCGTCGAGCCAGGCTATGAGTGCCCCTTCGCGGGCGCTCCCTGCATCGCGCTCTGCGGTGACGGCATCCTCCTGCCCGCGATGGAGATCTGCGACGACGGCAACAACCTGGACGGTGACGGCTGTACCAGCATCTGCGAGTGGGAGGACGGCTTCGCGTGCACCGGGACGGCGCCCAACTACGACTGCAAGGAGACGGTCTGTGGGGATGGCTTCGCCGAGGGCAACGAGTCCTGTGACGACCAGAACAACGACCTCGGCGACGGGTGCACGCCCCTCTGCGACGTGGAGCCCAGCTGCACGACCTCCGGGTGCACCAGCACCTGCGGTGATGGCCTGGTGCTCGGTGACGAGGTCTGCGACGACGGCGACAACGTGAACGGCGACGGTTGCTCGTCCGCCTGCCAGATAGAGCCCGGCTACGAGTGCCATCAGCCCGAGCTCGGCGAGAGCATCGAGGTGCCCGTCGTCTATCGGGACTTCAAGGAGTCCCATCCGGATTTCGAGCCCGGCGCCATCGACTGCAACGAGCTCAGTCCGGGCATGGTGGGGCTCGTGCTCGACGACGCGCGCAAGCCCGCCATGGCCAACGGCGCCTCCCCGAACGGCAAATGCAATTTCGTGTCGAGCGCACGGTCCTTCGCCGAGTGGTATCGCGACGTGGATGGGACGAACTTCCCCATCGCGACCACGATGACGCTCTGGGACAACGGCGACGGCGGCTACGTGAACCGTTGGGGCGACGACGGCGAGCAGTGGGAGACCCAGAACCCTTCCGGGATCACCTGGTGTGCCGACGTGGGCGGGAGCTGTGCCGACTGCAACTTCCCCTACACCGAGTGCTACGATCCTTGTACCCCGTGGGGCGAGGGGAACAACCAGATCTGCGCCGACGGGACCGGCGAGCCCACCCTCTACGACGGCAATCCCTTCTTCTTCCCCATCGACGACGGGGCCTTCACCGGCAATTCCGAGCGAGGCACCGCAAGGCTGCCGCCGGCCTACGGTGGCTGGGACGACGAGCCGGGCGATCCCCTGCACAACTTCCACTTCACGAGCGAGGTGCGGTTCTGGTTCGAGTACGACGAGACCGTGGACCAGACCCTGGAGTTTACCGGTGACGACGACGTCTGGGTCTTCATCAACAACCAGCTCGCGGTCGATCTCGGCGGCATCCACATCCCGGTGACTGGCTCGGTGAACATGCGCGCGGAGGCCAGGAGCCTGATGCTCACCAACGGGACCGTCTACGAGATTGTGGTCTTCCAGGCCGAGAGGCAGACGGAGGGCTCGAGCTACAAGCTGACGCTGAGCGGCTTCAATGCGGCGCCGAGCGAGTGCGGACCCATCTGCGGCGACGGACATGTCTCGCCTGGGGAGCAGTGTGACGACGGCGAGAACCTCGGCGGGTACGGCAACTGCAACCCCGACTGCACCCGGGGCGCCTACTGCGGCGATGGTGTCGTCGAGCCGGACGTGGAGGCGTGTGACGACGGCCAGAACACGAGCGCGTACAGTCGGAGTGGGGCGACCGGCGGCTGTGCTCCGGGCTGTCGAGCCGTGCCGTACTGCGGTGATGGCCTGGTGCAAGGCGAGTTCGGTGAGCGTTGTGACGACGGCGTGAACGACGGCGTCTACGGCGGCTGCCGGCCGGACTGTCAGCGCGCCCCGTTCTGCGGGGACGGCGTCGTCGACGTCGAACAGGGTGAGCAGTGCGACGACGGGCTCAACAACGGCGCCTACAACACCTGCGCGCCGGGCTGTGTCCTCGGGCCGCGCTGCGGAGATGGCGTGCTCGCCGAGGACTGGGGCGAGTACTGCGACGACGGCAACCACGAGCCCGGTGACGGCTGCAGTCCGAACTGTGGCCCCGAGGGCATCTGCGGAGACGGAGTCGTTGACACCGAAGCCGATCCCCCCGAGGCCTGCGACGACGGCGTGAACGATGGCGGCTATGGGGAGTGCGCGCCGAGCTGCCAGCCCGGGCCGAGGTGCGGCGATGGGGTGGTGCAGACGGAGTCCGGCGAGGTCTGTGACGACGGTCGGAACGAGGGGGGCTACGGTGAGTGCGCGCCGGGCTGTGTCCTCGGTCCACACTGCGGAGATGGGGTGCACCAACCCGGCTTCGAGCTGTGCGACGACGGGAACGACATCGAGACGGACTCCTGCACCAGCAGCTGCGTCGACGTGATCCTGGTTCCCCGGTAGAGCAGGGGACACCCCGCCCTCGACGGGCCGTGAGGATCAGCGGATGCGGAGACCGGGGAGCCGGTCCCGGTGGATCCGAGCCCGATCGGCGATGTCGTCGAGGGTGACCTCGTCGATGGGTCCGGTGTGGAATCGGGGAGCCTGTGCGAGCGGACGGGCGCGGGCGATCTCGAATTCGAGTGGCTCGATGGCGTCGACACAGCGCCGATCGATGGGATCTCGCGGGGCATCGAGGAACCGGTCGACCAGCGCGGCTCCGCAGGGCGTGATACTGGCGCCGTGCGACGCATACGGGAGGACGACGTGCGCGGCCGCGAGGAGCGCGCCTTCGACGAGGTCACCGTTCGAGGGCGGCGTGACGGGATCTAAGCTCCCCGACGTCAGGAGCGTGGGGATATCGCTAGCCACGGGCTCGTCTTCCGCGGTGGGGGCCGGGGCGACGCTCCAACGCTCGCACTCCTCGAAGATCAACGGCTCCGCGAACCGCTGGAACATGGGCCGGAGACGGCTCGCCTCGGCGCGCACGGCTTCGGGCGAGGAGAACGGCGCGTCCTCGGCGCAAACGACGGAGAGGTACATCCCGATGGCCACGAGTGACTCTTCGCTGAGACTCGACAGCATCGACTCGAAGATCGTGTAGTTCCCGGTCGCGATGGCGTGGACCAGCGCCGGGAGGTAGGGGATCGCCTCGGAGTCGTAGAGGAGCAAAAAGAGGAGATTGAGCGCCATGTCGCCGGTGACGGCGACGTCCGATCCATAGCCGAGCGAGATCACGGCAGGGTCGATCTGCAGGCCGTCGAACACCCCCTCCAGCTCCGTCATGGGATCGGGGTATGCCGCCGCGCAGTCTTCCTCGGCGTTGCACAGAGCGAAGACGGCCTCGAACGAGCGTTGGGCCGTCGGCGCTGCCGTGGCGAAGATCTCGATCTCGAGGGGAAGGATACCGTCGAGCGCCGCGCTGCGGACCCCGGCTGGGTGGTCGCGGAGGATGGTGAGGCCGAGCCGCGACCCGTATGAGATCCCGTAGAGGTTCCACCGCGCGTAGCCGAGGGCGATCCGGACGGCGTCGAGATCCGTGGCGTTGGACACGCTCGTGTAGGTGTCGAGATCGACCCCCTCTCGAACCAGGCGGTCGCGGCAGGCCGACAGTGCGTCAAGGTAGCCGGTTCCCTCGCTGCCCACGGCGACGGTGACCGAGTCGAGCTCGGGGCAGTCCAGCAACGGCTGCGAGCGGCCCGTGCCCCGCTGGTCGACCACGATCAGATCTCGGGTTCGAAGGAGGTGTTGGAAGCCGGCGAACGCACCTGACACGGTCGAGGTCGCGGCCCCACCGGGGCCCCCCTCCAGGTAGACGACGGGGTCCTCGGCCACCTGCATTTCGTCGCTGAAGAAGCGGGCGACGGCGAGGGAGATCGCGGTCCCGTCAGGCCGCGCCGGATCCTCGGGGACCTTCACCCGTCCACACTCCACCGCGACCTCCGCTGGCGTCTCGAACCAGCAAGGCGTGGTCCGGTAGGCAGCGGTGGTGGAGGGCAGGCGTTCGGTCGGGACGGCCTCGTCTCCCGCCGGCTCGCTCGGCCGTGATTCGCTCGCCGGCGGAGGATGATCATCGCGGGCTCCGCAACCCATCGCGTTCAGCATGAGCACACCGAGCAATACCGGAGCCCGCCGCATGACGGCGAGCCTAGCATGGGAGACGTTGCGGGGGGCGAATGACGTCGCAGGATGTCCGTCGGTGTGGGACCAGATGATGGCGCCTTCGGAGGCTTTCCGCGAGGCATCGCGCGCTCCGGCGGGTCGCGGAGGCGATTCGCTCCTGCCTCGAGACTGGCAATCGGCGGGTGCGGGCGACTCTGCGGGTCAGCGCTTCGACTCACTCGTAGTCGGTCGTGACGGAGATCTTCGCGGTGCCTCGTGCGGGTGCTTCGGCGGGCTCGCGCGCGACCGTCGTCGCCGGGCCGGCGACCTCCACCGACCGTACCCGCGCGGTGGCGACCTCGGTGCGGGCCAGCCCATCGAGCTCCAGATCGATGGGGCGCTCGGCGATGGTCGCGCGAAAGCGCGCATCCACGCGGAAGACCGCCTGCGCGGCGGCCCCTGCTCCCTCGACGCGCAGGAGGGTGAGCTCGAGCGTCTTCACGTCGAAATCCCCCGCCCCGCCGACCAGCGCGAGCACGGCGTCGTGCGACGGTTCGATCTCCCTCCCGACGTCGAGGGGGGCGTCGGGGAGAAACGGGGCGAGCGGGAACGCCGCGTCGAGGAACACGTGGTCGGCGGTCACCACGCCGGCGAGCGGTTCGGCGACGAGGGCTCCTTCGCCGCTCCTTACCTGCAGCATTCCGTCGCGCATGGCGAGCTCGAAGCGCTGACCATGGCGGCGATCGGCGATCGCCTTGCCGTTCCGTTCGACCTCCGCGCGGCGGTACTCGATGGCGACGGCACTGACCCGGGTTGCGGCCATCTCCCGCACCTCGATGCGCTGCTCGAGTCGTTCTCGCAGATCGAGTCCCGAGCCAGCTGGCTTGCCATCCGCGAGGGTGGGCGGGACTCGATACTCGCGGGCAATGCGGTCGATGCGGACGACGCCGACTCGTTCGGGAACGACCGTGATCCGAGTCCCCTTGGCGGCGGTGCTCGCGGACGCAGTCGGAGCGCTGGAGCCGACGCTCGCTGCGGCTCGGCCTTCGCTGGAGGACGCGGTGGACCGATGGCAAGCGACGGTCACCGCGGTGACCGAGAGGATGGCTGCCACCACCCCGCGACTCGGGGATCGACGGCGCGCCCGGCGGGCGAGGGTGGGTCCAGCCGCCAGGGGCTCGGCTCGGGATCGTCGGCCGTGGCCGGTGGGGGCGGGGCAGGGGGTGGAGGAGAGCGTCATGTCGTCTCGTGGCGGTCGTGGGGGGGAGGCTACGGCAGGCTGGGCTCCTCGGCGACTGGACATCGGGTCAGGTGGATCGAGCTGCTGCCGGTACTGCGGCCGCGCAGCCACGCGCCCCGCCCGTGTGTTGGCCGCCACGCGGGTGGTGTAGCCTCTCCGGGTGCTCGAGGTCATCTTTGCTATCCTGTTCGCGTCGATGGCGATCACCCCGGTGGTCGTCATCTACCTCCTCGTCATCAAGGGTGTGGACCGGTACGAGCCGGAGCCCTGGTGGCTGCTGGGCGGGTGTTTCCTCTGGGGCGTGTTCGGGGCGACGTTTTTCGCGATCCTCGGCAACACCATCGGCATGGCCTTCGTGCAGCTCGGGCTCGGGGGGTACGCGTCGGAGCAGGCGATGATGTCCACGACGGCATCGTTCGTCGCGCCACCGGTCGAGGAGAGCACGAAGGGGATCTTCCTTCTGTTCGTGTGGGCGCTCTCATCGGTCTGGCTCAAGGAGCTCGATGGACCGCTCGACGGGGCGATCTATGGGGGGATGGTTGGACTCGGCTTCACGCTCACCGAGGATGTGCTGTACGTCACCAGCGCCACGCTCCAACAGGGGGCGGTGGTCGGTGAGGCGGTGTTCATCCTGCGCACGATCATGGGTGGGCTCGGTCACGCGACGTTCACGGCCATGACCGGTCTCGGGGTGGGCATAGCGGCGGAGTCACGGAGCCTCTTGGTGAAGCTGATCGCCCCGGTCGGGGGCTGGATGGCGGCGGTGGGGCTGCACTTCCTCCACAACTTCCTGGTGACCTTCTGGCTCGCCGGCGGGCTCGGGGTGGTGGCGAAGCTGCTGGTGTTCTGGACCTTCGACATCGTGTTCTTCGTCCTGCTCTACGTCCTCGTGCTTCGGGATCGCGCCATCATTATCCGTGGTCTCGTGGACGAGGTTGGGCGCCTCCTCCACCCCCGCGAGTTCAAGCGCACCATCAGCTACTCCATGGTGATCCCGCTCTGGAACGCCTCGAGCCTGCTGGGGAGCCCCGGAGGATACCGCCGGGCACGGCAGAAGCAGCTCGATCTCGTCAAGCTCGCCTTCGTGAAGCAGCGTCTGTCCCGCGGTGAGAACGAGCAGGCGTGGGCCGATCGCCTCCGTGCTCGGATCCAGAAAGCCAACCACGAAAACGTGTTCATCGGGCCGCGCTGAGCCTCGACGACCGAGCCCCGACCCTTCCTCCCGCCACCATCGAGAGCGAGGTGTGTTCGCCGAGTACGCGGGTGTAGGGCCCGGTGTTCCTCGATCGCGCCCGTCATTTCGCCGATCCAGGCACTGGACGGGTCCTCGTGGGGGTTTCAGACTCCCCTGAGAACGGATCGAGCGACCGGTCAACGGGGCGAGGACGCATGGGTAACAAGGACGCGGATGGGGGGAACGCGGCGAGTGAGGTGATGCCCAATCCGAATTCCCAGCCCGTGGTGAGCGCGATCCGTCCCCGTGCCGTCCCGGCGACGCCATGCGTGCTGGTCGTCGACGACGACCTGCTGGTTCGTTCCATGACGCAGCGTGCGCTCGAGCGCCTTGGATTCGCGGTGGTCGCGGCGGACTGCGGCGACACCGCCCTCACGGTGTTTCGGGAGCTGGCGCGCACCATCGACCTGGTCCTGCTCGACCGCACGATGCCCGGCATGAGCGGGGAGGAGACCTTCGCGAGGCTGCGGGAGATCGATCCCGGGGTTCGCGTGGTGTATGCGAGTGGTGCGGCGCCCGAGTCCGACGGGGCCGGGCTTCCGGCAGGGATCAGCGGCTTCGTACAGAAGCCTTGCCTGCCGAGCCAGCTCGCGGCGCTGCTGCGCCGGGTATTGGGGGACGAGGCTCGCGGTTGAAACGAGCGCGTCGAGGCGTGCTCGACGCGGTTCCGAGCGAGGGCTGGCGTTCGTCTGCGGAGGCGGCGACGATGTCGCCCCATGGGCATCGATCCTCCCGATTGGACACGGGCGCGCCAGGCCGTCGTGCCTGCCGCGCCACCCGAGGCTCGTCCGAAGGACCTGTTTCGTGGCGGCACGCGGCTCGAGACCGCCATCATCCAGGGGGTGCCCGCGACGCGCCTAGCGGGGTGGCCGAGGGGTGCCCGTCGCGAGCCCGTGAGCTTCGCGCTCGATCCAGCCAGTCCTGCCTCGCAGTGGAAGCCGGTTCGTCGAGGGTCCTTCGGGGACGGCCTCGTCTGGCGGCAGGAGGCGGAGAGTCGATGGGTCTTCGAGCGCCCGCTGGCGGAAGACGAACGTTGCCTGGGTCTCGGGGAGCTTTATCGGGGGCTCGATCGTCGCGGGAAGACGCACTGGCTCTTCACCACGGACGATCCTCACCACACGGAGTCGAGCCCGGCCCTCTATCAGGCGATCCCCTTCGTGATCCTCGAGCGAGGCGGCCTCGCCGTCGGTTGGTTCCTCGACAGCCCCGCGCCGCAGCGTTGGGACCTCGGGACGGACCTCGGTGCCACGCTTCGAATCACGCTGCTTTCGCGCCGGGGGTTTCAGCTCACGCGGCTCGGCCCGGCGCCGCTGCCCGCCGTGGTGGGGGCCTTCACCTGCCTCACCGGGCGGACGGAGCTCCCGCCGCGGTGGAGTCTCGGGCACCAGCAGTCGCGGTGGAGCTACGCGACCGAGAGGGAGGTCCGCCAGGTTGCGCGTGAGCTCCGGCGGCGGAGGATCCCGACCGACACGGTGGTGATCGACATCGACTACATGGAGGACTACCAGGTATTCACCATCGACCAAGCGCGCTTCCCGAGGTTCGCGCGGATGATCGGCGATCTTCGTCGGGACGGCTTCCGGGTGGTGACGATCCTGGATCCGGGGGTGAAGCGGGACGACACGGCTTTCGTGCATCGCCGCGGCAGGGAGCGCCGCGCGTTCTGTCGCGATGCCAAGGGCGAGCCGTTCGTGGGGCGGGTGTGGGCCGGTCCCTCGTGCTTTCCGGATTTTCTCCGCGAGGACGTGCGGGCGTGGTGGGGCGAGGAGGCCGAAGCGTTGGTTCGCCTCGGGGTCGCCGGGATCTGGAACGACATGAACGAGCCCAGCGCGTTCGACGTTCCCGACTGGCTCGCGACGACGGCTACGGAGCTCCCCCGGGAGACCGACCAGCGGTTCCTGCAGGAGGCCCCCGAGGGACCCACCGGGCACCTCGAGGTGCGCTCGGTCTATGGGTCGCAGATGGCGCGTGCCGCCTGGGACCTGCTGCGCAGGGTCTCGCCCGACGAACGTCCGTTCGTGCTGTCGCGTTCGGGGTACGCGGGCATGCAGCGCTTCGGTGCCGTCTGGCTCGGGGACAACACCTCCTGGTTCGAGCACCTGCGGATGAGCATCCCCATGCTGCTCTCGATGGGCCTGTCGGGGGTACCCTTCGCTGGCGCGGACGTGGGTGGCTTCGGCCACGACGCGGACGGCGAGCTCATCGTTCGCTGGTACCAGCTCGGGATCTTCTACCCCTTCTTCCGCAACCACTGCGCGATGGGCCAGCGGGCACAGGAGCCGTGGGCGTTCGGCGAGGCGGTCGAGCGCCACCTGCGGCGGCTGATCGAGGTGCGCTATCGACTCCTTCCCTACCTCGAGTCGCTGTTCGTCGAGCACGCTGCGACGGGAGCCCCGATCCTCCGCCCGCTCTTCTGGCATGCCCCCGAGGATCGGGAGGCGCGGGAGATCGACGACCAGTTCTTCTTCGGTCCCGACATCTTGGTGGCGCCCATCCTGGAGCGCGCGCGGCGTCGGCGGAGCGTGTATTTCCCGGCGGGTCGCTACTTCCCTTTCGATGGAGGGCCCCCGCTCGGCGGCGGGCGGCGGCACAGCGTGGAGTTCGGCTACGACGCCGTGCCGGCGTTCGTCCGGGAGGGAACCATCCTGCCGCTCGTGGATCCGGCGCCGCACACGGACGATCTGTCCCGGGCGGACCTGACCTTCCGGTGCTACGGGGGTCGCGCCAGGGGACGCTATCGGGAGGACGATGGCCTCACGCTCGGGTACCAGCGCGGTGAGGTGTCGGAGTGGGAGCTTCGCTTTGCGCGCGGCGCGCTCTGCGCGGTGGCCCGCCAGCTCGGGTTTCCCGCCACCGGGCGGCGCTACTTCGTGGAGCACGAAGGGGAGCGGACCTCGTTCACCTTGCCCCGCTAGAGCACCGATCAGGTTGACTGTTGCGACAGATCGAGCACCGAGCTGGCAGGAGACGTCGCCAGAGGTGCCGCTGGCGATGTGTCCTCGCCCTGCACGGAAGGGTCGCCGGCGGCGCCGTTGCGGTCGGCAACCCGAGCGGTGCTCCAGGTCGCGATCTGCGCGTTTCGGCTCTTGTCCGCGGTGAACGACGCCGCGAAGGTCGGGCTTGCTCGATGGCGCGGAGCACGGCTCGCGTCGGGCATGCTTCGGCACCCCGCCAGCGCAACGGGAGGCAGATGCCCGTTGGTCTGCTGACCGTGGGGCGATCCTGCCAACGAAGCGGCTGGTCTCCCTGGCCGGAGGACGTTCACTCTCCAGAATCTGACTGGAACTTGGAGCCCCGTTCTGGGCCACGGCCCGATGCGCTAGGACAGGCCGAACGCGGGTCCCCCGCGGAGAAGCACAGGTGGCTGCGTATTACGTGGTGCTCGATCCAACGGCGGCCGGCGCGTTCGTCGCTGGCTTCGGCGATCTGGCCTTGGCCGTGGCCTTCGCGGTGGAGGAGGCCAGCGAGCGCCGTCCGCTCACGGTGGTGTGCTCCGAAACCGGGGAGCGCGTCTATCCAACCGCTGGGGACAAGAAGACCGGAACCCCGCCGCGAACCAGCTTGATGCGCGCGCGGGGACCGCTCGGCACCGGGGAAGAATAGGGTGCGTTTCTGGAACATTCGAGCCGGTTGCGCGAGGAACGGGCGAAAATGGGGGGACCGGATCGCCGATCCTAGAGGGTGGCCGACCAATTCCGGCCCGAGTTCCGGCTCGAGAAAAATAGGGCACTTGTGGATTCGTCCGCATCGTCTGTAGACTCTGCCCCGCTTGCTCGTCGAACGAACCCGACGAGTGCTTCGAGTTCGTAAGGCTTCGAGCGCATTGGAGGACTAAGCATGGCTATGCAAATGAGATCGTGGCAGCTGGGCTGCATCGTTATTGGGCTACTGGTATCGGCAAGCGTCGGCTGCAAGAAGGACGACGACGACAATCCCAATGGGGGAGACGCGGGCGCCGGTACGGAGGGAGGGAGCACGAGCACGGGTGGACGCACGACTGGCGGAGAGGACAACGGCGGCGAGCCCACCACTACCGGTGGCAGAGCCACTGGCGGACGATTGCCGACGGAAGGGGGCGAGGGCGGTGTCCTCGTCGGCGGCGCCCCGAGCACGGGCGGCCGCGTGGTGGTCGTTGGCGGCGAGGGTGGCGAACCCGCGACCACGGGTGGCAGGACCGGTGGCACCGGCGGCGGCGGCACGGGTGGTGTTGCCACCACGGGCGGCGCGGGGACGGGCGGTGACGTCAGCACCGGCGGGACCGCTGGCGACAATCCGGGTGGCGCGGGCACCGGCGGCATCGAGCCGACGGGCGAGATCGAGGACGTGATCACTGCGATCTGCAACTGGGAGTTCCGTTGCTGCGATACGGGCGAGCTGAACTACCGGATGAGCCCCTTCATCACCGGTCCGCAGGACTGCGTCGACACCTTCACCTACGAGCTCCGGCAGTCGAACGGGACCAACAACCCGTACCTGAGCGGCTCCGCGACGGGCCTCCTCGGCACTCTCGCCTATGCGGTCGACCTCAGCCGGGTGTCCGTCAACGCCGAGAACGTGGCCGCCTGCGCAGCGCTGCAGGATGACATGGCATGCTATGCGTGGATGGAGCCAGATCCCGATCCCCACTGCGTGGCGGCCAGCGGCGAAATGGAGAACCCCTGCGCCCTCGATCAGCTGTTCTCGCCGGCGCTCGCCCTGGGTGACCGCTGCACCTTGGCGCTGACGGAAGGAGCGACCAACGACATCGAGTGCCCGGTCGGCTCCACCTGCCTGCCCGGAGGGCATGAGGACAACCCGAACACCTATCCTTCGTGCGTGAGCCGAGGCCTGGAAGGCCAGCCCTGCACGCTGGACGGGGACTGCGACTTCAACCACTACTGCTTCCAGGGCGACTGCGCGCTCAAGGGCGAGGAGGGTGATGACTGCTCGTTCAACGACCCGGCGCATCCCGCACCGGGCGACGAGGACATGAAGTGCCAGGGAGGGCTCTCCTGCCACCCCGTGGATCTGGTGTGCGTCGCCGTCTGCACGGAGGACTTCATCTGCGCCTCGGACGCCGCCTGCCCGGACGGATTCGGCTGCGCTCCGATCGAGGTGGACAACAGCACCTCCCTCTTCAGCGCCTGTCTCCCGCTCGGCACCAGCCCCGCGGCGCTCTGCAACACCGATGGTGACTGCGCCGCCTCCATGCACTGCGACGGTGCGCGCTGCCAGAACGACTTTGCAAGTGGCGCCGATTGCACTGCCCACAACGAGTGCGCAGCGGGGCAGCATTGCGACCTCAGCGGTACGTCAACCTGCATCAACAACATCGCCGCCGGGGATTCGTGCACCAACCTGTATGACCCGGCCGACCAGGAATGCGGGCCGAACTCGAAGGGTTGCCTCAACGTTGGCGATACCGATGATGACGGGGCCTTCGACTACGTTTGCCGCAGCAGCCTGCTGTCCAATGGGACCCGCTGCGGTGAGGATGCGGCTTGCCTCTCCGGGCTCTGCGAGCTGGCGAGCGAATCGGCCACGTATATGGTCTGCATCGCGGGTGCCGGTCTGAACGCCGACTGTGACAGCAACGTCGAGGATGGCGAGGCTCAGCGCTGCGGCCCGGCGTACCTCTGCTTCGAGGGCGAGTGCATCGCGAAGGCTGGCCCGGGCGAAAGCTGCATCGATCCCACCGACGAGGCGAATCCTGCCCTCTGCGCCAGCGGGTCCTCGTGCGACACGGCGTGGCAGGGTGAGCCCGAGATGTGCACCGATGCCGCCGTGTCGAGGCAGGACGGGGGCAGCGGCGTTGTCTGCGACGGGGCGGACTGATGCAATAGCCCCAGCGTTCCCGGCCGCCGCGGGTCGCTTCGGCGATTCGCGGTGGCGAGGACCGTCGATGTGAAGCAACCGGGGTGAGTGAGCGACGGGCGCGATCGCGCGCGTCGCTCACCCTGGCGGGACGCGCGGCGCGGCGGGTTCGCTCACCGGGTCGCGCACTCGTCTCTCTTGCGCCAGCAGGTGCCATGCTGGCGACAGCCCTCCGAGCGGCGGCAGTCCGCGTCGGAACCCACGACGCAGCCCTTGCGGAGGTACGACTCGTTCCCGCCGACCTGCTCCTTGACGTAGGTGCAGCGGCCGAGCTTGCGGCAGGGTTCGGTCTGCTTGCAGTCGTCGCTGGAGAGGATGACGCACTTGCCATCCACGAACTGGCAGTAGCCCTGCATCTTGCACATCTTCGACCGCTTGCAGTCGGTGGCGGAGCGAGTGACGCAGTGCTCGCCCTCGACCGTGCAGCGGGCGTACTCGAGACAGGGCGTGGAGCGGGCGCAATCGTCGCCACGCGGGAGGCAGCGCCCTTGCACTGCCGTGCACCGCCCCTCGTCGCGACATTGCTTGGACTTCGCGCAGTCCGCGTTGGTGGCGGCCACGCAGAGCCCGCCGCTCGCCTGGCAGAGCCCCTGCTGAGCGCAGGCCGGGAGCTTGGCGCAGGTGGCGTCGGTGGCGAGGCATTGCCCCTCGACCAGGGAGCATTGCCCCTGCTCGGCGCACCCGCGGGACCGCTCGCAGTCCGCGCGTTCGGTGGCGATGCACAAGCCTTTGGAGAGCGTGCAGCGACCGCTGCCGACACAGTCCGTCCGGCAGGTGGCGGCTCCGTGCTCGTCGCACGAACCACCAAGGCACGGCAGGGCAGCCCAGCATCCGGCGAGGGCGAGCCACCGTGGGCGCGGCAGCGGGGAGCCGAGCGACATCGGCTCTACGGTAGCCGATCTCGGCGGTGGCCGACAGATCGGCATTCGTCGGGGCGGGGAACCGGCGCGCCAGCGCGCGGGTTCGTTCTTTGCGTGGGTGGGCCTGGTCCGGTAGGGTCGGCGGGTTGTCGAGGGACGAGCCAGGGCACAGCTAGGAACATGGTCGGGCGGCGGAGGACGGCGGGCGGCTGGGCGGGCCTCGGGCTCCTCGTCGGGGGCCTCGGGGTCGGAGCATCCGAGGTGCCCTCCGCGGCGGCCGAGGGCTGTCCCGCTGGCATGGCGGACGTGAGGGGACGGTTTTGCATCGACCGCTACGAGGCGTCGGTCGATCTCGTGGACGCGCGCGGCCGTACCGTGGGCAAGCAGTCGCCGTACCTCTCGCCCGAGCCGGGGCAGGCGATCCGCGCCCGCAGCCGCAGCGGGGTCGTGCCGCAGGCGTACATCTCGCAGGTCGACGCTGCGGCCGCCTGCGCAGCTGCCGGGAAGCGGCTCTGCACGGACGCCGAGTGGGTCCTGGCGTGCAAGGGGCGCGTCCCCACCCGGTACCCGTATGGTGACGAGCACCAAGCCGGTCGGTGTAACGACGCGGGGGTCTCCCCGCTGCGTCGGCTCCACGGGCGCGACGACTCGGAGGCGACCTTCGGGATGGAGGCGATGAACGACTCGCGCCTGAATCGGATCCCGGGGACCGTGGCGCGCACGGGGGCGTTTGCGCGCTGCCGCAACGGGTTCGGGATCTACGACATGGTCGGCAACCTGCACGAGTGGACCGCGGCGTCGGGCGGGACCTTTCGGGGCGGGTACTACCTCGACACCAGGATCAACGGCGAAGGGTGCGACTACCAGACGACCGCCCACTCCACCTTCTACCACGACTACTCGATCGGCTTTCGGTGCTGCAAGAGCCACGGAGGCGGCACGGTCACCTTGCCGCCTCCGAGCCCGTCTCCGACGACGGGCGCGACTCGGGCCAAGGCGGGGCTCGGCGAGAAGGTCCACGTGGTGGACGCCGGGGACACCCTGAGCGGGCTCTCGGCTCGCTACCACGTCCCCGTGGACGCCATCCGTGACCGAAACCACCTCGATCGAACGACGCCCCTGCGGATCGGCCGAGAGCTCGTTGTCCCGTCGCCGTCCGCCGCCCCCACGGCGGGCTCGAAGGAGGCGCCTGCGAGGTCGCCCGGGGCGGCGGCATCGGCTGGGTCGCGGGTGCACACCGTCGCTCCGGGGCAGACCTTGAGCGGCATCGCGGCCCGGTACGGGGTCACCGTCGCGGCCCTCTGCGCCGCGAACCACCTCGACCGGCACCAGCCGATCCGTCCCGGTCAGGAGCTCCGGATCCCTCCGCGCCCAGCCCACGGCGGAACTGCTCGAAAGTAGAACGGTTCTGGGGGCCGCCTCGCTCTCGGTCGGGTCGCGCGGTGCGAGCTGACGCGGCCGTCATCCCTTCCGCGCTGCGCTTCTGGCCCGCTGCTCGAGTGGATAGTGGGCGTGACTGACACTGGTGTCATGGTATGAACCGGCCATGCGTGACCAGGTGCTCGGGATCGACGTGGGGGCGGAGAGCGTCAAGCTGGTCGCGCTCCGCCGAGGCAATGGCGCGTTCGAGGTCGTCATCCGGCGCCGAGTCGACCATCACAAGGATCCGCACTCCGCGCTGCGCGCGGCCTTCGATGGTGTGGACCTTGGGCGCGTGGCAAGCCTCGCGGTGACGGGGCGCCTCGGTCGCGTGGTCGCTGCACCACAGGTGCCGACCAAGGGCGCGCTCCGGCGCGGGGTGCGCGCCCTCCACGGCGAGCTGGATGCGGTGACCGTCATCGGGATCGGCGCCCACGGCTTCATGGTGCTGGAGGTCTTGCCGGGGGGGGTCGAATGGTTCCAGCAGAACTCGCGGTGCTCGCAGGGCACGGGGAACTTCCTCACCCAGCTCGTGGAACGGTTCGGGCTCTCCATCGAAGCCGCCTCGGAGCTCTGCGATCACGAGCCGCGCCCGGCGCCGCTCTCGGGGCGGTGTCCGGTCATTCTGAAGACGGACATGACCCACCTCGCCAACCAGGGTGAGTCGCGGAGTCGAATCCTCGCGGGGCTCTACGATGCCGTGGCCGAGAACGTCGTCACCCTCGTGCGACCGCGCCTCGCGCCGCGGCGCGTGGTGCTCGTGGGTGGGGTCGCCCGCTCCGCCCGCATCCGCCGGACCATCGGCAAGTGGCTCGCCGAACGGGGGATGGAGCTCGTGGCGCCGCGCCCTGACGACGGATTCCTGGAGGCGGTGGGGGCGGCGACGCACGCGCTCGAGGCTCCCGCGGCGGCCCCGCCCGGATCGCTGGAGGCCCTCCTGGTCAACGTGGTGTCGGCGGAGATCGAGCGCGTCCCCCCGCTCTCGGGGGCGCTCGCCCGCGTGAGGCGCCTCGCGCGATGGGAGCGGGCCACCGACTGGGCTTCGCCACGCGAGGTGCTGGTCGGGCTCGACATCGGATCCACGGGCTCGAAGGCGGTGGCCGTGGACGCGGTCACCGGCAGCGGGCTCTGGGAGGCGTACCTCGCGACGGAGGGAGCTCCGGTCCGTGCTGCGCAGCGGTTGCTCGAGCGGTGGCAGCAGGAGGTCGGCGGGCGGGGGGTGGTCCGCGGCTTCGGGGTCACCGGGTCGGGCCGTGAGATTGTAGGCTCGCTCCTCCGCACCGCGTACGGCCCCGTCGGGGTCTTCGTGCTAAACGAGATCGCCGCCCACGCGAGGGGAGCGGTGGAGTTCGATCCCGAGGTGGACACCATCTTCGAGATCGGCGGGCAGGACGCGAAGTACATCCGGCTGGAGGCGGGCCGGGTCACCGATGCCGCCATGAACGAGGCGTGCAGCGCGGGCACCGGCTCCTTCATCGCCGAACAGGGGGCCAAGCTCGATGGAGGCGATCCCCGGGAGCTCGGCGAGCGGGCCCTCCGCGCCGGCGCGGGCGTGTCGCTCGGTCAGCACTGCTCCGTGTTCATGGCGGAGGTGATGGACGAGGCGATCACCCAGGGCATCGACCGGGACGCGATCATCGCGGGCCTGTTCGACTCCGTGATCCAGAACTACCTCAACCGGGTCAAGGGGTCCCGGACCGTGGGACGCCGCATCTTCTGTCAGGGGATGCCATTCAGCTCGGATGCCCTCGCGGCCGCCGTGGCGCGGCAGACGGGGGCGACGGTGGTGGTTCCCCCGAACCCCGGCACCATCGGCGCGCTGGGGATCGCCCTGCTCGCGCGGGACGAGGGCATCGCGTCGCGGAGCGCGGCGCCCCTGGATCCCACGGTGTTTCTCGGTGCCCGCGTGCGCGCCCGCGACACGTTCGTCTGCCGGTCGGTCGAGGGTTGCGGTGAGCCAGGGAACCGCTGCCGCATCGACCGCCTGGTGACCGAGGTGAACGGGCTGGAGCAGCGGTTCCTCTGGGGCGGCAGCTGCTCGAAGTACGACCGCGGCTCCGGGCGGAGGCGGCTCCCCGATGGCATGCCCGATCCCTTCCGGGACCGAGAGCGCCTCGTGGACGCGGTGCTGGCGGCTCAGCCTCCCCACCCGGGCGCGCCGGTGATCGCCTTCAGCGACGAGTTCGTCCTCAAGGGCCACACCCCGCTCTTCGCTGCCTTCTTCGCGGGGCTGGGGTTCCGCATCGAAGTGGCGCGGCGGGCGGGCGCAGCGTTGCTCAAGCGGGGGATCGAAGGTGGGCGCGTTCCCTATTGCGCGCCGATGCAGCTCTTCCACGGGGTGGTCTTCTCCCTCGTCGATGCCCGTCCCGACATCCTCTTCCTGCCCCTGGTGCGGTCGATCCCGCGCGTCGACGACGCCGACTACGGCGAGCTGTGTCCGATCGTCCTCGGTAGCCCGGACATCGTCGGCGGCGTCCTCCCGCCGCGCGGGCCGCGCGTCCTCCGGTCGGTGGTCGATTTCGACGCTGGGGGGTATCAGGGCAAAAGGTTCGCGGCGTCGATGCGAGCGATCGCCGAGGAGCTCGGCCGAGGGGCAGAGTTCGAGGCCGCCCTCGGCGGTGCCGTCGCCGCACAGGAGGGGTTCGAACGGGACTGCCGGGAGCTTGGGCGGACGGCGCTCCTTCGCTGCGCTGAGACGGGGGTGGTTCCCGTGGTCGTGCAGGGTCGTCCGTACACCGTCTACAACGACGTTCTGAACTCGAACGTCCCGAACCTCCTTCGCTCGCTCGGTGCGCTGGCGATCCCGCTCGACTGCTACCCCATCGACGAGCCGACGCCGTCGCTGCCGAGCCAGTACTGGGGCTACACCCAGCGGAACCTGCAGGCGGCCCACGTCGTTCGCCGAACGCCGGGCGTCTACTCGGTGTTCTGCAGCAACTACGCCTGCGGTCCCGACAGTTTCGGCCTGCATTTCTTCGCCTATGCGATGCAGGGCAAGCCCTTCACCATCATCGAGACGGATGGCCATTCGGGGGACGCCGGGACCAAGACCCGGCTCGAAGCATTCCTCTACTGTGTCGATGGGGATCTCAAGAGCGGAGCGTCACGGAGGGAGCCCGCGACAGACTTCTCGGCCCTCGATGCGCGGCGAGTGGATTGGGCACAGACCCAAGAGCGCCGCGCGCGGGTGCTCATCCCGCGCATGAGCGAGAACGCCGAGGTGGCCGCGGCCGCGCTTCGGGCCGAGGGCTACCGGGCCGAAGCGTTGCCGCTGACGACGCGAGAGGACGTCAGGGTGGGGCGCCAGCACACCTCCGGCAAGGAGTGCGTCCCGATGATGATCACCCTCGGCGCGATGCTGAATCGGGTCCGTTCCCTCGAGAGCCCGGCGGAGCCGGTGACGTTCTTCATGCCGACGACGCATGGTCCTTGCCGGTTTGGCGTCTACGGCTCGCTCCACAAGCTTACCCTGGAGCGTTTGGGGCTCGCTGAGCGAGTTGGTCTGGTCTCTCCCGACGAGACCGACTACTTCGCGGGGATGAGCGCGGGCTTCTCGGCCAAACTCTGGATTGGCTTTGCGGTTCATGACCTCTTGGAAGCGATGCTCCTCTACGTGCGGCCGGTGGAGCGCGAGCCCGGGGTCGCCGATGTCCTGTTCCAGCGGTCCTTCGTGGAGCTCTGCGCGTTGATGGACACGCGACCTGCCGGTTCGCTCACCCACGCGCTCGGGCAGCTCGCCACGGGGATGTGGGGCACCCGCGCCCTGCTGCGACGCGCGGCGGCAGCATTTGCGGCGCAGGTGGATCCTGGTCGCCACGCGCCGACGGTCGCCGTGGTCGGGGAGATCTACGTGCGCCTCGACCCGTTCGCCAATGACCACCTCGTCCGCAAGCTCGAGGCCCGAGGGTTGCGCGTTCGGTTCGCCCCGTTCACGGAATGGTTGGAGTACACGACCTTCCTCGGTGAAGAACGGGTGGCCGCCGGAACCCCGACCCTGGGTGACCACCCGCTCGCGACGCCCGTGAAGGGGTTGATCCAGCGGGTATCCTCCCATGTCCTCCATGGCATCGCGGCACGCGCTCTCGGGTGGGGCCCCCGGACGACCGTGGAGGAGACGCTCGATGCGGCCCGTCCCTTCGTCGATCCCCGGCTCGAGGGCGAGGCGACGCTCACCCTCGGCGGACCGCTGCACGAGTACCGCACGGGCCGTATCCATGGGGCGGTGATCGTGGGGCCCCACGAGTGTATGCCGTGCAAGGTGGCCGAGGCCCAGTACGGGAAGGTCGTCGAGACGAGCCCGTTCCCGTACCTGGCCGTCGGGGTGAACGGTGATCCCATCGACAGCGAGCTGCTCGACCGGTTCGCCTACGACGTCCATCAGATCTGCGACCGGGACGTCAGGCCGGTGACGCGGGCCGGGATGGTCCGCGCGAGCGTGCTGCCTGTGGTCTCCCCAACGGTTGCCTGCGAGGCGAGGGCCTGTTCGGGCTGCCGCGGGGCCGACCCTGGAGCAGTCGGGGTGCTGCCCGGATAGCGAGGTTATCCTGGCCGGGACCGCGGTGCTCGCCGTTTTTCTGCGCCCGTGCTCGAGTTCGGCGTAGGATCGGGCTTGCGTGTCGTCGGGATCGGACAGGACGAGCCAGCGCCCAACCGCGGGAAACCGATTGGGACGCTACGAGCTACTGGTCGAGGTGGGTGAATCGGCGATCGGCACCCTCTATGCCGGTCGCGTCGCGCTGGGGTCCGATCGCGGTCGGCTCGTCGCGGTGCGTCGAGTGGAGAAGGGGAGCGATCACGACGATGCCACCCTCCAGGCACTGCGGGAGGCGGCGAACGAGATGGTCGCCTTCCAGCACCCGAGGGGGCTGCCGGTCATCGAAGCCCGGCTGGGCACCAGCTTGGTCATCGCCAGCGGTTACTCGGAGGGAGAGGACCTGCGGCGCCTCGCCGCGGCGGCACGCTCGCGCCACCAGGCGTTTCCTCCCGCCGTGGCGGCGCGGATCGTGTTCGACCTCGCGACCTCGCTCATCGAGCTCGGGAGCGCCCTCGATGATGCCGGCCTTGGCCGAGCGCTGGTGGGGATCGGTCCGGATTGTCTGGCGGTCGCCCCGGATGGGCGGTGTTTCGTGTCCGATCTCGCACTGGCAACCCTGCAGCGACCGCCCCGTCACGCAGAGCTCATGGCGTATCGTTCGCCCGAGCAGCTCGGGCCCCCTGGTGTGGCGGACGAGCGATCTGTCGTCTTTGGCCTGGGGGTGCTCTGGTGGGAGATGCTCGCCAACGAAACCCTCTTCGGCGGTGGCAACCAAGCGGCCGTGTGGCAGCGGGTCCGGCAGGCAGCGGTGACCCCGCCGGCGAGCGCCGACCCTGCTGCTGCGCGCGCGTTGTTGGGTGCCCTGGCGCGCGATCCGGCGGACCGATCCCCATCGTTGGCGGCCTTCCTGGCCGCCCTGTCCCGCGGGGTGGAGCTCGCGCCGGTGTCCGCGGTCGCTGCGCTGGTCGAGGAGCTGGCCGGCCCCGCCTTGGCGGGGCGACGCGAGGCGCTGGGTGGCGAGGTGGCGAGCCGTCCACCCAACACCTTGCCTCGACCCACCGCGGAGGCGCGGCAACCCGACGGGGCGCGGGCGTTCCCGGTGACCGCTGGGGATGCACCAAGGCCACCCCAGCCGGCGGGGGTGGGGGTTGCCGAGGCCTCGAACGCCGAGGCCCTGGACGATGGGGGCTGGGAGCTCGCTCACGAACCACCGATCGTGGCACCGATCGTGGCGCCAACCGGGAGCCAAGCATCCAGCGCTGAGGTCGCCGTGGCGAAGGGCGCACCCGTGATGCGGGAGCCCGAGCGAGCAAGGGTCTACCCGAGGCCCCCCCCGCCGGCAGCACCCGCGCGGTCCCCTCGCGCGCTCGTGGCCGAGCCAACCCGCCCGAGTCGGCCGGGACCAGCCACCTCGGCAACCGTCCGTGGGGACCTGCACGGTGCGGTCGGCGGAAAGGCTCGGGAGCCTGCCGTCCCTGCCGATCGGGTGCGGAAGGGACCGGCGCCATCCCCGCGGGAGGTTCGACCGCCCGCTCGCGTTGGCGCTCGGGATCTGGCCCACCAGCGAGGTACAGCCTCGCGCGAGAAGCCCCGGGGGGGAGGCGACGCGGAGCCGATCCTGGTTCAACCCTTGCCCCCACGCCCTCATGTCGGACGGGCCGTGGCCATCCCGCGGTCGGCCGTCTCGTCCGTGGCATCGCATCCCGAGCCGAGGCCAGACGGCGATCTCGCGGAGGTCGAGACGGCGATGCCGGTTGGCGCGGTCGATGGGGGCGGGCAGCCTCCGGCAACTGGCGTCCCAGGTCCGGCGCCGATCGCCGTCCGCGAGTCGTCCCCGGCCCCGAAGTGGGAGACCTCGGCCCCGATTCCAGCGGCCAGGCCTTCGGAGCGTCCCCCCGAGAGCCAACGGGATACCGTCGAGGTGGGGCTGCTGGGTGCCCTGGCTTCCGATGCGCCTTCGAGCGAAACGGGGGACGGGGATCCTCCCGCCGCCGTCGGGGCCGAACCGCCCATCCCCTCGGAGTCCCTTGCCGGAACCTGGGGATCCCGCGATAGCGACAGCTCTCCTCTGGACGGGCCGGGGGAGGCTAGGTCGATGATCGAGGCGGGCGTTGCTCGAGGCCGCGAGCCTTCCGCGAGCCTCGCCGGGGAGGCGGCGACCGCTCGACGAAGGGACGAGGAGGGGTCCTCGTCGGGGATCGCGCCATCACCGGAGCAAGCCGCGCGGCCAACACGGCGCCGGCGCTTCCCGATCGCACTCGTCCTCGGTCCATTGAGCTTCTTGGCGGCATTCGTGGTCGTGTCATGGACCATGCTGCGCTACCTCGAGGTCGGGGCCGGAGAGCCCGCCGGTACCGCCAACCAGCTGGTGGCGACGTCCGCTGCCGAGTCCTCGTCGGCGGAGCCACCCCGCGAGCCTCCGGCTCGGCCCGAAGGGACTGCCGTTCCAGCGGCGTCCGCTGTTCTGCCTGCCCCGAGCGCGGTTCCCTCGCTCGAGCGGGCGGTGTCGGCGAGGGCCACCGCTGCGCCGCCGCCTCGGGCGCCGCGCCGCCCCCGCCGTCCGGAACCCCCGCCGAGCCTCCCCGAGCCTCCGACGGAGCCCGCCGCGCCGGCAGCACCGGCAACACCGCCTGTCGAGGCGCCGGCAGCGGGGTCGATCTCCCCCCCGCCAGACGTCTCCCCGCCCTCCGAGCCTGAGCCGCTCATGCCCACACCGCCCGAGGGCACGCCCTACGAGTGATCGGGTGGCGGTTCAGCCGTGGCGGGGGGTCCGCGACGAAGAGCGCGGCAGAGGCTCCTCGGTCGAGGCGTTCGGACCCTCGAAGAGCTTCTGGGCGAGGACCTCGATGAAATCGCGCACGATACGGATATCGTTCTCCGCGTGGGTGGGCGTGCGGGGCACGTGGAACGTGATCCCCGATCTCAAGACGAACTGATAGAAGGACTCCGGCACCTGGCGTCCGAAGGTCACGAGCTGTAGGTTCGGCCATTGACGGCGGAGCCGGCGCAAGCGGTGGAAGGCTTGGAGCGCTTGGGTGCGGGTGCGGGCCACCAGATCGAGGTCGACCACCAGCGAGGGCTCGGGATCATCGCTCGCGAGGAGCAGCGGCCCCACCCCTTCGAGGCCCGGCACTGTCAACAGGGCGAAGCCCTCCGAGCGCAGGCGCAGCTCGAGACCGTGCCGGATGAGCAGATCGTCGGTGGCGATCAGGGCCAGGCGCGGCTTGGCGAGCCACGAAGCGTCGCCTGAAGGGATACCGATCGCCGGGGAGGGACCGCATGACGACTCGCCAGGGGATGCGTTCGAGGGTCTGGTCGCGGAAGTCACGGCGAGGCGGAGCTCGGCATCGTCGACCCGGATGCCCTCGTAGTCGTATTCGCCCGCGGCGGGCATCGCGCCGTCCGTGAACTCGAAGGCCCCGAAGGACCAGCCGAAGACCTCCGACAACACCGCGCGGATCTGGTACTCTAGACCTGCGGCGAGCTTGGCAGGGGTCAGCGCGCCCAGCTCGACGAGGATCTGCCCGATGAGCTCGTGGTGGTCGCTGCTCGCCTGTCGCCGGAGCGCATCATGGAGGGTTTCGAAATCGATCCATCCACGATCCAAGAAGTAGCTCGCGAGGTGGTATCGAGGGGGATCGAGCTGCGCCGTGACGATCCGTCCCCCGCGGAAGGTGATCGATGCTCGCTCCTCCGAATGGTCCACGACCAAGGCGCCGCTCTTTTCGGTGACCCCGAGGACCTGGAGCACGTCCGCCAGGGTGACATCGGCGAGCGTGCCGCTGATCGAGCTAGCCTCACCGGTCGTCATCGGAGACGCCCGTCTTGAAAAGGTCGAGGAGACCCTGCAGGGTGAGGACCTTGCGTTCGAGGCGTTGATACTTGAAGCTCGACATCAGGGCCGTCGCCGCGTGTGCCGCCAGCAGGTCGAAGAGCTCCAGGTCGAAGGCGTCGAAGGTCTCCTTCTGGACGAGGAGGCGAAAGACGATGACCACCCCGATGGGCTGCGAGCCGATCATCAGAGGGAGGATGGCGATCGGCTGCTGGCCACTCGGCAGGTCGGCGTCGGGGACCTGGAGGCACAGCGATCCGGACCGTACGATCTGCGACACCAGGTTGTCTCCGAACGGGATGATCTCGTCGGCAGGGTCGAGATTCCCATCGAGGGCTGCCCGCCGGAATCGTCGCCCTGAATCCTCGTAGACGTAGATGGCGAAGATGTCGGCGCCGACGAGGTTGATGAGGATCTCCTTGATGTTGCGGAGCACCTCCTCGAAGACCAGGGTGGCGTGGATCTGTGACGACGCGACGTACAGGCTGAGGTAGTTCGAGTTCTGACGTTCGAGGTCCGCATGGTCCTGGAGGAGCTCCTGGTGGTGGAGCTCGAGCTCCGCCAGCTTGACCACGGGTTCGGGGATCTCGCTGTTGGTCTGCCGCTCGGTGGCGGCGGTCAACGCCAGCGCCCCGGTCTCGGAAGAGGAGCTTCGCTCGATCGCGGCCTCGAGCTGGGCAATGCGCGCGCGAAGGCGTAGATTCTCCTCGTGGAGTTCCTCTGCGAGTCGGCGTCCCGAGGCGAAGACCTCCGTCAACGCAGTGAACCGGTCGTCGTCGTCGTGCATGGGATCCGGCCGGAGCTCCGGGGGTTCGGGGCAGGCCGCCACGGATTATACCCAGACCCGCAGGGCGGCTGTGCATTTGTGCTAGGGTTGGTGATCCGACGGTACCCGACCGATGTCCCGCGGCATGAGTGACGATCCCAAACTCGGTGCTTCGGGACGCCCGGTCACTCGGGTGACGCGCCACCGCAACCTCGGCGCGCTCCGGCATCGAGCGCTCATGTTGGCGATGCAGGGCCGTCACGCCGAGGCGGCCGGGCTGGTCCTGGACGAGCTCGGGGTATCGGCGGCAACGGTGTCCGGGCTGGGGGTCGAGGCGCGACGGCTCGTGAGCATCGCGGCGACCTACCTCGAGAAGTCTGGGGACCACGACCTCGCAGCGGATCTGTTCGAGGCGCTGGGTGAGGGGGAGCGGGCGGCGATGTCGCGCACCAGCCGCGCGCTGTCCGAGGTGGGACCGAGCAGCGCCACCCCCGGCGCCGACGAAGAGGACGATGCCCCGCCCACGGTGCGTGGGAACGTCGAGCCGCTCTCAGGTACGGTCCTTGGCCCCACCCGGGGGCCCCCACCCCCGGCGGGGACGCCCAGCGTTGGCGAGGCGCCGCCCCGACGGTCGGTGCTGTTGGCGGACGCGCAGGCGTTGGTGGAGGACGGGCAGCCGGCGGCCGCTGCGGCACGGCTGGCCGAGCATGGGCTCTTTTACGAAGCGTCGGTCTGCCTCATCAAGGCGGGGGAGCTCGACGCGGCCCTCGCGCACATCACCCGGGTTGCCCCGGGCGATCCGCAGTACCACGTGGCCGCGCGGACGGCGGTGCGGGTGCTTTGCCGACGAGCGGTTTGCGAGCCGCACCATCTCCGGTTCCTACGGGATTGGATGGTCGCTGGCCCCGCCGACCGAGAGCAAGCCGAGCTCTTCGTGCGTTTCGCGGCCATCGTCGCTGCACGGGCGGGAGAGCGAGCGGCCGAGACGGTGCTGCGTGCCGTCCTCCGCCGCATCCCCGACCACGCCGACGCGATCTCGCACCTTCAGCAGATCCTCGGCCCCGCGGAGCAGCACACGGTCTCGGTCGCGGGAGGCTTCCTCGAAGGTACGGGGCCGACCGTGCCACCGGTCTCCACCATCATGAGCGAGGAGCTCGCTCCAGGCATGGTCGTGGCCAATCGTTTCCGGGTCGACGAGCAGATCGGGCGCGGGGGCATGGCGACCGTCTACAGCGTGCACGATTTGGAGCTGGACGAGCAGGTGGCGCTGAAGGTGTTCGCGGGCCAGCTCATGCCAGGGACCTACCAGCAGGAAGCCGTGGAGCGCTTCAGGCTCGAGCTCAAGCTCTGCCGAAAGCTTCGGCACCCCAACATCATCCAGGTCTACGACATCGGGGTCTTCGCCGGCCAACGGTATTTTACGATGGAGCTTCTCCGAGGCTACAGCCTCGATCAGCTCCTCGGCGACCCGGTCGAGACGAGCTGGGGGATCGAATGCTTGATCCAAGCCGCCACGGGGCTGCACGCTGCCCACGAGGAGGGAGTGGTTCATCGTGACGTGAAGCCCGAGAACCTCTTCGTCACCGAGGACGGCGTGGTGAAGGTGATGGATTTCGGTATCGCGAAGAGCACCTACCAGCCGGGGAAGACCCAGATCGGGACGCTCGCGGGCACCCCGGAGTACATGGCGCCCGAGCAGATCAACAACTTCTCGCTCGTCGGTCCACCTGCGGATCAGTACTCGCTCGGCTGCGTCGCGTACCAGATGTTCACCGGCTGCGTGCCCTTCGCCAGCGACCAGATGATGGCGGTGCTGATGGCGCACATCGAGCGCCAACCGACGCCGCCGCGGGAGCTCAACCCCGCGCTACCTCCGCTGCTCGAGGCCGTGATCCTCCGCATGCTGGCCAAGCGCCCGCAGGATCGCTTCACCTCGACTTGGGAGGTCGCGGAGACGCTCGCTCGGCTGCGCGAGAACGGCTAGAGCACCGATCCGGTTGCCAACAGCAACGGCAGCGCTGGAAACGCGTTTGTGCGAGGCGAGGACGCGTTTCCAGCGCTGCCTCT
>JAFGBI010000404.1 GCA_016933275.1 Polyangiaceae bacterium | reverse complement strand
CTAGGAATTTCGAGCTCGGCGCGGCGGATCCCGCGCAATTCACGCTTGGGCGGCGGCCCGACTCGCGAGAAGCTGACAAAGTCGGGCCCAAGACTCAGAAACAATCGACCCGGCGACCGTTCCTTCGGCAGGGTCGTTCATGAATGCATGGCAGCCGAGCCTCAGCGAACGACTCTGAAGGATGTCCCTGGCACCGGACACGCTCGTGTAGTGCCACAGGACCTCGGGGGGCTCGTCATGTGGCAGGCCCTCGTCTACTTCTCTCAGGAGTTCAACATCCAGCAGCATTTTGTCCGCCCAACGTTCGCCGATCCGCTGCGGCGGCGCTCCATCTGGCCGGCGAGAGGCTCCAGTCTGCCACGACCGGCGGCCACTACCCAGCCCCACGGTGACGCGGCCGCCCGCGAGGACCTCCCGGCCATTCCCGGCGCTCAGCGCGCCAGCGCCCGGGATTCGACAGTCCCCGCGGAGGCGCCGTCCCCGCCTCCTTCAATTGCGCGCAGCCCGCAGGGGGAGGCCGCCGACGCGCAGCCGCGAAGCGGAGAGCACCGGCGAGTGCTGTGGCCGATGGGGAACGCCGTCCTCGTCTCCTCCGTGGCGCGACAGCACGTCCCGTCGAGCGAGCTGCGCAAGGACGTTCAGGAGATGTGGCGCCGGTGGCTGCGTCGTCGTGTACGAACACCGTGACCCAAAGCTCAGGTGTGCCTCGCGTCCTGGCGAGCGAGCTCGCCAGAACCTCGCGCTGCGAGGTCCTAGATCGCGGTGGCCAGACGTAGAACGTTTCTTCCCGCCGCTTCAATCGTCAACACTCGTCCTCGTCGGGATCGTCCTCGTCGGGGTCGTCTTCGTCGGGGTCGTCTTCGTCGGGGTCGTCCTCGTCGGGGTCGTCCTCGTCGGGGTCGTCCTCGTCGGGATCGTCCTCGTCGGGATCGTCCTCGTCGGGGTCGCCCTCGTCGGGATCGTCCTCGTCGGGATCGTCCTCGTCGGGATCGTCCTCGTCGGAGTCTTCCTCATCCCCTTCGGAGGCGGCCTCCAGCTCATCCACGAGCTCGAGGGCGTCGTCCTTCGTCCAGGCCATCGTGGACCCAAGGCGCCGAACCTCGAGCCTCCGGCCGACCGCACGCACTGTTCCCTCCGTGACGTCGAGCAACAAGGCGAGCTCCGTGTTGCTCGCCACGCCCGCGTTTCCGCGATCACGGAAGAACTCCTCTACGGCATCTCGATCGAACATCTTCAACCTCCGGGATGCCGTTACGGTGGTCCACGCAACGATCGTTCGCATGGCCATGCTTCGCCTGCTCGAAGACGCGTCGCCGGACCAAGCTGCTCACGTCCGACCGCTCCGCCAGGCAGAGGCGGCGGAGCTCCCGCCATTCGGGCTCCGTCAGCAGAACGCGGATCAGGCGGACTCGCGGCTGGTTCGTGCGGCGGGGCACCTAGGTTTCCTCCTCGTCTTCGCTGGCTGACTGACCGGTGACTTCGGCAGAGCTGAGATTCGGTTCATCTCCCTTGCTGCGGTCGACGACTTCGGCGTTGACCTCGGCAGCGACTGCGGCAGAACCGTCGCGCGCCGAGTTGCAGCGCTCCGAAGTGGTCGACCTACCGTGCGACCGCGGCACGCCGCCCCCACCCTTAGGTGGGGCGGCGGCGGCCACGGTCGATGAGCCAGGCTGTCCTGCTTCCGCCGCAGGTTCGCGTGCCTCGGTCGTCTGCTCGTCCTGGCCCGGCCCAGCGTAGTGCAGGAGCGAGTTGCGCGGCCCGCGCCGCGCATGGATGTCTCTATGCTCGATCGCTGTCGCGATCAAACGACGGATCCCGGCGTCACCGCCTGTCGCCAGCTTCGTCCCCCGTAGGGCCGTCACGAGGTAGTTCTGGGACGATCCCGGTTTCAGCCGCACGACTTCGGCGATTCGGGCAATCGCCGCGGCGTTGGTCCGGGAGTTCTGTTCGACTGCGTCGAAGAAGGCTTCGCGTTCGTCTTGGCGGCGAGCTTGGAGTTGGAAGGCGGAACGCCCACGGGCTACGAAGCCCTCCTCGACGCCACCGACGACGACCCGATGAACCGAGAAGGGATCCATCGGCCGATCCAGGCTCGCGTCGTGGCGCCGAATGCACCGCATGTCGCGGGGTCCCGTGCCGTTGCCCTCGATGCCCCAGATGGTGCCGGCGGCGGCGGCGATGGCGATCGATCCACGGCCCGACAGGAGGGAGATCGAATCGTCGCTCTTGCGGGTATGGTGCAGCACTAGGAAGGTCGTGTCGAGCGCGTCGCTGATGCGCGCGAGGATGCGCAGAAACCGCACGACGGCGGAATCATCCTCCTTCTCACCGGGGATGGCGTCGCGGAAGGAGTCGAGGATAACGAAATCAAACCCTCGACAGCGCTCCAACAGGCGTTCCTCAGCCCCCTCGCTGTTCAGGTACACGCGTGGAAAGATCCCCACGACGAGCCTGTCGCGCAGTTCTGCCATCGTTAGCCCCCGGCCGTTTGCCAGCTGTCGATACCGGAAGAAGACGGCAGCGCGTCCGACGTCGTACGACAAGTGGAGTACTCGTCCGTGGCGCGCTCCGAACCGGCCGAGCGCCGTCGAACCGGTCGCGACCGCGATCCCAGCTTCCTGCGCCACGGATGTCTTCCCGCTACTTGGTGCCCCCCAGAACATACAGGGGCGGCCAGGCCCCAGTTCGAGATCGCGGATGATCCACGAGGTATCGGGGACGTCGGAGAGAAAGACCTCGTCGGCGTCGGCGATGTTCCAGGGGTCGCCGTGGTCAGCTTGTTCTTGGTGCGCATGTGGGGGCTGGTCGACCCCGAAGTGGTCAGCGAGCTCGCGTGCTGCCTGCGCGGGGGTCGTGTAACCTCTGGCGGTCATCACCAGGTCGACGTTTGAGCGGAACCCCGGGCACGAGCGCGGACCGGCCGCATTACAGCGATCGTGCAGGCACTTCAGCCCCCCGTCGCGACAGACGAGCGCGCCCGCCTCGCTACACCCCGGGCAGGTGGCCAGCGTCTTCTCCCCCCGTTCCTCGACTGCGATCTCGAGCCACGCGAGGACAGACCGGGTGTCGATCGCGTTGACGGCGTCCCACGTGGACCGCCGTGACGATCGAGCGCGGGCGGGACCGTCACGGGGAGGACCGGACGTGGCGTCGCTTGGCGCTGCTTCGGCCTGGTCGCCGAGTTCGTCCCGCAGCCGATCCGAGGCGCTCATCAGCAGATCTCCGCCAGCGGCACGCGATCGATTTCGGGCCTGCACACAAGGGAGGTGAGGCGATGTGGACGTTCAGGCGTGTCCGCGCCCTTGCGTTTCCACGTGCCGCCCGCAGGCATGAGCCGGGCAGGGTTGATGACGGTCGAGTCAACCTTGGCCCTCGCCGAACCGTAGCGACGGTGGAGGCGCTCTAGGAAAGTCCGAAGGCGAGGGATCTGAACGGCGTCGATTGGCTCGAGTACGATCGCAACAAGGATGAAGTAGCCATTGCCCGAACTGCCGAACGCAAGACACCGCGGGCCAAGAACATCGGCGAGCCATTGGTGGATCTGGCGCGCGGCGTCGTGGGCCGCGCTGCGCTCGTCGGCCGTCGCGCTGATCCCCTTCGGGCGAACAGGATCGACGTCCACGTAAATGGCGCGCCGGGCGAGCACGTCCTTGTCCGACGCGCGCCCAGCATGGGCAGCGCCCCAGTACCCACGTTCGTAGCGGTCTGCGATGCGGGGGTCGATCGGGTTGACCAAGAGGTACGCGCCTTCGAACCCTCGAGTCGCCTGGGCGCGGCGGAGGAGCGCGATGTGCTCGACCTCATCGTGAGCGTACCCGACCCACGGATGGCCGCGCACGAACGCCGTCACCTCCTGGGGCTCGTCGGGCCCCACCCCGAGGAACCGGCGCTGGAGAGCCAGTGACACCTCGAGCTCGCCGCGGTCGACGGTCATCGTGTGCGCCCCTTGGGTTTTTGCGGGCGCCTGCCGCGCTCTGATTCGGTCCGGGCGAGCGCTGGTCGAGTGCTGGTCGGCGCGACGGAGTGCGGGAGATCCTGTCTTTGGAGCTCGGCACGGCGGACCCTCGCGACGCAGGCGCGGGAGACACGGGCGACCTCTGCAATCTCTCTGTCGCTCCATAGTGACCATGCAGGATCGCGGAGCAGCAGCCGGACTGCTCGCTGCGCATCGCGACGACCCCGGCGGAGCCCGTGCGTGGCGTTCGCGCCAGCCGCGAACAGGATCGCGTCCCGGCGGGTACCCTGATGGCCCCGCACCGCGACCGTGGTGTGCCCCCGAGCCTCGTGTGCCGCGACGCGATGGTAGCCATCGACGAGCCAGTACTCGGCGCCGTCATAGACGACATCGACGGGCGGCAGTGTGGCTCCCGTGGCGAGAGCCATCGCGTACCTCGCTACCATCTCCGGCCACACCAGTGCCCTCGGCTGCGTGGCGAAGTCGCGGCGGATGGCCGCGATGGGCAGCGTGATGATCCTGGGCGCGGTCACTTGCGCCCCCGCCTGCCGGGTGCGCGCGCCTGGTTGACGCGGGGGGGCCGTGTACCTGCGTGGACCCGGTGCTGCTCGAACCATGCGTCGAGCTCCGCAACCTCGAACCTTACGAAGCGGGGCCCGAGCCGCACGTGGGGGATTCGTCCCTGGCTGACCAGTGCGTGGATGGTCCCGATGGGGAGCCCGTACCTGCGGGCGGCGGTCGAGGCGTTGATGTACTTGCTGTCGATGTCTTCGTTGGTGCTCGGCATGGATCCTCCCTACCGAGCATTTCGCCTTCTGAATCACTCATCGTTCCCCCCGGACGTTGGGGGAGTCGGTGACCGCCTACCCCACGGACCGCAGCTTCGCGTGCGCGGGTTGCCCAAAACGTCCGTAGTCCTCGGCGAACGCTTCCGGCGCCAGGTGCGCGTAGCGCATCGTCATGTCGATGCTCTGGTGGCCCAGGATCTTCTGCAGCTTGAAGATGTCGCCCCCTCGCATCACCCAATGCGAAGCGAAGGTGTGGCGAAGGTCATGGAACGTAACGTAGGGCTTCGTGACCCCGCGCAGCCGCTCGTGGGGGAACCCCGCCTGCTGAAGCACGGCATGAAGACGCTCCTCGAACAACCGGCTCGACCGATCGAGCGGTCCGTCGTCGCCGTTGAGGAACACCCATTCGTTTTTCTTCAGCTGGTGCAGCCGCCGAAGTAGTGGCAGGAGCGGATCGAGGATCGGC
The DNA here is from genome assembly GCA_016933275.1 of Polyangiaceae bacterium. Taxonomy (GTDB): domain Bacteria; phylum Myxococcota_A; class Polyangia; order Polyangiales; family Polyangiaceae; genus JAFGBI01. The sequence goes on along the minus strand of JAFGBI010000404.1, from coordinate 39,291 downwards.
ACAGCGCACGCGCTCCGCCTTCGTGAGGCCGTCGAAGCTCCGCTGTACGGTGATGAGCCGACGATCGAAGTCCACGTCCGACCACTGAAGCCGCGCCAGCTCGCCCTTGCGCAGGCCGGTGTAGACGGCCGTGGCGTAGAGGATCGCGGTCTGCTCGCTGTGGAGGCGCGCGGCGTCGAGAAGCCGGTCGATCTCTGCCTGGGTTCGGAGATAGCGGTAGTCCGTTTGAAACAGCGGCACCCGTGGCTTGCGAACGCGCGGCGCGGCGGAGAGCCAGCCGAGGTCGACGGCGACGCCGAGCATGGTCTTCAGGAGCGTGAGGTGGTTGTTAACGGTTTTCTTCGAGAGGTCGCGCCGCGTGGTGACGTAGGCGTCGATCCGGGCGACCTCGATCGAATCGAGGTCGAGTTCGCCGAACTCCGGCCGCAGGTGCTTGCGGATGATGGAGACGTCGTCCTTCCGGCTCCGCTTGCCCGGGGCGCGCTGCTCGAGCCAGTAGTCCGCGAGCTCGTTGAACGTGTGGGGCTCCGCCGGGCGCGCGATGGTGCCCCCGCGGATCCCCTCGGCCTCCAGCTCCCGGCGCTTCAGCTCAACGGCTGCCTCCCGGTGCGTCTCGAAGACCGCGCTCCGCCGAACGCCGTCCGCGTCCACCCATCGGATCCGCCACTTTTCGTAGTGTTATACTGGTCGTGCCACGGCTCCATCCTCGGAGAACCCGGCACAGCGGGATGCCACCCAGCTTTTAGGTGAAGGTTGGGGGGACCGTCGTTCGCCGCTCAGTGGCCCGAGAATGGCCCGAAACCGAAGCAAAAACGGGAACCGGATCGCTCCGATTCCCGTTTGATTTCGCTTGGTTGCGCGGGAAGGATTTGAACCTTCGACCTTCGGGTTATGAGCCCGACGAGCTACCTGGCTGCTCCACCGCGCGGCAAAGTGGGGAGGGGCAGTCTAGCCCTCGGCAGGGTGGCGTCAAGGCAGATGCCCGGACATCCTACGCTTCTTGGGGAGTGACGCATCGTAAGGTTTGGGTTGACAACGTGACCTTGGGCCATACACTCATCGCAACTCTAACCCATACGTAAGGGTTTGATACCGGCGACCGAATCGGATCCTGGCCCGGCGGTTGCCCCCAATCCTGCGGAAATCTCCGCGCGCACCACGTCCCGGAAGCCGTTCCCAGCCCGACGGAGCCCGAGCGAGGTAAGTGCTGGGGATTGCTCCAACCTCTCGATGTCCACCACCACGCCCCACCGCCACCTGGACCTCAGCGGGGACCCGCCTCCTGGCGCGATCCATCCGGGGGAGGTGGGCACGGAGCGACCAGTGGAGGCCGAACCGGCTCGGACGGACGGGTACCTCTTGGTCGGGGACCTGGCCCGCGCCACGGGCAAGACCGTGCGCGCCATCCACCTCTACGAGGATCTCGGTCTTCTGCGACCGCACGAGCGCTCCAAGGGTCGCTATCGGCTCTTCTCGGTGGACAGCGTGGCCCGCGTGCGGTGGATAACCAAACTCCAGAGCCTCGGGCTCTCGCTCACCGAGATCCAGGACCTCGTCCGTTCCCACGCCGGCCAGGACTCGGCGATGTTCGCGGCGGCGCGTCTCCGCGAGGTGTTCACGGAGAAGCTCCGCGAGGCCCGCGAGAAGCTCCGGGAGCTCACGCTCCTCGAGGCGGAGCTCGCAGAGAGCCTGGAGTACCTTTCGACCTGCGACACCTCTTGCCTGCCCGAGCTTTCCACCGAGAGCTGTCAATGCTGCGCCCGTCACAAGGAACCGGGTGACGCCCCCGAGCTCGTCGCCGGCGTCCGTGCCTACTGAGGAATCATGGCCGTCCAGCTCCCCATCTTCATGGACAACCACTCGACCACGAGGGTGGATCCGCGCGTCCTCGAGGCGATGCTCCCGTATTTCACCGACGACTTCGGGAATGCGGCGAGCCGCACCCACGCCTTCGGGTGGAAGGCCGAGGCCGCCATCGAGGCCTCGCGCGAGACCATCGCCCGGTTCATCGGCGCCGAGTCGGGCAGAGAGATCGTGTTCACCTCGGGCGCGACCGAGGCCGACAACCTCGCGATCAAGGGGATCGCGGAGTACTACGGCGCGAAGGGCAAGCACCTTGTCACCTCGGCGATCGAGCACAAGGCCGTGCTCGACTCCTGCAAGCGCCTCGAGAAGGACGGGTTCTCGGTCACCTACCTGCCCGTGGGGAAGGACGGGCTCGTGGAGCCGGCGGCGGTGGAGCAGGCCATCCGGAGGGACACCATCCTCGTGAGCGTCATGCTCGCCAACAACGAGGTCGGCACCGTCCAGTCGCTCGAGGAGATCGGCAAGATCACCCGCGCCAAGGGCGTGCTCTTCCACACGGACGCCGTGCAGGGGATCGGCAAGACGCCGTTCGACGTGAGGAAGATGAACGTGGATCTCGCCAGCCTCACCGCCCACAAGATCTACGGCCCCAAGGGGATTGGTGCGCTCTACGTGCGCCGGAGCCGTCCCCGCGTGCGTCTCGTCGCCCAGATGGATGGTGGTGGCCACGAGCGCGGCAACCGCTCGGGCACCTTGAACGTCCCCGGCGCGGTCGGCTTCGCCAAGGCGCTCGAGCTCTACGAACGCGAGGGAGCGGCCGAGAACGAGCGGATCCTCGGTCTCCGCCAGCGCCTGTACGACAAGCTCACCGGTCGCCTCGAGAAGGTCGAGTTGAATGGTGACTGGGAGCGTCGGCTCCCCGGTAACCTCAACGTCTCCTTCTCCTTCGTCGAGGGCGAGGCGATGATGATGGCGATCAAGGATGTGGCCGTCTCGAGCGGCTCCGCCTGCACCTCGGCGAGCCTCGAGCCGAGCTACGTCCTCCGGGCCATGGGCCTCGACGAGGATCTCGCGCACTCCTCCATTCGCTTCGGGATCGGCCGCTTCAACACCGAGGAAGAGGTCGACTACGTGGCGGAGCTGGTCGCCGCCGAGGTCGAGCGGCTCCGCGCGATGTCGCCCCTCTACGAGATGTACCAGGAGGGCATCGACCTGAAGTCGATCCAGTGGTCGGCCCACTGAGGAGCCTCAGTGCTTCGGCCACCGAGCAAGCCTTCGCCCAACGGGCAGCAGCAATCAGGGAAGAGTCATGGCGTACAGTGACAAGGTCATCGACCACTACGAGAATCCCCGCAACGTCGGCACCCTTGACAAGGCCGATGAGGCCGTGGGCACTGGCCTCGTCGGGGCACCGGCCTGCGGCGACGTGATGCGCCTGCAGATCCGCGTGAACGACGACGGGATCATCGAGGACGCGAGATTCAAGACGTTCGGTTGCGGATCGGCGATCGCCTCGAGCTCGCTCGCGACAGAGTGGATCAAGGGCCGGCACATCGACGAGGCCGCGACCCTGAAGAACAGCCAGATCGCGGAGGAGCTCAACCTGCCGCCAGTCAAGATCCACTGCTCGGTCCTCGCCGAGGACGCCGTGAAGAGCGCCATCGAGGACTATCGGAAGAAGCAGGCGGTGCGCCGCGCGCTCGCGGGCGAGGGGGCGTCTCGAGCCGACCTCGCCGGCGAGGAGGCTTCCGTGTGATGTCGGTCCTGCCCGGCCTCGTTCGCCCTCCGGGTGTCCAATCGCTCGGCAATCCCCGAGAAGAACCCACCATGGCCCAGCCTTACCCCTACGCCGACTCGTGCCACGCCATCTCGCCGGCCCTGCGCGTGTCGCTCACCGACTCCATGCCGCCCCCATCCACCGCGCCGGCCGCCGATGGCGCGCCGGAGGCGCAGGGTGGCGTCGCGTCGGCCAAGGGCATCAGCATATCGGACGCGGCCGTTGCCTACGCGAAGCAGAAGCTCGCCACGCGGGGCACGCCGGGTGCCATGATCCGGCTCGGCGTGCGGGGCGGCGGCTGCTCCGGTTACCAGTACGTGATCGAGTTCTCCGACGACCCGCCGCGCGAGCGCGACCGCACCTTCGAGGCCGATGGCGTGCGCTTCGTGGTCGACAAGAAGAGCCTGATCGTGCTCGCCGGCTCCGTCCTCGACTTCGAGAAGACCCTCATGTTCCAGGGTTTCAAGTTCCGCAACCCGAACGAAGCCACCAGCTGCGGCTGCGGTCACTCCTTCACCGTGCGTTGAACCCGCGGCAGGCCCTCACGGCAACGCGGCGCGGGGCGAGAAAGAAATGGCTGACGCGTTCGACACCCTGGAGCTTCAGCCCGAGTACGATCTCGATCTCGGGGCCGTCGAGGCGCTCCACCGCGAGCTCTCGCGGACGCTCCATCCCGATCGCCACGCGGGCAAGCCCGCGGCGGAACGGCGCGCGGCCCTCTCGCGAGCCATCGAGGTCAACGAGGCCTGGCGCGCGCTCCGCGATCCCGTGCGGCGGGCCGAGGTGCTCCTCACCCGCCATGGGGTCCCCGTGGGAGAGAACCGCGAGCCCGTGGGCGATCCGGCGCTCCTCATGGAGATGATGGAACAGCGCGAGGCCCTGGCCGAGGCGCGGGCGGCCCGCGATCTCCCCGCCGTGCGCCGCCTCGCCACCGAGATGCGCGCCCGTGACGCTGCGGTCCAGTCCGCGCTCGCCCTCGGCTTCGTCGAGTTCATGGGAGCCACCTCCGGCGCCACCGTCGACCCTGCTGTCCGCCGAGACGAGCTGCTCAGAAAGCTCGGTGAGCTCCGCTACGTGCGCCGCTTCCTCGAGGAGGTTGGCGAGATCGAGGATCTGCTGGGATGATGCCGGCCCATGCTCCTTGACATCTACGACCCCAAGGCGCCACCGAAGCCGATCGGCATCGATCTCGGCACCACGAATTCGATCGTCGCTCACGTCCGCGACGGACGCCCGGTGGCGCTGACGACCTGTGACGGGACGGCCCTCCTGCCGAGCATCGTCTACTACGGGGATCACGGGGCGGTGGTCGTCGGGGCCTCGGCTCGCAGCTACGCCACCCGCGCGCCCACCCGCACGATCGCGAGCGTGAAGCGGTTCGTGGGGCGGGGGATGGACGATCCGCAGATCCGGCTGCTCGGGGCGTATCGCTTCGTGGAGCCCGCGTCGGCAGAGGCAGCGCGGACCGTGCGCTTCGACGTCGGTGAGCGCAGTGTCTCTCCGGTCGAGGTGAGCGCCGACATCCTGCGGTCGCTGAAGAAGAGCGCGGAGGACCAGCTCAAGGCGATCGGCGGCGTCGTGATCACCGTGCCCGCCTATTTCGACGACGCGCAGCGACAGGCGACCAAGGACGCCGGGCGTCTCGCCGGGCTAGAGGTCCTGCGCCTCTTGAACGAACCGACCGCGGCCGCGCTCGCCTATGGGCTCGAGACCCGGAGCAACGGCCTCTTCGCCGTCTTCGATCTCGGCGGCGGTACCTTCGACATCACCATCCTCGTCCTCGACGACGGCGTCTTCCAGGTGCGGAGCACCGGCGGCGACAGCGCCCTCGGCGGCGACGACATGGATCGGCTGATCGCCGATCGGATCCTGGTTGCCATGGGGTTCGCGGCGGCCGGGGTGAGCGCGGGCGGCGGGGAAGCCGTCGATGCGCCCCCGGCGGAGGTGGTGAGCCTCGCGCTCGAGTCCGCGCGCCGGGTGAAGCACGCGCTCACGGAGGTGACCGAGTCCCTGCTCGAGTTGCCGCGGCGGGGGGGCGGGACCGCGGAGTTTCGCCTCACCCGGGACGAGCTCGACGCGCTCATCCTCCCGCTGCTCGAGCGGACCGGCCGCGCCTGCCGGCGCGCCCTGCGCGATGCGGGGGTGGAGCCGTCCGCCATCGACGGCGTGATCCTCGTCGGCGGCTCGACGCGCATGCCCCGCGTGCGAAGCTACGTGCAGGAGATCTTTGGACAGGAGCCGCTCGGCGACATCGATCCCGATCTCGTCGTCGCCTGTGGCGCGGCCGTGCAGGCGGCGCTCCTCGTGAACCAGAGCGACGAGGTGCTCCTGCTCGACGTGCTGCCGCTGAGCCTCGGCGTGGAGACGATGGGGGGCGGGGTGGATCGCGTGCTGCCCCGGAACACCACCATCCCGGCGGGGGCCAAGAGCGTCTTTACCACCTTCGCCGATGACCAGACCGGTTTCGAGATCCACGTGGTGCAGGGCGAGCGGGAGCTCGCCCAGGACTGCCGCTCGCTCGCGCGCTTCACCCTGAAGGGGATCCCTCCGATGTCGGCCGGGATGGCCCGGCTCGAGGTGCACTTCTACGTTGACGAGAACAACCTCCTGGCGGTGCGGGCGGTCGAGCTCACCACCGGCATCGAACAGAAGATCGAGGTAGTGCCGAGCTACGGCCTCACCGACGAGCAGATCGAGGACATGCTGATCGACGCCATCGATCATGGGGACGAGGATCTCGAGGCGCGGCGGCTAGCGGACGGGCGGGTCGAGGGCCAGCGGATCCTGCTCGCGACCGACAAGGCGCTGGCGACCGATCCTGATCTGCTCGCCACCGAGGAGCGAGCGGCCGTGGATCGGGCCGCCGCTGCCCTCCGGGAGGCGATCGCGGGCGCCCGGAAGGCGAGCACGATACAGGGCGCCATTGCCGAGCTCGATCGGGCGACGCACGACTGGGCGGGCCGGCGCATGGATCGCGCGATGAAGGCCGCCATCGCGGGCAAGCGGCTCGGCGACGTGGCTGCCGAGGTGCAAGGCGCCGCCGGCGTGGACGCCCACGTGGCCGCCCACGAGATCGCGCGCGCGGGCCGCCCGCCGCCAGGAGGAAGCTGAGCCATGCCGCGGGTGCGCTTCATCGAGCAGGCCATCGAGGTGGACGTCGAGCTCGGCACGACCATCCTCCAGGCCTCGAAGCGGGGTGGCGCCCCCGAGGGCGACGCGTGCGGCGGGGTCTGTGCCTGCTCCACCTGCCACGTCTACGTGGAAGAAGGGGCCGATCTGCTGTCGGAGCCGTCCGACGAAGAAGAGGACATCCTCGACAAGGCCTTCGACGTGCGCATGCACTCGAGGCTCGGCTGTCAGGCGAGGATCGAGCGCGACGGCTTGGTCGCCGTGCGCATCACCAAGGAGAGCCTGGACGCCTTCTACAACGAGCACCCGGACGTGAAGCGGCCGGAGCGGTAGGAGACGGCAGCGCCAGCCGCCATCCGCCAGCCAGTTCGGAGTCGCCGCTCACGACCGACGCGCCGTCGGCTCCTCAGCGCGACGAGATCCGCCGAGACCTCGCCGTCTTCATCGCGACCTTCGACCAGCGTCGCGCGGGGTGCTCACCGACACCTCACTCCGCCAAGCGCGCGCGCTGCCGCACGGCGAACGCGACCACCTCGGGGATGGGTAGCTGGGCCTCGGCGGCGGCGAACTCGGCCTCGGCGAGCGCGGGTTGGCGGCGCCGGAGTGCGATCCCCCCGCGCTGGTTGGCGATCCAAGCGTCGATCCACGGCTCGTAGAGCGCGGGTTCTTGGTTGAGGGCGGCTGCGCGTTCGAGGTGGGCGAGCGCCGCGCGCAGGTCGCCCTCCGGCAGGTCCACCTCCACGGCCCACCCATAGTGCGTGACCGGATCGCGCTCGTCCTCCGCGAGCAGCGGCTCGAGGAAGCGCCGCGCCGCCGCGGGTGTCGTGCGCGGGACCTCTGTCGAGAAGTGCCACAGCCGCGCGCGTCGATCCACGGAGCGGGCGAGCTCGCCCCCGGCCTGTCGCACGAGGGCCGCGAGCTTCGGGGGCGCCTGGCCCAGCACCGTCTGCCCGCCGTCATTCTCCGACGCGTAGAGCGCACCCGACCAGGGCCGTCCCTCGGGGCTACAGCGTATCGCGCCGCTCGGGCGGACCGCGAAGCCTCGGTCGTCGCCGAGCTCCTCGGACACGAGCGCCGCCATCTCGATGGTCGGGGGGACGCCGCCTCCATCGATGACCCCCCGGTGGAGGCTGAAATGCAGGTGGCGGTCGCCGGCCAGCCCCGTGCGGCCCATGGTGCCGAGCCGCTGTCCGGCTCGGACGTCCTGGCCCACCTCCACGTCGACGCGGTCGAGGTGCGCGTACTCCGTGAACAGGCCGTGATGGTGGAGGACGCGCACCTGGTTTCCGTAGCCGCTACCGCCGTTGGGATCGTCACCGGCGTCCCGGAAGACGTATGCGACCACGCCGGGAGCTGCGGCAACGATCGGCACCGTTGCCAGGGCGCGGTTCGAAAGGTCGATCGCGTGGAGGTTCTGCGGAAGGGCGTGGGTGCGGCCTTCCGCACTCCGGTTGCCCTGCGAACAGAGCACCACGACCCCCGCCGGGACCGGCATCCGGAGGGTGAGCCCCGCCGCCCGTGATTGCCCCGCCTCGTCCTCGACCCAGGGTCTGCCGAACGTGACCCCGCGCCAGGCGAGCTCCAGCTCCGAAGAAGCCGCCCGCTCGCTCGCCGCGGCCTCGGTGGCTGCGGCCCCCTTGACCGCGGCCATCCCGTTCGCCTCCTCTGCGCGCGCGGGGGCGGAGGGCCGATTGACGAGCCACGCTGTTGCCGCCACGAGGATCACCACGGCGAACGGCCAGGGGACCGAGCGCTCTCGGAACTCCTTCGGGATGCTCGGGTGGTGCCGCACGCATCCGGTTCGACCCGCTAACGGGTCCGTTCTTGGGGTCGAGCTGAGCTCCTCGCTCGTCGCGGGTCTCGCCGCGAGCGCCGAGGTCGCTGCTCAGTCGGTGCGGAACGCCTTGCCGCTGCAGGCGTAGTGGACCAACGCTCCCTCTCGTGGCAGTGGGTTGAGGCTCCGGTCGATCGCCTGGTCGCCGATCCCATGCAGCACCCGGAGCTGCCGCCCCGCCGGGCAAGCGCGCGTGGAGTACTGCGCAATACCGTGGGGTCTTCGCGCCGCCACGGGACGGTCGAGGCAGGACGTCGGCGACGCTCCGAGCAGGAGGGGATCGAGCACGAGCCCAGCGGATGACACCATCGAGGCGCACCGCCGCCCAGCACCGGTACTTGGCGGACCATGGGCCACTCCTTCCTCGGCTTCGGCGGCGCCGGGATCGGCGTGCTCGCACCCAGCTCGGGACGCCTCGGCTCGTCGAGTGCATCGCCAGGTTCGGGCGTCCTCCCTGTCCTATAGACCGACGGTCGAGCTTGCGATCAGGGAAGGAATAGGCAGAACGGATTCCTCTGACGAAGGACCGGACGTCCTTCGTTCGGCCGCGACGGGGAGCCTCGGCACGAGCGGTGGTGGCCGCTGCTCCGGGTTCCCTCGCCATGGGCGTCTAGAGTGGATGCCCTACATCGACCCATCCCCGAGCCGGCGGGACAGCGGCCTGCGCAGGCGTATAGCGAGCTTGGCGAAACTCGCCGGGTTCACCGGCCGAGACTCGGCCTGGCCGCGGTCGTTTTCGCGAGAATGGCTCGCCTCGGGCGGTGAGCGGTGCCCCGCGCGAGGTCGCTCCTCGCCGAAGACTCCCCGCTTCTTCGGCGAACCTGTTACCTTTTTCGCGAGATGGTCGTTCCATCGTCACTGGTGGGTCACCGAACGTCGCAGCTCGGCGGGTTTCTTCTCGCGCTTGGGATCGTCTCCAACACGGTGCCGGGTCGAGCCGAATCGCTGCGTCTCCATGCCACCGCGGGACTGTCGCACGCGGTCGGCGGGCATCAGGGCCGTGAGCTCTCGTTCGGGATGAGCGGTTCGCTCGCCGCGGAGCTACCGATCGCGAGGATGCTCGGGGTCGAGATCGAGGGGATCGGGCTCTGGCTCGCGGACGGCAAGGCCCCCACCAGCGACGAGCTGGCGGATGGTGGAGCGGCGACTGCGGGCGGGGGTGGGCTCGGGATCCGTCTGCGCCCCTTCGCCTGGGAGCCTCCACCGCCAGCGCCGCCCGAGCGCGGACCGAGCGGGTTCGTCTACGCCGTCCCCCCGAAGGTGCCCCTGAGGAGCGGACTCTTCGCGGCGGGCAGCGCGGGCGCCGTCCAGACCGGAGGGCTCACCCGTCCATACTTCAAGGGCGAGGTCGGGTGGGATTTTTGGCTGCGCGGTATGCTCTGGGGCCTGGGCCCGGAGGTGAGCTACGTCCAAGTGCTGCAGCCGAACGATGAGCTCCGTCCGGCCGACGCGCACGTGTTGACCGTCGGCGCGCACGGGGTCTTCGATTTTGGCCGTCGCGGAGAGCCATCGCCGAAGGAGCGCGACACTGACCTCGACGGGATCTTCGACAGCGTCGACGAGTGCCCGACGGTTCCCGAGGACAAGGACGGCTTCCGAGACGCGGATGGCTGTCCCGAGCTCGACAACGACGAGGACACCATCGAGGACGCGGACGACCGCTGTCCGTTGGTCGCCGAGGACCGAGACCAGTTTGAGGACGCGGACGGCTGCCCCGATCCCGACAACGACCAGGATGGCGTCCTCGACGGTAAGGACAAGTGTCCGCTCGATCCCGAGGACAAGGACGGATTCGAGGACGCGGACGGGTGTCCCGATCCCGACAACGACCAGGACGGGTTCCCCGACCCCGAGGACCTCTGCCCCAACGAGCCGGAGACCAGGAACGGCTACGCCGACCACGACGGCTGTCCCGACGAGGAGCAGGTGCGCGTCGTCGGCGACCGGATCGTGCTCGACGACACCGTGCACTTCGGGATCAACAGCGCGGTCATTCGGCGGCAGAGCTACTCGCTGCTCGAACGGCTGACGAAGCTTCTCGCCGATCATCCCGAGTATGTCCACATTCACATCGAGGGTCACACGGACTCCGTGGGGGACGAGGAGTACAACCGTCAGCTGAGCGAGCGGCGGGCGCTGTCGGTGCAGGAGTTCCTCGTCGAGCATGGGATCGAGGCTCCCCGTCTGAGCCACGAGGGTTTCGGCGAGTCCCGGCCGCGAGCGGAGGGCGACGCCATGGATGAGCGGGTGCGGTTCCTCAATCGACGCGTCGAGTTCCGGGTCACCAGGGCGAAAGCCAAATCCGTCGGAGGGGAGAGCCCGAGCGCGGCTGCGCCGCCGCCGGTGCAGCCCGCGGAGGCCGGCAAGGACGCTGAGCAGGACGCGATCGTTCCGGAGGCAACGAAGTGAAGCGCGCGACGGTGGCAAGGGTCCTTTCGGTCATGGTGGCCCTCGTCGTGCCCGCGGCGTGTGCCGAGACCGGGGTGGTAGGTGGAGATTGCGCGCGCGGCCTGGGCGCCTGTGACGGGCACTGTGTCGATCTGTCGACGGACAACGACAACTGCGGTCGCTGCGGGCAGCATTGTCCGGAGTCGATGCCTTGTGGGCTCGGGATCTGCGGGGGCGATCTCGGGCGCCTCGACGGGGGACTGGGCGGTGCGGCGGGGGCGGCCGCGGCCGGCGCTCCGGCGACGGCGGGGGTGAGCGGCTCGGGTGGCCGTGAGGCGGGGGGAACGGCCGGCGCCAGCGGCGGCGGGTTCGCCGGCATCGAGCAGGGGGGGACTGGTCCGTTGGGTGCGCAGGGCGGGATGGCCAATGGCGGCACCCAGGGCGGCGCTGGCACGGGCGCGGAGGGCACAGGCGTCGCTGGCGCGGGCGTCGCTGGTGCGGGCGGCCTGGGGGGCGCCGGCGTGGGCGGGGCCCAGGGCGGAGTGGGCACGGGCGGTAGCCCGAGCGGCGGTTGGAATGGCGGCGAGGGCGGTGGGTCCTGCGTTCCCCCCTTCAACGACCCGGCGCAGTGCGGCGACTGCACCACCCAATGCACGGAGCCGACGCCGCGCTGCGCGCCGGTGGGCGGTGGCGAATACGCATGCGTTGCCGAGTGCGATCCTGGGCTCACCGACTGCAATGGCGCCTGCGTGGATCTGAACAGCGATCCATTCCATTGTGGGTCCTGCTCGCGGCAATGCCCGTCCGGGATCTGCCAGCTCGGCGAGTGTGTCGGCGCGAGGTTCGGCAACGTCGCCCTGCTCTGCATGAACTACCGGCAGACGTACCAGGGCCGCCCGCAGGAGATGCTGCTCGGCAATTCCGTTTTCCTACCGGCGCGAAACCCGGTAAGGGTCCTGGCCTACGTCGAGTACGCGACCGCTCAGGCAGAGAACCAGGTGGTGCGGACGCTGGACTGGGCGTCGGCGACTCGGGGTCGTATCTACGATTGGAGCCGCCTCGAGGTCGCGAGCGAGCTCACCAATCGCCTCAGCGTGAACGATTTCGATGTCTTCCTGGTGCTCGATCAGACGTCCGCTCCAGCCGGGACCCTGGCATCGATCGGCGCCTCCTGGAGCACGGCCCTCGACTCGTTCCCCCGCGCGGGCGGGACCGTGGTGGTGCTCTCCGGTGGCAGCAGCGAGAACGTGGACCTCCTCGACCGCACGGGTCTGTTTTCGCTGACGGGTGAGCGCAGTCTGGCCAACACGCAGATCTACAACCGCGCCCCCGCGGATGCCCTCGGGCTCAACGTCGTCTCGCAGTTCGTCGCCCTCCAGGACACCTGCGTCTTCGAGACCTCCGTCGTGCCCGATGAGAGCACCACCTTCGTGGTCACGGACACGCAGACGGGACCGCTCGGTGATCCCGTGGTCGTGCACCGGACCTTCGCGCCGTGATGGTCGGACTCGCGCGGTTGGCAGCGACCGCTTCCCCTGAGCCGCCTTCGTGAGTCGTGCGCTCTCCGGCGGCGCCGAGACGGGCTCTCCGGACAACGACTCCTCGACGGTCTCGCGGGGAAGCCCCGCGTCGCTCGCGACCTGTGACGCCACGACTCTCGCCACCTATCGACCCTCGAACGTGGTCCGTCACACCTTCCAGCTCCATCCCGCGAAGAGACTCGTCGCCCGCCGCGGCTCCCTCGTGGATCCAACCGCGGGGCACTTGACAGGGCAGAAGGAAACATCTCGGATGGGGCGGCGAAGTTCACGTCACGAGGTCGCTCCGAGCAGAATACCCGTCCCGGAAGGTCACCGCGATGCTTCGAAGCCTCCTCCTCCGCGCTGCGCTCTTCACGGCGCTGATATTCGGCGAGTACTTCGTCGTGAAGCTGCGATACGACGGCCTGTTGCATCAGTACCAGGGACCGTGGCAGCACCTCACCAGCGTCGTCACCTTCGCCGCGCTCGGCCTCACCGGGTTCGTATTGCTCTCGGGTCGGCGGGTGCTGGCGATCCTGCGGACGGCGGTCGAGACGAGCCCCACGCAGCCGCGCCTGGCCCGGCCCCTGGCGCTCCACTTCGCGTCGATCCTGGGGTTCTTCGGCGTGATCCACTGGATTGCGGTGGGTCCCCAGCATCCCCTCGCCTACGCCGGGCTGGTCCTCTCGATGATCGTTCTGGGGCTCTTCGCGGTCCTGGTGCTCCTCCCAGCGCTGCTCCCCATCCCCGTGCTCCGGCGCGTCGTGAGCGAGATGCGGGGGCCGATCTTGGCGGGTTTCGGCGCCGGCTTCGCCGCCTTCCTCTCCGGCTGGGTTTCCTCGTTCCTCTGGGAGCCGCTGGCCGAGACGACGCTCGATCTGACCGCCCGCTCGCTCACCCTGGTGGGAGCCGACGTCCAGGTCGACGCGGCAGAGCGCGCCGTCTGGGTCGAAGGATTCGCGATAACCATCGCGAGGGAGTGCTCTGGTCTGGAGGGAATGGGTCTGATGGCGGTCTTCGTCGCCGTCTATCTGTGGGTCGCGCGCGCGCGGCATCGGTTCCCGCGCTCGTTCCTGCTGTTCCCGGTGGGTCTCGTCGCCATCTACCTCGCCAACCTGGCCCGGGTGGTCTCGCTGCTCTTGGTGGGAGCTCGCGTCTCGCCGGAGGTGGCCATGGGTGGGTTCCACTCGAAGGCGGGCTGGGTCTTCTTCTGCCTGGTGTCGGGGGCGCTCATCGGGGGGGGATCACGCTGGGGTTGGCTGCGGGCCGCGGACGCGGCGACGACCGACGATCCGGCAGGGAGCAGCCACGCGCCGTCCGATCCAGCTCCCATGTTGCTCCCACTCCTCGGCGCGCTCGCGCTATCGATGATCGTCGGCCTCTTCCTACCGACCAGTTTCGATCCCCTGTACGGGCTTCGGACCATCACCGTTCTTGCCGTCGTCTTCTGGTATCGCCGCGATCTGGTCGCTGCGTTCCGGGGCCCCTCGCTCGGGGGCCCGGTCGCCGGCACGATTGCGTTTGCCATCTGGATCTGGCTCGCCCCGGTCCCGGAAACCGCGACGTCGGTCGCCATCGAGGAGGGCCTGGCGACGCTGCCCAATTGGGGCGCCGCGGGGTGGCTCGCGCTGCGCGTGTTCGGCGCCGTCGTCACGGTACCGATCGCCGAGGAGCTGGCTTTCCGCGGCTACCTTCTCCGAAGGTTCGTCGACGCCAGATACACGGAGGTCCCGTTCAGCCGGGTGAGCTGGCTCGGCCTGGCGGTGTCCTCCGTGGGATTCGGCGCCCTCCACAACGACTACATTGCCGGCACGGCGGTCGGGGCGCTCTACGGGCTGGCGATGTGGCGCCGCGGCTCGCTGTTCGACGCCATCGTGGCCCACGGCACGACGAACGCGCTGCTCAGCGGGTACGTGCTCTGGACCCGCAGCTTCGGCTACTGGTGACCGAGCGCGCGGCCGCGGGTTCGAGCGCCCTCCCTCCCACCGATTCGGCTTCGAAGGCGTATCGGACGAGTTCGCCCTTGGCAGGCGGTGGGGTTGGGCGAAGATCACCGGCGCCGCGCTTGGCTGCTACCCTGGAGCCGACCATGAAACGCACCCTCCTTCTCCTTGGCCTCTCCGGCGTACTCGCGAGTTGCGGTGGTCGGGCAGATATCAACGTCTACTTGGAGGAGGGTGCCCTCGGCGGCGCCGGGAACGGCTCCGGAGGTGGCAGGTTGGCGAGCGGTGGACGGGCCATCGGGGGCGTACCCGCGACGGGAGGGAGCATGCCGTATCCCACTGGGGGCACCCCGGCGACTGGCGGCGGGGCGACCACGGGCGCGACCGGCGGGTGGCCATTGGGTGGCCGGACGGGGACCGGGGGTGTGACCGCGGGCGGCACCAGCGGGACTGGCGGTCGCCTTCCCACCGGGGGGATCGGTGGCACCGGTGGGGTCGGCGGGCATGCGCCATTCGGCGGCACCGGCGGCCCAGGCGGGTTCGGTCCCGGTGGCGAGGCCGGAGCCGCTGGGTGGCCCGCGGGTGGTGGCGGCGAGGGCGGCGCCGCGAGCTGCCCGGACGGCTACGTTGGCGAGGACTGCGAACAGTGCGTCGTGTTCGTGACCACGAGCGGGAGCGATGCGAACAGCGGGGGCTCGTGGGACCGCGCGCTCGCCACCGTGCAAGCAGGCCTCGATCTGGCGGCGAGTCGGCTATCCTTGCCAGAATCGGTCTGTGAGGTCTGGGTCGCCTCGGGGACGTATTTTCCCACCGTGGATGCGTACGGCAACGCCGACGGGGCCGAGCCCCGCCGCAAGAGCCTCTTCCTCCGCGCGAACGTCGGCCTCTTCGGTGGCTTCGTCGGCACGGAATTCGCACGCGACCAACGAACGAGCACCGAATGGCTGACCACGCTGAGCGGTGACCTCGGCGTCTCGGGAGACGACCTGGACAACGCCTTCCACGTGTTGGTGGGGGCGACCGGAGCCGCCATCGACGGCTTCGAGATCGTGCGAGGCAGGGCCCATGGCTCTACGTTCCCCGACGATCGCGGCGGCGGGATGCTCAACGTCGACGCGTCACCCGCGGTGGCGAATTGCCACTTCACCGACAACGAGGCGATGGTCGGCGGCGGGATCTACAACGAAGGTGTGGCTTCGCCGACCGTGCTCGACTGCACGTTGGAGAACAACTTCGCGGCTTTCGGCGGCGGGATGTATAACCTCAACGCGGCCCCGTACGTGAGCAACACGGTCTTCGCCGAGAACACGGCGGACCAAGGTGGGGGGATGTACAACGAGGACGCATCGGTTCGGTTGAGCGCCGCTTCCTTCTTCGCCAACTTCGCCGCCGTCGGCGGGGGCATCGCCAACATGGGCGGTTCCCTGGACGCGCAGAGCTGCACGATCACCGGACAGGTGGCGGAGGAGCTCGGGGCTGGCATGTACAACAAGGGGGCTTCGGTGGTCCTGACCGGCTGCCACCTCACCGGGCTGCAGGCGGAGCGCGGCGCCGCGCTGGCGAGCGTCGAGTCCTCCTTGACCATCTACTCCACCGAGTTCCTGGGCAACGTCGCGGTGAGCGGCGGGGCGGGGATGGACGACGAGAACACGTCGGCCTACGTGGAGAGCTCTGTGTTCACGGGCAACATCGTGACGGGACCGGGTCAGATCGGGGGCGCGATCCACAGCCGCCGCGCCTCGACCCTCACCCTCCTCAACTCGCGCATCTCCTCCAACCAGGCGAGTCACGGGGGCGGGGTCGCCAACGATGCCTCGTCCCTCGACGTGAACAACTGCAACCTCACTCACAATCTAGCCACGGACGGGTCGGGCACCGGGGCGGCGATCCTGAGCCGCGAGGCGCCGTTCGTGCTCTCGAACTCCATCGTCTGGTATAATCTCCCCGCTCTCGGTAGCCTCGGCGGCGACCCCCTGCACGTGCCCGCGGTGACCTACTGCGACGTCGAGGGTGGCTGCACTGCTCCGGCGAGCTGCACCACCGACGACACCGGGAACTTCGCCGCGGAACCGGCGTTCCTGGAGCCGGTCTCGGATCAGCGGCTGTTGCCCGAATCTCCCTGCATCGACGCGGCGGGGGAGAGTGCCCTGCCGGCAGACTGCGTCGGTGTCGAACGGGTCGACGTGCCGGGAGTCGGGCACGAAGGAGCGAGCTTCGCCGATGTCGGCGTCTACGAATGGCAGCCGTGACGCGGGCGGAGTCGGGGCGGTCGCGCGTAGGGGCTCGCCTTCGCGGCGGTCGTCTGGATGCTCGCGATGTGGTTTGCCACGCCGCTCCGGCCCCGCTCGGTGAGTGGTGTGGGTGCGAGTCAACCGCTCGGGATGTCACGCCGTTTTCTTGGCCAAGCCGATCCCCGGCTCCGAAGCTCTCGGGTGACCGGGGGATCACCTCCGTCCAGGGTCCGTCCGGGTCCTGGAGGGGATTCACCTCCTTCTTGCACGAGGTCGCCCCGTGGAGAACCCTTCGAGGGTTCGCCTACCAAAGATCGGATCCGAGTCATGAACCGTCCCCGCCCTGGTGCCTGGGTGCGTGCACTCGCGTCGTGCGCCTTTGCAACGGCTGCCCTTGGTGGCGGTTGCGGGGGGCGGACGTTGGGCCTCTATGACTACGCGGATGACGACACCGGCGGGTATGCGGGTACGGGCGGATTCGGAGCTCGCACGGGTGGCTACGCGGGCCGTACGGGGGGCTATTCAGGCGTGCTCACCGGCGGGGTGGCGGGGTACTCGGGCGGGTATGCGGGGATCCTCATCGGTGGGTCGTACCCGGTGGGCGGGTACGCGGGCTACCCGCTGGGCGGCTACGCGGGCCGTACGGGCGGCTACGCCGGGGTCGTCACGGGCGGGGTCGCGGGGTACCCGACTGGCGGGTCTGCGGGACGCACCGGTGGGTATGCCGGGGTTATCACCGGCGGCTATGCGGGCTATCCGCTGGGCGGGGTCGCGGGCTACCCGGCAGGTGGCTACGCGGGGGTCATCACCGGCGGGGTCGCGGGGGTCATCACCGGCGGGGTCGCGGGGGTCATCACCGGCGGGGTCGCGGGGGTCATCACCGGCGGGGTCGCCGGGTCCCCGTCGGGCGGCAACGGGGGCACGGGCGGGGACTACTGCGGCTCGCTGGTCTGTGGCGAGAACGCCTATTGCGAGGTGGTCGAGGACCGTCGAGGCTGCTTCTGCTACGAGGGTTACCGTGGCGATCCCTGGGACTACTGCGAAGACATCGACGAGTGCGCCGAGGGGTTCGCCGAGTGTGATCCGGATGCCACCTGCTACAACACCGACGGGTCTTACGACTGTGAGTGCGAGCCGCCCTATTGGGGTGACGGCTTCGCGTGTGAGCCGATTTGTCCGGGGTACGATCTTGGTACCCAGGTGCCGATCGCCGTCTCCGGCGCGTCCGCCGGGTTCGGCGATTTCTACACGGCGGGCGCCTGCGGCGCGATCGTGGGTTCGCGCGACTACACGGTGGCGTTCACCGCGCCGCTCACCGGAAGCTACACCTTCAGCTTGGAGGGCTCGGAATTCGATACGGTGCTGGCCGTGCTCGATGGACGCTGCAGCACCGGGCGCCTGCTCGGTTGCAATGATGACACCATCGGCTACGACTCGTTGCTGACGGTACCGCTCGTCCGATACCAGGAGGTGACCGCGGTTGTCGACGGGTACGTCGGAAGCATGGGCTTCTTCGTGCTGAGCGTGACCCGGGACGATTGTCCCAGCGTGGACATCGGCACCAGCGTGCCCATCACTCTGCGCGACGACACCAACGGGTACCCGAGCTTCTACCCATTGTCCTGCGGCGCCGCGTCGCTGGCGCCGCAGTACACGGTGAGATTTACGCCGCCCTCCACCCGGACGTACACCATCGACACCGTCGGTTCGAGCTACGACACGGTGCTGGCCGTGCTGAGCGGCGACTGCGCCGGCTCGCAGATGGTGTGCAACGATGACAGCTATGGGATTGGCTCCCGGACAGACTCCCAGGTGGTCGTGAACCTTACCGCCTACCAGCCCGTCACCATCATCGTCTCCGGCTACAGCGGCTACGCGGGCAGTTTCGCGCTCAACATCGCCTGAAGCCGGAGGCCTGGACCTCCAGCCTGGCAGGACCCGGCCTCGCGCCTTGGGCCGTTCGAGGGCCGGCATCGGCTGGAGAGCGGGGCCTCGAGGGGAGGGAAGGCTGGCCGGGAGGTGAGCGTATGAGCCAATTGGAGAGCGATGCGAGTCGGACCAGGCCAAGCTTTGGGGGTGTTGGTGGTCGGGCTGCTCGGCGTCGCCTGCTCGATCGAGGGTCACGTGGGTGGGGACCGGGAGGACGCCTGCTACCCGCAGACCGAGTTCGAGTGCCACGATGGCGACTGCATCCCGAGGAGCTACCGCTGCGACGGGGTCGAGGACTGCGAGCGCGGGGAAGACGAGATATCGTGTGATCCGCCGGGGTGCCGATCGTCCGAGGTTGCTTGCGACGACGGCCCGTGCATCTCGATAACATACGTGTGCGACGGATACCTGGACTGCCACGGCGGCGAGGACGAGCTCGGATGCAGCCCGGGCGGCCTCTGCACGGACACCTGCCTCGACGCGGCGGATGGGTACTGTGACGACGGGGGTGCCGGCGCGGACTTCAGCCTCTGCGCCTACGGGACGGATTGCACGGATTGCGGTTGGCGGACCCCCGCGTGCTCGTCATCGGAGGTCGCGTGCGGTGACGGCACGTGCATCGCGATGACCTGGGTCTGCGACGGCTACGTTGACTGTTACGGTGGCGAGGACGAGCTCGGCTGCGGCGGCCTCTGCACGGACAGCTGCCGATGGGCGGGTGACGGTGTGTGTGACGACGGCGGATCTGGCTCGTCGTATGATGCGTGCGGCTACGGGACGGACTGCACCGACTGTGGTGTGCGGAATTGAACCTGGGTGCGGTCGCGCGAGGACCGCTCACGGCTGGACTATGGCGCAACCGCCGTGCTGCGTGCGATCCCGTGCAGGGCTTCGAGCACGTAGGTGACGTCCTCCCGGGTCACGAACGGCCCGAGGCTGAGCCGGGTGGTGCCGCCGACCGCGAGGGTGCCGATCGTCTCGTGGGCGAGGGGGGCACAGTGGACCCCCGACCGAGACAGGATCCCGTAGCCCTGCTCCAGGCGATCGGAGAGCGCCTGTGGTTCGGCGAAACCCGTCATCCGGATCGAGAACACGCCCGTGCGGTGCGCGACGGAACGCGGGCCGTAGAGGGTGAGGCCGGGGACGGTGGCGAGCCCCTCGAGCATCGCTTGCACGAGGTCCCGCTCCTGCTGGTGGAGCGTGTCGACGCCGTGCTCGAGGACCCAGGCCACGCCGGCGGACAGTCCGATGAGACCGATCGCGTTGTGGCTCCCGGGCTCGAAGCGATCGGGAAGGAAATCTGGCTGCACGTCGCGATCGCTCGCCGAGCCGGTGCCCCCCTCGCGGATGGTGTGGAGCAGGCGCTCGAGGCCCGGGCGAAGGTAGAGCGCGCCGGTCCCGAGCGGGCCGAGCAGGCCCTTGTGGCCGGGGAACGCCAACATGTCGATGCAGTCGCGTTCCACGTCGAGCGGGACGTGGCCAAGTGACTGCGCCGCGTCCACCAAGAACGGCACCCCATGCTCTCTGGCGAGGCGGCCGATGTCGGCGATCGGCTGGAGGGTGCCGGTGACGTTCGAGGCGTGTACGACGGCCACGAGGCGCGTGCCGGGGCGGATCGCGCGGCGGATCAGGTCCGGGTCGACGAGACCGGTGACGGGATCACACGCCACGCGCGTCTGTTCGATGCCCCGAGCCACCATCAGCCGGTTCAAGGGGCGGAGCACGGAGTTGTGCTCGAAGCGCGTCGTGATGACATGATCACCGGGACGGAGCAGGCCACGGATGGCGAGGTTCAGGGCATCCGAGGCGTTGAGGGTGAAGATCACCTGCTCCGGCGCCGCCCCGTTCACGAGCGTCGCGATTCGCTGCCGGCACCGGTGGAGCAGCGCTCCGGCCTCCCGGGCCTCGGTGTAGGCACCCCGTCCCGGGCTTGCGCCGAGGTCGGTCGCAAAATGGGTCATCGCGGCGAGCACCTCGGGGGGCTTCGGGAAGCTGGTGGCCGAGTTGTCGAGGTAGAGCCGCCGGGTCATGCGAGGGCCTCGCTAGGGCAGCGATCCGGTGGATTGCTGCGAGAGATCAACGACCTGGGGACCCGCGTCCTCCGGGCCCCATCCAGCATTCGCCGGGCGGGTGAGGACGAGGGGCGCCGAACCGGTAGCAGATCTTGCCAGGGGCGTCGCTGGAAACGCACCCCGCCCCGCCCCGCACTCCCCATGCGGCCTGGGGTTCGGGTAGCGTTCACCCCTCCGGCCCGAGCTCGCAGACGCTGGATCTCGGGTCGACCGCGGGGGTGAGGGGCGGATAGTCTGAGCTGGAGTGGGTCTCGAGGCCGGGCACCTCGGGCTCGGTGTAGAGGTCGGGCCCCATCACGGGTGCTTCGGGGGCGAGATGGACCTGTGCGGGACGGGTCATGGCCCTCGACCTTGGCGAGGTCGAGGGGTTCGGCCTGGCCTCCTGGGACTCATCCGGCAAGGTCCGTACCGCCCCCGCGATTTCTTCCAGTTCCGCCGCGACCGCCCGCGCGGCCGTCGCCAGACCCACCGCCAGCCGGCGCGCGGTATCGGTTCGGCCGAGGGCGACCAGATGACCGAGGGCCGTGTGCTCGCCGAGTGGGACCAGACAGAACCCCATCAGGGCGAAGCACCCGACCACGAGATTCACGAGGCGCTGCCCGAGCCACTTCACGGCAAGTGCAGCGTAGTCGGGGATGGGAGTGGCGGGAAACTTCGTGCTGGTCCCCAGTCGGCACGACGCCGGACGGGATCAGGGCAGTGAGGGAGGTGGTGTGGGTGCGTGAGCGCCGCGAGGCGCCATGGCCGCTCGGGTCCCGGTACGGACACTTGCCCGCTGCCCCTGACCTGCGCTGAAATGCCGGATACCTCTTCGTCGTGAACCGCTCTTGGAGCACGGCGCTGACAGGGGGGTCAGGGAGAACGACCGTGCGCGTGTCCACCGTCCTCGCAGCCGTGACCTTCGCGACCCTGGTGGCGGCTCGGGCAGCCGCCGAGGAGCCTCCTCCGCCCCCCGACGAGTCGCCCGACGGTCCCCGGGGGATCCGCGCCGTCGACGAGCGGCTCAAGAAATTCCTCGACGAGCCCAGCGAGTCGCTCGGCGTCACCTACGTGGGGATGCGCGCTGGCTACGCCATCCCGTTCGGCAAGATGCGGAGCTCCCTGAGCGAGGGCGACGTGATGATGGACGAGAACGTCTCGGGAGCCATTCCGGTATGGCTCGACGCCGAGTACGCTCCGCTGCCCGAGCTTGTGCTCGGTCTTACCATGATCATGGGTCCGGCGTTTCCGGTCGCCGCGGCGGAGTCCGCCGATCCCGATGCCGAGCTCTCGGCCATCCGCGGTTGCCCCGAAGGCGGGAGCTGCTCGTCCTTCATGCTGCGGCCCGGCGCACACGTGGCCATCCACCCCTGGCCACAGGCGCGCGTGGACCCCTGGCTCGCGGCTGGGTTGGGCTACGAGTGGTTTCTCTTCAAGCTGAACGATAGTGGCCGACGATACCACCTGTTTTATCACGGCCCCGAGATCCCCAACACGCAGCTTGGGCTCGATTTGAGGCTCACCAAGAGCACCTGGTTGGGGCTCTTCGGGGCCTTCGAGCTCGGGCGGTACGTCGGGTGCGGCATGCGCTCCAACCACCGCCCGCAGGGCTGCAACATTATCGACAAGAGATGGCACGAGTGGCTGACCGTGGGCCTTCGAGTGCGTACCCTGCTCTGGAGGATCCGCCGCAGCTCCGCGGTCACTCAGCGGATGTGAGCTCGAACAGCACGAACCTGCCGGCTCCGGCGCGTTCGTCGCCGATCGCCGCCGCTACGGGGGCGTGGGTAGCGGTCGTCACCAGCCAGCGGGCGTGAAGGCCGTCAAGGCGCCGGCGGAGCGTTGACGGGGACGTGAAAGCGTCTGGCGAGCGCGGCCTTCTGGGGTCGCGCTCGTCCAGTGCGACCGCCTCTCGAGGGCGGCCGAACGCGGCGATGACCGCGAAGAACCCATAGTCGGCCGTGTCGACGGCGAGCAGTGCCCCCCGGGGCACGAGCTCACGTGCGGTGTCCCCGATCGCGACCTCGGCGTTGCGATCCACGAAGGGGTCGGGCGCGCCCCACCGTGGGCGCGCCCCCGCTGTCGCGAGCAGCAGCAGCACCCCCGCTGCCGCGCCCAGCGAGGAGCGGGTGGAGTCCCGGTATCGAGCGAGGCCACGGGTGAAGCCGTCTCCCGTCACGATGGCGGCGCCGAGCCACAGCGCGAGCACGGCTCGCTCGCCGTGGTGGGTCGGGGCTGCGTTGCGCAGGTCGGCCGCGACGACGAAGGCAAACAGCGCCCCGAGACCGAGCGCGAAGCGTCCGTAGCGAGCCCCGTCGCCGGGCGCGCGAGCGACGATCAGGTTGGCGCTCGCGAACGCGACCAGCACCGCGAGCTCGGGTTCGAGGCGGATCAACGCCAGGAGCAGGGAGCCGACCGCCGCGAAGGGTGTGGCCGCCGATGCTCCGAGCGCCGCGCGGTAGTCTACGACGCGACCGAGGAAGAAGCAGGGATCGGCGTGGCGGAGCGCGCCGTTGAGGAGCCAGGCCATGGGTCCCACGAGGGCGAGCGCGGCGCTCGCCGCGAGCGCCAGGCTGCGTCGTCGCCGCGCGTCGAGGAGGGCGAACGCTGCGACCATCGCCGCCACCGGCCAGGCTTCGTATCGGCAGAGCGCTGCGGCGGTGACCGCGAGCGCCCCCCACGCTCGCCATCGTGGCTGCTCATGCGCCATCGTCGCCGCCGCGAACGTGATCAGCGCGGCCGCATACCCGTCGGGCACCGTCGCGATCCCGAGGCGGGTTGGGTAGGGGAGGACGGCTCCGAGGCAGCCGGCGATGAGCGCACCTCTCCGGTCGACCCCGAGGACTCGCGCGGCTGGGTAGAGGAGCAGTGCCGCAGCGACCGCCGTGAGCAGGGCAAGACCGCGGGCCACGGTGAGGGAGGGGCCCGCGACCAGCATCGCGGTTCCCGTCAGCCAGAAGGGGAGCGGTAGCCAGCTCGTCCCGGATGGATCCACCATCGGCTGAGCTGCGAACCGGGCGGCGATGACCACCCGCGAGAAGTCGTCGTCGCTGATCGCACGAAACCCCAGCGACCACAGGGAGATGGCCGCGGCCACCCGAACGCCACCCACGGCCAGGAGATCCAACCAGGGCAGCCCTGAGCTTGCCCTCACCTCGGCGCGAGCCGCACCCACGCGGCCCGCCCGGGTCACGGCCCGTAGGGATTCTGAGCCGGAGGCGGCGCCGGCGCGGGGGCCGCCGGGGCCAATGGCGTGGCGGGTGCTGCGGGTGCCGCGGGGGTCGGAGCTGGGCGACGCGCAGCTGCTGGCGTGGCCGGCGCCCGAGGAGCGGGCACCGTTGGTGGCGGTCCACCAGCGGCCGATGGGGCGGGGAGCGCCGGCGCGGGGGAAATGGCGCTCGGGGTCGTCGGGGGCTCCTCCTCGGCGAGCGACTGGTCCTCCGAGGTCGTCGGGCTGGGGAGCCCATCGCCCTCGGGCGATGCCTCCTGCTCTTCCTCTGGTTCCGAGGGCACAGGCTCGGGAGCTCGCGTGGGCTCCTCCTCCTTGATCACCCCGATCACCTCGCCTCGCTTCTCGAGCTCCTTGTCGCCCGAGGTGGACAGGAATGCTAGCACGACGCTGGTGAGGAAGAAGGTCGATGCGGTGATCCAGGTGGCCCGAGTCAGGAGGTTGCCCGCCCCGCGACCGCCGAAGACCTGGGTAGCCGCGCCTCCCGTGAACGCCCCCATGCCGCCGCTCTTCCCTGGTTGGAGCAGAACGACGAGAATGAGGAAGAGGCACGCAACGACGTGGATGACGACGATGGGCGTGAAGAGTATCTCGGCCACGGGAGAGTCCTCGTGAGCGTGAGCCGGCGTCGGAAATGCGCTGGGTCGGCCTGACGAGGTCCCTCGCTTTAGCCCGCATCAGCCGCTCATGCCAGCTGCTAAATGCGGTCCCCAGACCCTCCAGGCCCTCTCGCGTCAGCCAAGGGCCTCGAGGGCCGGAAGCCGTTGGCCAAGGAGGGCGGCGCTCACCGCAGCCTCGGCCTCGGTCACCAGCCCGAGCCGTGACACGACCGCTGGTCCGGCAGACCGCGCGGCTCGGGCTGCATCGCCCACCACGGCGGTGAACGCGCCTGACACCGCGAGGGTGGTGGCCAGCAACCGACCGCCAGAGGTCGCGGCTGGGCTGGTCGGCAGGCCGACGGATCCAATCCAGATGACCGTGCCACTCGCGGCACACCGCGCCCGGTAGCGGTCGATGGTCGCTGGCCCGATATCTATCGCCGTGGCGTTGGCGGGCACTGATCTCACGCTGACCGCTTCCCCCTCGGTCGCATCGCTGCGGGAGGTCACCACGACGTCGGACGGAAGCAGGACCTCGCGGTGGGCCGAGCGGAGCTGAGCCAGCAGGGTGCGGGCACCCGGGAGCGAGTCCGGCTCGAGCGGCGTGTTGCCGAGATCGGTGGCCTCGGCCGCGAGCAGAGTGTGCCCGACGCCTCCCGCGAAGCAGAACGCATCGACCCGCTGGCGCAGCGCCCCGATCACCGGGAGCATCGCGTTCAGCGAGTTGCCGCCGATGATGGCCACCACGGGGCGGGCCGGTTGCCCGACGATGCGCGACAATCGCTGCAGGTCCTCGGCGAGCCCGACGCCGATCGCGCGGTGCTTGAGCGCGCGGGGCAAGAGAGTGACGCTCGCCCAGTCGCGGTCCACCAGCCCGAGCGAGTCGAGGACGTAAACGTCGGCAAGCCTCGCGAGCTCCCGGGCGAACGCCTCGTCGCGTCGCTCCTCACCGGGATCCGCGAGCAGATTCTCGAGGCAGCAGATCTGGCCTGCTCTAAGCTCGCTGACGAGCTTGCGTGCGACCTCGCCGGCGCTCTCGTCGGGCACGTGCACCTCCCAGCCCGTGAGCTCTGCCAGCCGTGCGGCCACCGGTTCGATCGATGGTGTCGAGGCGTCCGCCGGCGCCCGCAGGCGGTGGCCGGCCACGACGAGCCGCGCACCGGCACCGACGACGCGCTCGAGCGTGGGCAGCAACGCTCGGAGTCGGGTGTCGTCCGCGGCGGTCCCTTCCCCGGTGCCCACCGGCACATCGAGGTCGACACGCACCAACACACGCTGGTTCTCGAGAGGGATCCCTTCGAGGAGCGGCAGGTCCTGGAACATCGGGCGCGTTCTAGCACCTCGACGGTCGATGCGGCACGACGCTCGTCCGCCCGCGTCCGGACGGGGGCGGGTCCGTGCGGCCCGCTCCGCGCGGCGCCTCGCCACCGAACCCCCGGCACCCGAGAATTATGGCCGTTACATTCGAGCAGCCCGTGGCTAGACTGCGCCCTCTGGTAGGTGGCTTTTCCGCGGACAGGAGCAGGAGGGGAAACCATTGGCATTCGGAGGGTCGGTGCGCGCTTGGTCGCTGGGAGTCGGGTTGGGCTGCTTTCTCGTCATCGGATGTGGCGGGCCGAAGATGAAGGTGCCTTCGGATCTCGACAAGGACATGGAGGTGCACACGACGAAGCATCGGCGTGGCGTGACCAAGAACGGCGGGGGGTTCGAGTTCGGGCCGTACCGCGTCGATGAGGTCAAGCGCAAATGGTCCAATGAGAAGGGCTTCGACGTGTTCGAGAACTTTACTCCGGAGAAGGACGCGGGGTACCGCTATCACTTCGAGGGCGGTGGGGATCGGTCCATGACGGGGAAGTGCGCCATCCCCGCGCCCGAGAAGGTCTCGGAGCTCGACGGGACCGTGACCGTGAAGGAGCGCGACGCCGCGATCGCCTGCCTGTGCGAGCTCGGCTCGAAGCTGGAGGCACAGCTCTTCGTGGAGGATCTCGCGGGCGAATTCGGTGGCCCCGTCATCGTGCGCAATGTGGAGCTCTTCGCGCACGGCATCCACACCCTTGCCAACGGGGACAAGGTCAAGGCGCCGGCGGGCTACCAGATCGACGCTGACGACGGGCCCGTGGGTGCCGTCGAGGTCCTTCCCGGCAAGGCGCGGGTCTGGATCCGCGACGATCTGAAGAAGGCCGACTCCCGCGCCCTCTCCTGCGCGCTCGCTGGGCTCATGCTCTTCGAGCCCCAGATGCCGGTGGAGAAGAAGAAGAAGCGGGGCGAACAGTGAGTCTACGCCTGCCGGTGCGGTTCGCGTAGGCGCGCACGAGGCCCGGGCAGGTCCTGGCGGCGACGAGCGCGGTCTTGCCGGCGGGCTCGGTTTGAAGACGCTCTCTAGAGCCCCGATCAGGTTGCCGACAGCAACGGCAGCGCTGAAAACGCGTGTATGCGAGGCGAGGACGCGTTTCCAGGGCTGCCTCTGGAGAGGTCTGCTGCCGGTTCGGTGCTCTCGGTGGTTGATTTGACGCAGCAATCAACCTGATTGCTGCTCTAGGCGATGTGCGCGCCGAGCCCGCGGAAGCGTCGGTAGCGATCCTCGCGGAGGGCCTGACGGTCCATGCCGTCGAGGGAACGAAGGGTATCCGCCAGCGCCTGGTCGAGGAAGCGGGCGGCCGCGTCGTGATCCTGATGCGCGCCACCGGGGGGCTCGGGGACGAGCGCATCGACGATCCCGAGCTCGAGCAGGTGCGGGGCGGTGATCTTGAGCCGCGCCGCCGCCTCCGCCGCCTTCTCCGCGCTCTTCCAGAGGATGCTGGCGCACCCCTCGGGTGAGATCACGGAGTAGAAGCTGTATTCGAGCGCGATGACACGGTTGGCGACCCCGAGCCCCAGCGCGCCACCGGACCCACCCTCGCCGATCACGGTGGCCACCACCGGCACGCCGAGTTTCGACATGACCTCGAGGGCAGCAGCGATCGCTTCGGCCTGGCCTCGTTCCTCGGCTTCGATGCCCGGGTAGGCCCCCTGAGTGTCGATGAACGTGAGGATCGGGAGCCCGAAACGATCGGCGAGCTCGTATATCCGGATCGCCTTGCGGTATCCCTCCGGGTTGGGTGAGCCGAAGCGTCGTTCGATGTTCTCCTTCGTCGTGCGCCCCTTCTGGTGACCCACGATCGCGACGCTGCGCCCGTGGTAGGTCGCCAGCCCCGCGACGATGGCCGAGTCGTCGGCGTAGCGGCGATCACCATGCAGCTCGACGAAGTCTGTGACCAGGCGGGACAGGTAGTCCAGGGTGTACGGGCGGTTCGGATGCCGGGAGAGCTGGACCTTCTGGTGTGCGGTGAGGTTCTGGAAGACCTCGCGGGCGAGCAGCGCGGACTTCTCCTCCAGACGTCGCAGCTCACCCACCAGCCGTTCGTCCGCACCGGCTAGGGCTCGGAGCTCCTTGATCCGGGTGACGAGGTCAACGACTGGCTTCTCGAAAGCGAGGACGTGCACCATCGGGGGCGGCAACGATAGCCAATGCACGCCTCTCGTCGAGGGTTCGCCGGTGCGTAACGTTCGTGGCAGCGGTCGAGGCCGGCCCCGCGCTGTCCGGAGGTGGGACGGCGCTGCACGCTGGCGGTGTTCCTTCGGGCGGTGACGGCCGAGGCGGCGACGCCCCCAGCCCCCTGGGAGGGCGATGACACACCGTCACTCGTACCGCGGGCCGGTTCCGCGAGCGGGGAACTGGTTCCACCGCCGCTCCTGGTGTCGGTGGGGTGCAGCCTGGATGCGCGTCAGCGGGATTCGATCACCGCCGGTACCTGGACGTGGGGCCGGACTCCCCTGATGTTGAAGACACGGAAGGGCTTCTCCTTGCCCTTGAGCTGGGCCGGGGGAAGCTCCTCGTGCTCGAACTTGTTCTTCAAGCGGGCGAGCGTCGCCTCGCTCACGATGATCTGTCCCGCGGCGGCGATGCCGCAGAGGCGGGCGCTCGTGTTCGCCGTGTCCCCGATCACCGTGTACGAGAGCGCCTTGGAGCTGCCGATATAGCCGGCGACGAGGGGGCCTGTGTGGATCCCGATCCCCATACAGAGCGGCGGGTGGCCTTGCTCGCCCCGCAGGTGGTTGAAGCGGGCGAGCGCGCTCATCTGGTCGAGCGCGCAGCTCACGGATCGGATCGGATCGTCCGGGTGCGCCACCGGGGCGCCCCACAGCGCCATGATGCCGTCTCCCATGAACTTGTCGAGCGTTCCTTCGAAGGTGAAGAGGATCTCCACCATCTGCTCGAAGTAGTCGTTGAGCATCTCGACGATGTTCTCGGGGTCAGCACCCTCGCTCATGCGCGTGAAGCCGCGGATGTCGGAGTTGAACACCGTGCACTCGGCGACGCGTTGCCCGCCCTTCTTCACCTCCAGCTCGCCGCTCATCACACGGGCGGCGATGTTGGGGGAGAGGAGGCGGCTGAAGCGTTCGCGGTTGACGATCTCCTGTTCGATCTTGCGAGCGAGGATGTTGATCTCGATGAACATCGCCGCCTGGCCGGCGATACTGGTGACGATCTCGAGGTCTTTCGGCTGGAATTGTGCCAGGGTCTCGCTGTCGAGCCAGAGGACGCCGAGGATCTCCTGATCGTGTAGGAGCGGCGCTACGATGGCGCTGCTGATCCGGTTCAAGATCATGCTCTTGCCCTTGGACGCCGCGAAATCCATGGCGGCGTCGTGGGTCAGGACGGTCGCTCGTTCTGCGATCACGTGGTTCATGATCGTGGTGGAGACCGTGATCGGCGCGTCGGTGCCGTCGCGGCGCAGACTGGCGTGGGCCTCGAGCTCGCCGCCATCGCCCCGCAGGAAGATCACGCCCCGATCGGCCCGCACGAAGCGGAAGATGTTCTCGAGGATCTTGTCGAGCAGCCGTGGGAGGTCGCGCTCGAGCGCGATCTCTCGGGACAGCTCGTAGGACAGGCGCAATCGTTCGTAGTCCGCGGCGAGCTGCTGCGGGTTCTTGGCGATCTCGTCGTGCGGTAGAAACTTCTTGGTGGCCGCGATCTGGGTGCCGATCGCGCGCGCCTGGTCGTTCAGGGAGATCCGCGTCGCCGTGGGCCCACCCCGAGCCCCCATTCCCTCCGGGACCACCGGCATCGCGGAGGTGCCCCGCGGACCGGGCGTTGGCTCGAAGCGCGGCAGGAAGGGGACCACGGCCGGTACGGAGGGCTCGTTCTGGCTGGCCGCGGTCGTCTGCGGGACGGCGGTCGGCGGCGACGCCGGCTGCCACCCACCGCCCACGGGGGTCGGCGCCGGTGCCATTGGCGCGACCGGTGGGGGTAGCGGCTGCCCGGAGCCATCGTCGAAGCGCGCTCGCGTCGAACCGAGGGCGATGTCGTCGCCGTGACGCAGCGGCCGCTCTCCGGCCACCCGATCCCCGTTCACGTAGGTGCCGTTCAGGCTCCCCAGGTCGCGGAGGACGAACCCCTCTGGCCGCTGTTCGATCGTGCAGTGCTCCTTGGACACTATCTTGTCGAGGAGCTGGATCGTGTTGCTCGGGTGCCGGCCGAGGGAGTTGTGCGCGCGCAGGTCCACCACCTGCTGACCTTCCTGGGTAGCGAGGAGAAGGCGCGCCATCGTCGGATTCTCGAGGCTAGCGTTGCTGCGATGGGCCGACAAGACGGAGCTTCACGCTCCGGCCAATCTGGTATCGTAAGCTCGTGGCAGCGACGACCCTGCTCTCGATCGACCAGGGGACCACCGGAACGACCGCGCTCCTGATGGATCTCGGGGGCGCGATCGTCGGCAAGGCATCCCGAGAGCTTCCGCAGCATTTCCCCGAGCGCGGTTGGGTCGAGCACGACCCGGACGAGCTCTGGGAGACGGTCGTGCGCGCCGTCGCCGAGGCCCTTCGGGCGGCTGGTGTCGACGGGTCCTCGGTCGCTGCCGTTGGAATCACCAACCAACGTGAGACCACCCTTCTCTGGGACAGAAGCACCGGCCAGCCGGCGCGGAAGGCCATCGTCTGGCAGGATCGGCGCACCGCGGATCGCTGCTCGGAGCTGCGGGCTCAGGGCCACGAGGCGGAAGTGCGGGCAACGACCGGGCTCGTGCTCGACCCCTACTTCTCTGCCACCAAGATCGCTTGGGTGTTGAACGACGATCCTGGTCTTCGACGGCGCGCCGAGGGGGGAACCCTCGCGTTCGGGACGGTCGACTCCTACCTCGTGTTCCGGCTCGCGGGCGGTTCGCGAGCGGGAGCGCCACACGTGACGGACGTGACCAACGCGTCGCGGACCCTGCTCTACGATCTCGAGCGCCACGCGTACAGTGGGAGAATGTGCGACCTTTTCGCGATTCCGCCATGTATGCTCCCGCGGCTCGTGCCTTCGGCAGGGGTGGTGGCGCGAACGGTGGGCTTTCCGGGACTCGCGGATGGCATTCCGATCTCAGGGCTCGCGGGAGATCAGCACGCAGCCCTCTTCGGACAGGCCTGTTTCGCGCCCGGCGACGCCAAGTGCACCTACGGTACCGGGGCCTTCCTGCTGGTCAACACGGGCACCTCCGCGCAACGGAGCACCTCGGGCCTGGTGACGACGGTGGCGTGGCAGGTCGGCAACGAAATCACCTATGCCCTGGAGGGGAGCGTGTTCATCGCTGGAGCGGCCGTGCAGTGGCTCCGGGACGGGCTCGGCCTGATCGCTTCGGCCGCGGAGGTCGAGCGGCTGGCTCGCGGCGTGGATTCGAGTGACGGGGTCGTCTTCGTCCCTGCCCTCGCAGGGCTCGGCGCGCCGCACTGGGACCCCGCCGCGCGCGGCACCATCACGGGGCTCACCCGTCGCACCACGGCGGCTCACCTCGCGCGGGCCACCCTGGAGGGGGTCGCGTTCCAGATCGACGACCTGCTCGGCGCGGTCGCTCGGGACCGAGGGGCCCCGGTTCGTAGCCTTCGGGTTGACGGCGGCGCAGCGGCGAACGATCTTCTGCTCGCGTTTCAGAGTGATCTCTCCGGCATCGCGGTGGTGCGCCCGACGGACCTCGAGTCCACGGGGCGCGGCGCGGCCATGCTGGCGGGACTCGGCGTGGGACTCTTCGGGAGCCCGGAGGAAGCGGCCCGCATGATCGGGACAGAGCGCACGTTCGTGCCAGCCATGACCGAAGCAGAGCGAGCGGCTCATCGGAGCCGGTGGCGCGATGCGGTCGTCCGGGCTCGCTCCTCGGAAGCGGGGATGGCGCTACCGGTGGCGGGCGAGTAGATGCAGGCTAGGGCTGGAGGCGGAGGGTAGCGTATGATGGCTGTCCACGGCGAATCGGGTCCGCGAGACCCCGCACAGCACGAGCAAGGGCGAGGCACGACCAAGATGGACGACGGGCAACAGGCAGAACCGACCAGCGACGGGCAGCCGGTTCCGGTCGATTGGGAGGCGCTCGAGGACGCCTTCGAGAACAACGCTCCCGAGGTGCATAGCTACCTGCACCTCGGGTCCGGCGAGGTGCTGCGCGTGGTCGACGGGATCGCCGATCCCGAGATGCACTCTCGGATCGCCTCGGACACGTCGTATCTCCGGATCGATCCGGTAAGCTCACGGGAGCAGTACCGGTGGATGGAGCGCTTCATCCCGATGGTCGAGGATGCGCCCCTGCGGGACCGATTGACCGCAGCCATCGACGGAAAGGGGGCGTTCCGCCGCTTCAAGGACGTGCTGATGGGGTATGGGCCCGAGCGCGAGCGATGGTTTGCGTTTCGCAGCGAGCGCCTCCGAGTCTTCATGGAAGCCTGGTTGGGCGCCCATGCGTTGCGCGCGGTCCCTCGAGCCGTGTGGCCGGCGGACAGCCCCAAGTCCAAGGAGGTCTCCCCCGTCTCGGCCGAGCAGCTCGCCGGGCGGCGCGCCAGGAGCTCCGACTCCCTGCGGAGGCAGCTCCGCGACGTGGCTGAGTCTCTCGGCGCTCGCGATCTCGAGAAGGTTCTCGCCTTCGCCGAATTCGTCAAGGCGCGGCGCTCGGCTCGGTCCTTCGTACCGCGCGGGGACGGAACGGAGAGCGATGGCGAGCTCGCTGGCGCCTCGACCGAGGCCCCGAGCTCGTCTCCCGATCCCACCGACGACGGCCGCGATCCACGGTGATGGTACGGCAGGCCGCCTGGGCGCTGGCGGTCGTGACCGCCCTCGTCGCCGTCCTCCCGAAGGCGGCGACGGCCGAGCCGGTGGTGCTCGATCGTACGGTGGTGCGCTTCGTGGCCCCCGAAACCGGGGGTGTGCGCGCGCCCCGTTTCATCCACGAACGCGAGCTCGCGTTCGAGGCGCGTCTGGAGGCGTTGGCCGACCCCGATTCTGGCGTCAGTCGGACGCAGCCCTACCTTCGTCGTCACGTGCGCGCCGCGCTCGAGCGGCACGTCGCCGAGACGCTCCTCGCGAGCTCGCGAATCGACCCCCCGCCCTCGGACAGGGAGCTGGTCGCCGTCACCCGCGCCGCCCGCTCGATGCTCTGGGATCGCGCTGGCGGGGTGGAGGCCCTGAAGGCTGCCGCCGACGCCGAGCAGATCGGCGCGCGCCTCCTCACCGACATCGCGACCCGGCAGGCGCGGGCCAGCCTCTACGTCGATCGCATGGTGGCTCCGATGCTGGAGCCGACCGAGGCCGAGCTTCGCGCAGCTCACCGCCGGAGCCAGTACCAGAAGCTCGTGTTCGAGGAGGCGCGTCCGGCCCTGCGCCGCTGGGTGATCAGCCACCGATTGGCCAACGCCCTCGCCGCGCACTACCAGGCGGCGCGGTCGCGCATTACGATCACGGTCCTGACTGCCGCGGGAGCGCCCTGACCTCCGGTGGATCACGGACGCGCCCCTGCCGGAGCAGCCATCAGGTTGACTGATGCGTCATATCAACGATCCAAGCCGGCGGAGCCGGAACCACAGGGGGCCCTCGGCTCCATCTGCCTCGAGGCCACCAGTTTCTCCGTGGCTTGGCGCGAATTCCGCAAGGCGAAGGGGCAACGCTCCCTCGCCGAAGCGCTCTTCCAGGGCAAGGACCCGACGATCCCCATCGTGCTCCTCGAGGACTCCGGCGCTCTGATCGGGCTCGCGATGGCATTCGTTGCCATCGTTGCGTCGTGGCTTCTCGACAGCTCCGTACCGGACGCCATCGGATCGATCGCGATCGGCGTCCTCCTATGTATCATCGGGTTGGCACTGGCGCGCGACACGCGAAGCCTCCTCATCGGCGAGGGCGTGACGCGGGAGGTGGAGGGCGAGGTGACCGCGCTCGTGGCGGCGACCCCCGGGGTGGAAGCCGTCTCCCAGTTCCTTTTCTACCATCTCGGACCGAGCTCGGTCATCGCGGCGCTGAAGGTGCCCTTCGAGCGGGGCGCCAACGTCCAGCGCATCGAGGCCGTGACCAACGAGATCGAGTCCCGGATCCGGGCGGCTCGCCCCGAGCTCGAACGGATTTTCGTGGAGGCGGACGGCACCTGCGACGCCACCCAGGACCCAGCGAAGCGCTCGTCCTGAGCCGGTTCGTCGGCCCCGTCGCCGCCGTGGTGTTCGACGTCGAGCGTGCTCGGGCTGCGCCCGCGCTCACCATTTCACGTTGACCGTGGGCGGCTGGATCTGCGCCTCGGCGTTGGCGATGTCGACCGTCACCCGCGCCGTGGCCGATCCATGCTTGGGGTCCTTCGGATCGGCCACGACCGTCGCGATGTCCACCCGGGGGACCACCTGCTCGGCGCGGAGGTCACGGACGACCTCGGGTGGTCCGATGACCGTCACCATCACGTGCTTGGGGGTGGTCGAGGCGTTGGTCACGCCGACCACATCGACCGGGAGGCGCTCGAACTTCGCCTCCTGCACCCGCCGCGCGACGCGCACGGAAACGGTGGTGCTCGTCACGCCGTCGTAGGTCACCCGCTGTGGGGGGGCGTCGATGGCGATGGGTCGCCGGTACACTCCCTCACCGAGCCCCGACACGTCGAAGGCGGAGAGACGCACGAACTGCACCACCTCGACCATGCTCTTCGGCCCGCGAACGGTCACCGCGCTCGGATCGACGGTGGGCTGGCCCTGCACGACATAGCCCTCGGCCGGCACCCCGCTGATGGCGGCCTGGAGCGGGATGGTGCGGGTGATCACGTCCTGCCACTCGAGCTCGATGCTCGGCGGATCGAAGATGGTCACCTTGACGTTGGGGGGTACGACGACCATCGAGGCGTCGAAGGTCACCACTCGTCGCTCGCCGTCGCGGAGGTCGAGCTCGATCGGGGGGATCGGCTTCTCGCGCAGGAGTTGCTCGAGGGCGCGCGTGGTACCGCGCAGCGTCACGTAGATGTTGGGCGGGATCTGGGTCATCAACTCCCGGTTGGCGGACGCGGGGGGTTGGCGCACGAAGATCCCGACGGGGAACGAGCGATCGAAGGATTCCTGCGCACGATTCAGGTACACGAACAGCCCAATCGCAAACAGCAAGGACAGCGCCTTCAGACCGGCGTTGTCGACCACTGCTCGTGCAATCCACGCCCCCAACCAAGACAACACCTTCATGGCGGTGAGCCTCCGCTGGGCGGCGTGTCCTCGTCGGCCTCGGACTTGGTCACGACCCGGACCACCGGGAGCGGTCGCGTGTCGCTGAGGCGCTCACGGGGGATGGTTGCCACGCGGGGGGCCGCCGCGCTGCCGGCCATCCCCTCGACCTCGGCCGCGGAAGCTCGCGGACGCAGTGGTGGAGGCGGCTCGCTGCGCGGCGAAGCCCGCGGTTCGTCGGGCAGTCGCGACGCTCGGCCGGCGCCCGCGTCGAGCTCGCTGCGGGCCTGCTGCAGCGTGGTGGAGATATCCTCGACGGGCTCGTCGTCCGTGCGCGTGGTCGCGGGCGGTTCGGCGACCGACGGCGGGGGAGGTGACGGCGTGGCTCGCGGCTTGCGGCGCTGTCGTGGGTGATAGATGGATTCGATCGCGGCGCGGAGAGCGGTCCCGTTCAAGCCATCGACGTGGTTGCCATTGAAGCAGTAGGAGATGGTCCCGCGCTCTTCGCTCACGACCACTACGACGGCGTCCGTCTCCTCGGTGATCCCGAGCGCAGCGCGGTGCCGAGAGCCAAGGTGCTGAGCGAGCACGCGCCCCTCCGGCATGGGGAAGAACACCCCGGCCTTGGCGATCCGGTGGTTGCGGATGATGACCGCCCCGTCGTGGAGCTTGTTCATTCCGTCGGGGACGAACAGCGAGACCAAGAGCTCGCTGGTGACGGCCGCGTCGATCTCCTTTCCCTTGTTGACCCCTACGAACTCGTCGAGGTTTGCCTCTTGCTCGATGGCGATCAGCGCGCCCGTCCGGTGACGCGCGAGATCGGTCGCCGCCTCCACCACCTCGTCGAGCACCTGGGACGCCTTCGCATGCGCCTGCCCTGGCAGCCACGCCCGGCTGCCGACACGCTGGAGCCCACGCCGGATGTCGTTCTGGAAGACCACGACCACCACCAGGATGAAGCTCGAGATGAGGGAGCTCAGGATGGTGAGCACGGTCATCAGCTGGAGCTGCTGGGCGACGACGTAGAGGCCGAAGACGGCCAGCAAGCCGAGGCTGACATGTTGTGCCCGCGTGCCCTTGACGATGAGGAGGGCACGATAGGTAACGTAGTAGACGATGAATACGTCGAGGCCGTCGCGCGCGAGATCGGCGAAGGTTCGCTGACCGAAATAGGCGGTCAACACCTCAGGCATCGAGGGCCTCCCGCCTTTCGCCCAGCGCGGGTGGCTGGGTCACGGCCTGGGCGACCAGCAGCGCCTGCCGCACCGTCGCCACGTCGTGGATGCGGAGCACCGTCGCTCCCCTCTGCGCAGCGGCGAGGCATGCTGCAATCGTACCGCCGATCCTTGCCTCGGGCGGGCTCGGATCGATGGCCGAGATGAACGATTTGCGGCTTGGACCGACGACCAGGCGCGCTCCTGTCCGCGTCAGCTCGGGGAGACGCCGCAAGAGCTCGAGGCTCTGTTCCGCGTTCTTGGCGAAGCCGAGGCCGGGGTCGCAGAGCACCTGCTCGCTTGCCATACCAGCTTGGACGGCGCGGTCCCGCGCTGCCATCCACTCATCGGACACTTCGCCGACCAGGTCGCGGTAGGCCGCGGCGGGATACTCCGAGAATCCGGCCATCGAGCCTAGGGGCCCGCGGGTGTGCATGAGGATCAGCAGTGCCCCGGCGCGCGCGGTGACCCGGGCGAGGTCGGGGTCGGCGAGGCACGAGACGTCGTTGATCCCGGCCGCCCCGTGGGCGAGGGCGAACTCCGCCACTTCGGGTTCGGTGGTGTCGACGCTGACCCACGCGTGCAGCTCCTTGGCGAGGCGCACCGCCGGGGCGATCCGCCGGATCTGTTCTGCCGTCTCGACCCTCCCCGCTCCCGGGCGGGAGGACTCACCACCGATGTCGATGAGGTCGGCTCCCTCCGCGACCAATGCTCGCAACCGGGCCTCCGCCGTGGGGACGCTGGTGTAACGCCCACCGTCGAAGAACGAGTCCGGCGTCACGTTCAACACCCCCATCAGCGCGGCTCCGCGCTCCCGTCGTGCCCGGTCGATGGCCTCGATGAGTCCGCCCACGATGCCTCCGCCCGGGGCCCCAGGCGCCGGGTCCCAACGCGCGCATCTGCGCGGTGGGCAGCGCATGAGGTAGGACGCTCGGCTTGGACGCTCGACGGTGTCGAATCGGCTCACCGCGCTGGCAGGGAAGCCGAGTTTCCTCGTTGCGGCCGAGGACGAGGCTGGCGTAGCGTCGACCGAAGCGGTACGGCTGCCGCGGAACGTCCAGATGCTGCGCACGAGGGTTCGGGCTGGGGCAGTGGCGGGGCTCGTGATGAGCCTCGTGTTCGCGGCGTTTCTGACCCTCGTTCAGTTGGCGGATCGTTACGTAGAGGCTTGGGCCCCGGCATTTGGCCAGAAGACGGCCACCACCCTGCGCGTCCCCTACGGACCCCGGCTGGTGCGCACCGGTGTGCGCACGCGGCTGCATTTCGAGGATCGGCGGACCGTCGTTCCTCGCGGGACCGTCCTCCGACCGGACAAGCCGGACCACCAGGCCGCATATCTCCTCGAGACGGAACAGCGGTCCCCGACCCTGGCGCGCATGGGCGGGGTCTTCGTGATCCTCTTCACCCTCATCCTGGCCCTGACCGCGTACCTCCGGCGTTTCGCCCAGAACCGGATGCGTCTGCTCCGGATGCAGGTCGGGTTGCTGGTGGCCATGGGACTGCTCGCCGTCGGGGCGAAGGCAGTGATGTTGTTCACGGCCCTGCCCGCGATCTGGATCCCGGTGGCTACGGTCCCGCTCCTCGTGGCATCTGCCTTCGATCGTCGCACCGCCTCGATCGTGGCCGTGGTGATGGCGTTCATCGTAGCGTCTCAGCTGCAGTTCGACCTGATCTTCCTCTGCGTCCTCATCGCCCGCGGCATGGCCACCACCCTCTTCTATTTGGGTCGAAAGGCTTCGCGGCAGGTGATCGCCTCGGGGCTGCTGGCGGGGCTGACGTCCGCCGCCTTTTACGCAGCGATCATCGCCACGTTCGAGGGACGGTTCGACCTTGCCGCCGACCTCGCCGTACCCCTGCAGTCCGAGCTCATCGCTTGTCTGGGCGGTGGGCTCGGGGCTGGGCTGCTGGCCGTCGCGTTTCGGGCCCCGGCCGAGCGCTTGCTCGGCAACGTGCCTCGGGAGCGGCTCCTCGAGCTCCAGGACCTTTCGCAACCGCTCTTGCTCAAGCTGGCTCGAGAAGCCCCCGGCACCTTCGAGCACTCGCGCGCCATGGCGAACCTGGCCGAGCAGGCTGCCAGCGCGATCGGCGTCGACGCCCTCCTCACCCGGATCGGGGCCTACTACCACGACCTCGGCAAGACCGCGCAAGCCAAGTACTTCGTCGAGAACCTCTTGCCGGACGAGCCATCTCCCCACGATCTCCTCGAGCCGGAGGTGAGCGCGGACGCGATCATGGCTCACGTTCCGCTCGGGGCTAAGATCCTTCGGCAGGGCGGGGTGCCGGAGCCCGTGGTCGAGTTCTCCTACACCCACCATGGCACCAGCCTGGTCGAGTACTTCTGGAACAAGTGCCTCCAGCAGGGGAACCCCAAGGGGCTGGTTCCCGCGGATTTCACCTATCCCGGCATGAAGCCCCAGACGAAGGAGGCGGCGATTCTGATGCTGGTGGATTCCATCGAGGCGGCTTCGCGCACGGTGGACCGCCCGACCCAGGCCCAGTTCTCCCAAATGATCGAGCGGATCGTCTTCACCAAGCTCGAGCAGGGACAGCTCGACGAATGTGGTCTCGATCTGACGGAGCTTCGCATCGTCACCACTCGGATGACCGAAACCCTCGTCAACATGTACCACCACCGGATCAAGTATCAGTGGCAGGTACAGCGAGCCGAGGAGTTTGGGGTGCCCTCGCAGGCGGTTCGGGCCTCCGCACCGGACCTCGAGTTCGCCCTCACGTCCGCGTCGCTCTCGCTGCCTCCCCCGCGGTCTAGCGAGGCGCCACAGGGTTCGGGAGCCACGGTGTCGCAGGTGGTTCCGACGCTCCGTCCGGGTTCGGACGATGCGGAGGGGGCGAACAGCGGACCGCGGGAGCCGATGCACACGGAGCCGTCGGGTCCCATCACGGAGGACACCGCCCGGTCCCGAATCCCACGAGTAACCCCGAAGGAGGAGCGGTCCGATCCGACGTCTGCCGGGCGGGGTTCGTGAGTTGGCCGGTCGTGGGGTTCCCCTGATCTGCTAGAGCAGCA
Source organism: Polyangiaceae bacterium (assembly GCA_016933275.1). Taxonomy (GTDB): domain Bacteria; phylum Myxococcota_A; class Polyangia; order Polyangiales; family Polyangiaceae; genus JAFGBI01. Next base: position 158 of record JAFGBI010000404.1, on the reverse strand, counting down.
ACCAACCTAATTGCTGCTCTAGAGCACCGATCAGGTTGCCAACCGCAACGGCAGCGCTGAAAACGCGTTCATGCGAGGCGAGGACGCGTTTCCAGCGCTGCCTCTGGTGAGGTCTGCTGCCGGTTCGGTGCTCTAGGTTGTTGATTTGACGCAGCAAT
>JAFGBI010000403.1 GCA_016933275.1 Polyangiaceae bacterium | reverse complement strand
TTAGCGCCGCTAGTTCTGCGCGCGCCGAACGCGGACAAGGCTCGAAATCTGCTTCGGATTCCAGCATGGCGTCCGTCGTCGGCGCGAGATCCAGGCTGAACCGGCAGTAGACCTCTCCAGAGGCAGCGCTAATACCGCGTCGTCGTCTCGTACAGACGCGTCTTCGGCGCTGTCGTTACTGTCGGCAACCTGATCGGTGCTCTAGACGTCGTCAAGGGGAGACCTTGCCAGGGGCGGACCCGCGTGGTCGCCAGAACCCGAGCGGAGGAGGGGCAGGCCCTGCACTCGCGCCCACACCTCCACGTGCTCCCCTGGGACGCCGTGCTCGCCGCCGCCCTTGCTCGACCACCGGTCCAGAATCCCTTTGGATTCCGCCGCCCGGCACTCGGTGGTTGCTCCGAGGGCCCCGCTCCTCGTAGTCTCCTTCCAATTTGCGGCCCGGGGTGGCCCAATACCGGCGTTGCGCACCGACCCTTCACCCACCAGAAAGACAGGACGCACGCATGCGTGGGAAGATGCCAATGACGCTCCGTCTGTCGCCGCTCGCCGTCTGGCTCGGGTGTCTGGGCTCGCTGCTGATCAGTACCTCTGCCGAAGCCCAGGGCGGAGCCATCGGTGCGGTTGCCGCACAGCTGTTCGATGACGGAACGGCGCTCACGGCGGCGGGTGACTACGCCGCTGCCTGCCCGAAGTTTGCCGAGAGTCAGCGCCTGGATCCACAGCTCGGCACGATGCTTCACCTCGCTGACTGCTACGAGCACGAAGGCAAGATCGCGAGCGCATGGGCGTTGTTTCGCGACGCGGCCGAGCTTGCCGCGGCTCGCCAGGACGATCGAGCCGCTCTGGCCCGCTCGCGCACGGCCGGACTGGCGGCGAAAGTGCCCCGGTTGGGCCTCACCGTCAATGCCTCCCCTCCCCAGGGCTTCGAGCTGAGGATGGACGGCGAGGTAATGGGGAGTGCCGCATGGGGTACGCCCATGCCCGTCAATCCTGGTCAGCACACCATCTCGGCCGGTGCGCCCGGGTACCAGCCGTGGGTGGCGACCGTGGACTCCGCGGCCGATGGTCGGACGGCCTGGGTGGCCGTGCCCACCCTCGTCCCGCTCCCGGCGGCGGAGCCTCCGCTCCCTACCGAGGCCGCGCCGCCACCCGGGGACAAGACGCCTCCCGTCGATACCAGGGAGGTTGCGTCCACGAATGGTGACCGCCCGTACTCCGAGGATGCCGGGCGGCGGGAGTCCAGGACCCCGACGCTGGGCATCGTCCTCGGTGGAGCCGGCGCGGTTCTGGCCGCGGTCGGGGTGGGGTTTGGCGTCCGGATGCGCGAAAAGGTAAGCGAGCGCGATGGCATCTGCCCCAGTCGCAACGATTGTGTGCAGGATGACCTCGACGAATCCGCCGTCCTCACCGAAAGCGCCCAGAAGAGTGCCCGGGTCGCGAACACGCTCTACGTCGCGGGGGGGGCGGCGATGACCGCGGGAGTCATTCTCATCATCTCAGGTCGCTCGCAGCCCAAACCCCTAGCCGGGCTCGTCGAGGCGCACCCGTGGGTATCGCGGACGGGCGCGGGTCTGGCCGTGGGAGGGCGGTTCTGATGACGTGGAGGAGCGCGACCGGGATCGCAATCGGCCTTGTCTGGGGCCCGATGGTTGGGTGTGTGGTGCCGGCGGCGCCTCGGCTCATCTTGGGGAGTGCCGGGGCGGGCGCGGTGGATGAGGTTGGGGGCGCCACCGACACCGGTGGAGCCGGCGGCGCCGCGGAGAAGGGTGGTGCTGGTGGCAATGGCTTGACCGGTGGGGCTGGTGGTTTGGGCTGGGCAGGCGAGGCCGGCGGATCTCATGACTGCGCATCGCCTCTCGTCGACTGTGGCGGAGATTGCGTCGATCTGGATTCGAACCCCACCCATTGTGGGGACTGCGGCCACGCTTGCGCGGGCGGAGAGGACTGCCGTTCGGGGGAATGCTGCCCGTCTGCGCCGCTCGCGGGCGAGTGTGTCCTGTCGGGCTGCGGTTGCGGAGAGGGCGAGATCTGTTATCCGACCACCACCGACCATGAGCTCGTCTGTCTCCCGGGCGACGGGTTGGGTCCGGGAGAGGCGTGCGCGACTGGGACTTGTCGAGTCGGTTTCGGATGTTTCGGTGGTATGTGTCATACGTACTGCGCCGACGATGAGGACTGCCCCATCGTCGGGGAGGCACGTCGGTGTGTCGACACGACCTGGTCCGATGGTACGGGGGAAATCGACGGAGTGGGGGTGTGCGCGTGGGTTTGCGATCCGGCGCGACCGCAGGCCCCGCGGCCGCCGCTCCAACCGTGTCCCGATGGATTCACCTGCCGCGCTGACCCGGAGGGCGCGAGCGATTGTTATCCCGCGGGCAACGGAGGCGTTGGCGCGGCGTGTGTCGATCGGTCGGACTGCGCCCCGGGCCACTATTGTACAGCGGGCGAATACTGTCTCGACTACTGCCTCTCGACCTTCGACTGCGGGGCAAGCTTCTGTCACTTCGGTTTCGAGCCACCGCTGCTCGCCGGAACCCACCAGGTCGGCTATTGTGGTGAGCCTGCGAGCGGTCTCGAGGCGGCGGTGGTGGACTTCTCCCGCCGGTTCTGCGCGAGGTTCGCCGAGTGCGCGCCGGGAGCGCTCACCTACAACTACGGGACCGTCGAGAACTGCATCACCCGCCATGTCGCACAGAACGAGTGGCTCAGCGGTCTCGATGGAGTGGGGTTTGGCGCGGATGAATATGCCATCTGCGCGGCGGCGTGGGAAGCGCGGTCGTGTGAGGACATGCTGGCGTACCGGGAGCCCGAGGCATGTGTTGTCCTCGGAGCTCTGGGCGTGGGCCAAGCCTGCCAGGTCCATGACCAGTGCGCCTCCGGCTTCTGTGACACGGCGGGCTACGACTGTGGGCAATGCGCTGCTGCGCCTGCCCTCGGCACGGCGTGCGTGAGCACCTGCGAAGCCGGCCATCCCTGTGTCAACGGGCTCTGTGTCGCTGGCGAACCAGGGGATCCCTGTGACGATAGCGACGTCTGCCGGATCGGTCTGGCGTGCGTGGGCGGGACATGCGCTCCCGTTCCGAGCGTCGTCGGCGACTCTTGCGTCGACGAATCGGCCTGTGCTTGGCACCTCGGAGTGGCGTGCGACCCAGGTACGGGCACCTGTGTCGAACTCGGCTTCGCAGCGGAGGGGGTGGCCTGCGGTTGGGTCGGCGAGGATCGCTTCGTCGCGTGCGCTAGCAACGGGAGATGTGTGGACGACGTCTGCGTGGCGGGTCCGTCGGACCTGGGAGAGTGCGATCCAGCTGCTGGATTGAGCTGCACCTGGCCCGCCACCTGCGTTCAGGGGGCTTGCCAGCTCCCCGGGGACGCGGAGTCCTGTTGAGCCACTCTCGCCCCGCCCGGCCCTGCCGTCGCCGGCGCGACCTTCGGTCGAGGGCGAATACTAGAGCACCGATCAGGTTGCCAACAGCAACGGCAGCGCTGGACACGCGCCCGTGCAAGGCGAGGACGCGTTTCCAGCGCTGCCTCTGGAGAGGTCTGCTGCCGGTTCGGTGCTCTAGGTTGTTGATTTGACGCAGCAAT
>JAFGBI010000402.1 GCA_016933275.1 Polyangiaceae bacterium | reverse complement strand
GGGAGAGCACGGGCGGCGGGGAGAGCACGGGCGGCGGGGAGAGCACGGGCGGCGGGGACAACGCGGACGCCGGCGAGGTCCCCGACGCGGGCTCCCCGGACGCCGGCGCCCCCGTGTGCGTGCCGCCGGAGACCCCGCCCTGTCTGCCCGGTCCCGGCGAGCCGCGCAGCCTGGGCCTGCTCGGCGACATCGGGACCATCAATGGATTCGGTGTCTGGGGAGAGCAGCTCTTCGTCGGTTCTTCGTCTGGTGCTGGCTCTGGGCTCGAGGGTCGGGTCGTACGCATCTCTCTCGGCACGGGTGGAACCGATGGCATCGACCTGCCGGGCGCGGCGCCCCACCACCTGCAAGCGCACGCGCAGGCCCTCCTCTATGCACCGGCCTCCCGGGATCCCTCTTCGTTCGAAAGGGTGCCGAGGCGGGTGGCGCGTCAGGATCTCGAGACCGGCGAGGCTGGAGAACTGCCCAATCCGGAGGGTTTCGTCTCGCCCACCATCTTGGCACTGGCAGGCAACGCGCGGGGCGAGGTCTTCTGGAGCTTGAACGAAGGGGACCGGTTCGCGATCGCGAAGTGGGATCCGTGCACACGAGAAACCGTAGCGCTCGCGGAGGGACAGCGCGCCGCCATCCTGCGTGTCGACCAATCGACCGTGTACTGGCAGGCGCCCGAGGACCCGATGCGCACGGGCAACGTCGTCCTGAATTCGATGCCTACTGCCGGTGGCCCGCTGTCCTCGCTGATTGCCCTCCCGCAGGCCAGCTGGAACGGGCCCGGGCTCTTGGCCATCGATGGCGCGGCCCTCTACTACCTGGTCGAGCACGACGGCGATCGCCCGGGAGTCTGGGCCATGCCCAAGCAGGGCGGGGAGGGCGGTCTGCTGATGCCAGGCGCGCGACCCCTCCACCTGAATAGCTCGACCATCGACGACCAGTACATCTACTGGACGGACTTCAACGGCCAGGAGGCGTTGCTGCGCACGCCCAAGCGCGGGGGGGCGACCGCATCGGTTTTTGGCGTCAGTATCCGCGGGATCCAGGCACTGACCATCGACGCATGCAACGTGTATTGGGTCGTCGCGAATCCGTGGGAGGTCTACTTCCGGGCGAAATGAGGAGATCACACCGCCAAGGACAGATCCCCGGAAGAAAAGAGCCACAGGAGTTGGCTCAAGGCGGCCATCGAGTGTTCATAGCGGCGCGAAGCCGACACCGATCCGAATCGTGCTGACCGACAGCGAGCGGTAGGAGCTCGAGAGGCAAATGCGCTCGCTGACCGCGCCGCATCGTGAAGTGTCAGGTGCGAAGGTGGTTCTGGGGTTGGTGGCACGCAAGCCATTGATGAGGCTGGCGTCGGAGCTGCAACCTTTGGTGTGCGAAAACGTGAGCGTTCACCACGGCAAGTTGGTCCGAGCGTGGCTGGCTCGTCATCCAGGCTTCCAGATGCACTTCACGCCGGTGCACTGTTCGTGGATGAATCAGGTCGAGCAGTGGTTCTCGATCCTGCAGCGACGACGCCTGACTGGGCCCAACTCCGACGACCTTCAGGACCTCGAGCGCAAGATCCTCGAGTTCATCCTGCAGGGGCACGAACGGGGATGGTTCTGTCATCGTGGGGACTTCCACGGTCGATGTGGGCCGCCTACGAGCGTTCCGCCACGCCAGCGACACGCAGACCATGACGGATCTCGGTGTACTCCCGGGCACGACGCAGAGCGATGCGTTCGCAGTGAGCCGCGATGGCTCCGTCGTCGTCGGGGAGTCATACGGTCCCCACTACCCCGGCTACGAACGGGCGTTTCGGTGGACGTCTGCGACCGGAATGGTCGACCTCGGCTTCCCCGATTCCGTCGTCGGGGGGCTCGCCGTGGATACGAACGCCGATGGCTCGGTCGTGGTCCTGAACGACTATCACGGTCGCGGGTCCTTCGAGAACCCCATGATCTGGGATGAGGCGCACGGGACCCGCTTCGTCTCCGAGATCCTGATTGCCGCTGGCGACGACCCAGCCCAGCGCGTGCCACCGTTTCGCCTCGGCAGCCGTCGGTACGGGCCACCTTCGACTATGGATGGCGACCGAGCTAGAGTCGGGTCTCTAGCTGCCCATCCCCATGGCTCCACCATCCCGCTTGCTTGGCTTCCGCCCATCCATCCGAATCGCTCTCGTTGCCTGGGCAGCTGGCGCCACGGCAACCAGCTGCCAACGGGATCTGTACCACTTCCCCCCCGATACCGAGGGTCGAGCGGGCGCGCCGCCTGGCCCTTCCGGCGACGCGGGTGCGTCCAGCCATCCCAGTGACGCGGGTGCGCGCAGCGCGTCTGGCGGCGCGGAAACGCCGACCACCGGTGGCGCGGAGACGCCCAGCACCGGCGGCGCGGAAGCGCCCAGCACCGGCGGGACGGGGGGTACGACCAACCCGTCCGGTGGCGCCGACACGCCCAGCACTGGTGGTGCGGCAGGAGCGCCCATCCCCTCTGGCGGCGCCCACGACGCCGGCCAGGGAGGGATCGCCGGGGAGCTCGGAGTCGGCGGTGGCCGGGGAGGCGAGGGCGGAAGCTCGTACCCGCCGCCGGTGGTGGAAGAGCTCTACGGCGCCGCGACCCTCGCCACATTCGAGCTCACGATCCCCGAGGCCTGCCGAGACGCGCTCGACGCGGCGCCCACCGAGTACTGCGAGGGATCCGTGACCTACCTCCCACCTGGGGGGGAGAGCCTCTCCTTCCCCAGCGTGGGGATCCGCCTCAAGGGACGAGCGACCTTCCAGCCGCTATCGGAGAAGCCCTCGTTCAAGGTCAAGCTGGACGAGTACGTCGCGGGAGAACGGTTGTTCGGCGTCCGGAGGCTGACCTTGAACAACATGGTCCAGGATCCGAGCATGGCGCACGAGGTGCTGGGCTATCGGTACCTTCGCGCGACGGGGGTCCCCGCGCCACTCTGCAACTATGCGCGGGTCGTGGTCGATGGAGAGCCCTACGGGCTATACGCCAACCTCGAGACCGCCGACGACGAGTTTGCGGAGCGCCGCTTCGATCCTGCTCCCGGCAACCTGTTCGACACCACCAACGACCAGTACTTCGTCGACCTTACGCCCAGTTGGTTGGGCTCGTTCGAGCTCGAAACCAACCGCGACCAACCAGACACCTCGGATCTGGAGACGCTGATCGACGCAGTCGGCGCCCCCGACGAGTCCTTCTACGCGGAGGTCGGCGAACACCTCGACTGGGACGAGGTCCTGACGCTCGGCGCCGCGCAGGCCATCATCGCGGATTGGGATGGTTACTTCGGCGCGGCCAACAACTACAAGCTCTACCATGAGCTCGCCCGCGATCGATTCCTCCTCATCCCCTGGGGGATTGATCAGACGTTCGGGACTGGTAGCGCCGGGCGGGGGGACCCGTTGGAACAGCTCGACTACGCGCTCGACCACTCGAGGTCGAACCGCGACAACGGCGTCCTATTCCGACGCTGCTGGGAGGACGAGCAGTGCCGCGCGGATTACCTCGCTCGTGTCGAGACCGTGCTCGGAGTGTGGAACTCGCACCCGCTCGTCGACGAGCTCGACGCGGCGCTCGCGCTCACCGAGGAGGCTAGAGCCGAGGATGCCCGTCGCCCCTACGACGACGAGCGTTCCGCGTCCTACGTGGACGGGCTCCGAACCTTCCTCACCGAACGAGGGCAGATCGTCGAAGCCGCGCTCGCTGAGCTCCGCGCGGAGCGTTGAGTCGCCGTTCCTTCCTCGCGGGCGCGGTGGATCGCTCGCGTCCGGTTGGGCCGCCATGTCGGCCCGCGAGGTCCCAGTCGAGCAATGCTCGCCCGCGAGTCTGCCGGTCTGCGTGGGAGCGACCACCCGGTTCCTCGCGGTCTTCCAGGACCTTACGTGGAGCGTGATCGAGCGCAAGGCGCTCGTCATCCAGAGCGCCTCCTCGCTCGCGGCTCGGGAACACACGCTCATCACCCGGTCGCGGGGCACGGCCAAGAGCCGGCTGGCGAGCGCCATCGAGATCATCGAGCGCCTGTGGCTCGATGCCGGGTTCCTGCCCTGACGTTGCGCCGAGCTCCTCGGTGTGCCACCCGAGGGAGTTCGCGGCCGCGGTGGGCGGCGGTCCACACCGCCGCGCAGGTCGGTCGAGCGTGAGCCGCGCTTTCCGAGGCCACAGGCGCCTACGGCGCGCCCCCCAGAGCCGAGGCGATGCATCCGAGCGCGGCGAGCATCTCCACCGTGCACCCCGTGGGCTCCGCTTCCCCGTCCTCGTTGCAGGTGAGGGTGTCATTGCTCCCACAGGTAATGGCGGTCGCGTAGACCTCGAGACAGTCCGGCGCCAGAAGCCCGATCATCCCGCAGTCCTCGACGCAGGTGGCGGGATCGTCGGCTGGGCAGTCGGCATCCGCCACGTTCTCGCACCAGGCAGTGCACGGCTCCTCGAGCTCCTCGGGCGGCTCTGCCTGCCCGATGCAGACCAGGAGAGTGGCCTCCTCGACCAAGCAGCCCTCGAACGCGACCTCCCCGTTCTCGTCGCAGTGGGTCGGGGCATTGCCGTAGCAGTCCAAGGTCGCCTCGATCTCTGCGCTGCAGATGCCAACGTTCGTCATGATGGCGCATTCGGACAGGCACTCGCTGGCGGTGGCGGGACTGTCACAACCGGCAGCGAGCGCGACCTCGCAGAAGTCGTCGCAGAGCGTGACCGGGGGGCTTCCACCATCGCCCGTACCTCCCGTCCCGGCGCTACCGCTCGTGCCACCAGTCGCTGGAGCGCCGCCCGGCTCGGTCCCTCCGGTCAGGGCACCGCCAGGGCCCGCCTCGGCACCCCCGCCCGGGCCCGCGCCGCCGGAGGCCGGAGCCCCAGCCTGCTCGGTCCCGCCGCTCTCGGCGCCGGCAGGGCCCGCGCCGCCCGGCGTGCTGCCGCCGGTCGTGCTGCCGCCAGTCGCTCTGCCGCCGGTCGCTCTGCCGCCGGATTCCGCGCCACCGTCGTTGCCGTCGTGGTCGTCCGAATCATCAGTGTCGCCGCCGCACGCACCGAGCAGCGCACAAGCGGCACCGGCCGCCAGCCATCGAAGCCAGGTATCCTTCATCATCATGTTCGTCCTCCAGGGAAACGAGGTCCCCCCAAGCAACCCCCGCGCCAGGAGCGAATGATAGCCCAAGACCCGGCGGGCCGGACTCTCGGATCTGAGCGAGTCATCCTGGGGTCACACCAAGGAGTGTCCGGTTGGTCACTCGTCCGGAGCCGCGGGTTGGGGGAGCCTCGCCGTCAGCTGGGTGGAGCCCCCCGACCAGGCAACCGTCGCTCGACCAGCCAACACCACCGAGGAGGAGGGCAGAGGCGGGCGTGATGCCGCCCGGTGGCCAGTCCCGGGCATCGGAACTAGGCCTCGAACAAGCGATACGCCAGAGGTCGGCTGAGGGCAACCGGGCGAACGACTGACGCCGGACAGCGCGGGTGCAGCTCTC
>JAFGBI010000401.1 GCA_016933275.1 Polyangiaceae bacterium | reverse complement strand
GTGCTTCGACGACAGCGACTGCGGGGAGGGGATGATCTGCGAGGCGGGGAGCTGTGTGGCCGCCCCCCCGTGCGTGGCGGACGGTGATTGCGGGGCAGGGATGGTCTGCGAGGCGGGGAGCTGCCGCGCCGCCGTGCCGCCGTGCGTCAGGGACAGCGACTGCGGGATGGGCAGCATCTGCGAAGACTGCGTCTGCGTTCCCGCCCCGTGCGCGATCGACGCGGACTGCGACGCCGGGCTCGTCTGCGTTGCCGGAGCCTGCGTCGAACCGGAGTGCACCAGCACGTGCCAATGCGAGAGTGGTGAGGTGTGTGCGGACGGTCGCTGCGTGCCGCGCGAGAGTCCCATCCTACCCTGCGGCGACGACTGCGATTGCGACTACGAGGGTGGCGAGCATTGCGTCGCCGGCTACTGCGAGTAAGAAGACTTGCCAGGGTAGCCGAACAGGAACGCCACCACCCGGCGCACCTGGGCCAAGAGGGGCTCCGAATCGAGGTCGAGGGGGGCCTCGTGCACGAGCGACTCGGAGACCCGCGACACGAGCACGACGAGGAGCCAAGCCGTGGCGGCTGGATCCTCGGCGTGCACGTCGTCACGGAGGCGGATGAGCTGCTCGACCACACCGACGGCCTCCCGGTCCGCCGCACGCGGTCCAGGCCGCTGGTCGCGGAGGGCGCCGAGCTCGCGCGCGAACGCGCGCATCAGTCTCGGGTTGCGCTCGTGCAGCTCGATGAGCTTGCGGAGCAGGCGATCGATGGCCTCGACCGGGTCCCGCCGAGCGTCGGCAAATTCGCGCAGGTGAGCCTCGACGAGGGCATGGACCTCTTCGTGGTGACGGCGCACGAGCTCCCGGAAGACCGCCTCCTTGTTGGCGAAGTACTGATAGAGCGAGCCGACGGACACGCCCGCGACTCGGGCGATCTGGTTGGTGGAGGTCCGGGCGTACCCCTGCGCGACCAGGAGCCGACCCGCCGCGTGGAGGATCACCTCCACCGTGTCGACCGATCGTCGCTGCACCGGCGCGCGCCGCGCCCCTGAAACGTGAGCCTTCGCTCGCTTTCGCGCGGGGACGCGCCTTGTCGTGGCTGATTTCTTGTCTCCTCCGGGCGGGTTGCGAACGCGAGCTTCCCTAACCACCACGGCGCCCCATGGTAGCTCCGAACCCGAGCGATGGCTCACTTTCCGCAACGATGGAGGATTCCATGACGTTCACGTCCTCGGCTTCGGCTCGAGCGCGCCCTGGTCCCGCCGGCCACCACCCACACGTTTGCCCACCTTGGATCGCGTGGTTGCTGGCGAGTCCGCTGCGGCGGCTCGTCGAGGATCCCTCGAGTACATTGGGGCCGTGGGTGCGTCCGGGCTCGACGGTGCTAGAGGTAGGTCCTGGTTTCGGGTTCTACACCTTCCCGGCTGCGCGACTCGTCGGTGATGGTCGGATCGTCTGCGTTGACGTTCAGTCCCGCATGCTGAAGGTCCTCGAGCGCCGCGCTCGGCGCCGCGCGCTCGGGGATAGAATCGAATGCAGGCGAGTAGAGGACGGCGAGCTCCCGTGCGATCTCGGTGGGCAGGTGGATCTGGTCATTGCCATCAACGTGGTCCACGAGTCTGTCGCGCCCGCGCGATTGATGGCGGCCATGGCGCGGACCCTGAGACCCGGCGGCCACCTGCTCCTCGTGGAGCCCCGCGGCCATTGTGTCGAAGAGCTCTTTGCTGCGGAGGTGAGGTGGGGGCAAGCCGAGGGCCTCCACGTCGTCGACCGGACGACGCGGCGCATGGTGTGGCGCGCTGTCCTGGAGCGATAGGGGCTGCGACCGCCCGCCAACCGGGAGGGTCGAGTCCGGGCGCGAGCCGTGCGACAGCCGGGCGCGGCCCGCGGGTCCGTATGCCCGTTCTCTGCCGTCGAGAGGGCGGCCCTAGAGCACCGATCGGCATTGGGACCGGCACCGAACGGGAGCAGCCCCTCGGCCATGTCCACCTGCCGTCGACCATGGTTGTCTTCGCACCCGCCCGGCGCAGCTCTCGGGTGGCGCCGGTCGCCGCGTCACGGTTGACGCGCTCCCCCTGGCGGGGCGGTGACCGAGGTGCGCCCGTTCGGACGCAGCGGGGGCGAGGAGCTGCGTCATTCTCCGTGGTTCTCCGTGGCATTGCTCGTGCATTGGCGGCCTTCGACGCCACGAGGTACGTGGACGCGAAGGACAGGCGATGAAAGAAAAGAATCGGGTTCTCGGTTGGCTGTTGGTGTTCGGTTTGCTCGGGCCGGGCTGCGGCAACGAGCCATCGGACGAGAACACCGATGACACCGGGAGCAGTGGGGCCCTCGCGACCGGCGGCAATCGGGCGACCGGCGGTTCCGTCGGTGCGACCGGTGGGAGGGCGACGGGTGGGGACGAGAGCGGCGGCTCGGAGGGCGGCCGCGATCCGACGGGTGGCCGCGACCCGACGGGCGGCCGCGACCCGACGGGCGGCCGCGACCCGACGGGTGGCCGCGACTCGACGGGTGGCCGCGACTCGACGGGTGGCCGGGATGCGCGGGGAGGCGAGGAGACCGGCGGCTCCGAAGGTGGGAGCGAGGCGACGGGTGGGGACGAGAGCGGCGGGTCGGAGGGCGGGGGACCCGCGGCCGGTGGCCAGGCCACCGGTGGAGCCGGCGGTGACCCCACGGGCGGTCGCGGCGCGTCGGGTGGTGCCGGCGGCGGGACATCGATCCCGGAGGGTTGGCTCTACACGTCCGGCAACCACATCTACCGCTCCGACGGGACCGTGTTCCATGGGCGTGGCGCCGACATCCAGGACACCCGGTCCTGCTGGGCCTGCGCCTGGTTCGAGCCCGAGCCCGACGAGGTCATCCGGCGGATCGACGAGCTCACCGGCGTATGGAAAGGAAACTTCCTCCGGCTCACGCTGGAGTCCTACGGCGCTGACAGCGAAGAGCGGTCGAACGGCGCGGTTCAGTGGGGGACCGTGCTCGAGGATCCCGAGTATCTGGCCGACATCAAGACCATCGTCGACCATGTTGGCGAGATCCCGGGCGCGGTCGTGCTGCTGAGCGTCTGGACCGATCCCTCGATCTCTGACGAGGGTTGGCCCACCGAGCAGACACGAGAGACCTGGCGCACCCTCGTTGATACGTTCCGCGACTCGCCCCACGTCATGTTCGGCGTCGTCAACGAGCCACAGAGCAACTACGACGGCGCGCTCGACGCCGAGGTGTGGGACGCGATGAACCTCACCGTGGAGGCGATCCGTCAGGAGGAGGTGCGCGAGGGCTCGCCGCACCACATCATCACCGTCCAGGGCACCGGCGGTTGGGCGCGTTTCCTCGAGTACTATGTCGATCACCCGATCACGGCCTTCGACGGCGTAAACATCGCCTATGAGGTGCATGTCTACGATCCCGAGTCGGAATTCCAGGATCGCTTCGTGGGACCGTCCGCGACCCTCCCGGTCGTGATCGGAGAGTTCGGCCCGGCGGAGGGATACATGACCGAGGCCGACTGCAGCGCCCTCATGGAACGAGCGGAGGGCCTGGAGGTTCCCTATCTCGCCTGGACCTTCCACCAGCGCTGTCCCCCGAGTCTCCTCGTGGACCAGACCGGGAGCGGCTGCGGTATCGACATGGCCCTCGAGCCCACCTCCTGGGGTGAGCTCTTGATGGAGCGCCTGGCGGAGCCCTGGTAGGTGGCAGTCGTCCGGCGGTTGGACGACGCGGGTGGAAGAACCCTCCGGCTCGTGATCCAGCCCAGGATCCCAGTCGAACCGGGCTCACCATGAGACTTGCCGCTGGCAGGTTTCTCGCCCATCCTGACCAGAGTGAGCAAAGCGGCACGCTCGCTCGAGCGTCCACCAGCTCATCCCGTCCAGCAGGAGCTACCATGTTGTTTTCTTGGCTGAAGAGGATGGCTCTGTTTCTCGCCAGCGGTACGGCTACGGCCTTCATCGCTGCCTGCTATGGCCCACCCACCAACAACGTCCTCGTTGGCGTGAGCGCCAAGGATGGAGCAGAAGACCCGATCGAGGGTCTGTCGGTGCGGTTGAACTGTCCGGGGATCGCGACGAGCGAGCAGACGACCGACGCGGGTGGCCTGGCGGACCTCGAGGTCGAGGAGAGCGTCGCCCTCAGCAGCTGCAGCGTTACCATTACGGACACGGACGGGGCCGACAACGGCGGAGAGTTCGCCTCCCGCACCATCCCCCTCACCGACGGGGACACTCAGTACGACGTGGTGATGGCCTCCGAGTGACCCCATTGGCATGCTCGCCGCCAAGGTGAGCGGCGCGCCAGCCGACCACGCCATTCCATCGCCTCCCGGTCATTCTGCTGCGGTCCCGGGCGGGGAGCCCCCATGGTCGACCTCATCCGCGAGACGGCGTTTCGCCTGTACCAACGGCTCGAGCTGCGTGAGCCGCAGCTGACCTACCTTTTTCTCGAGCTCACGCGGCGTTGCAACCTGCGCTGTCTGCACTGCGGCTCGGACTGCCAGGCGAGCAGCACCGCCGCCGAGCTCACCACCGAGAGCTGGTGCAAGATCATCTCCTACGTGGCCGAGCGCTTCGGGCGCCAGGTCACCTTCGTCATCACGGGCGGCGAGCCGCTCGTTCACCCCGATCTCTGTGCAGTTGCCGGTCACATCGCCTCCCTCGGCATGCGGTGGGGCATGGTGACCAATGGCATGGCGCTCACGCGGGAGCGGCTCGCGGCGCTGTGCGAGCGCGGGCTCTACAGCATCACCTTGAGCCTCGACGGGCAGACGGCGAGCCACAACACGCTGCGGAACCACCCCCACGCGTTCGCCAAGGTCGTCGAGGCCTTGGCGATGGTGGGCGACTCGGCCATCCCGATGAAGGATGTCGTGACCTGCGTCTATCCCGCGAACCTGGGCGAGCTCGACGAGGTGGCGGAGATCCTCATCGACCGGCGCATCCCGGCCTGGCGGCTCTTCCGCATCTTCCCCATCGGTCGGGCCGCCTCGGATCCGAGCCTGATGTTGACCCACGCGCAGACCTGGCAGCTCCTCGATTGGATCGCCGAGCGGCGGCCGCAGCTGGCGAAGCGCGGCCTCAAGGTGAACGCAAGTTGTGAGGGTTACGTGCCCTTCGCGGATGATCGGCGCATCCGAGACCAGCCGTTCTTCTGTCGCGCCGGGGTCAACATCGCCTCGGTCCTCTGCGACGGTCACATCACCGGTTGCACCAACAACGATCCGACCTTTTTTCAGGGCAACATCCTGCACGACGACCTGGTCACGGTCTGGCGGGAGCGCTTCGCCAGCTATCGGCGCCGCGACTGGGTGGCGAAGACGAGCTGTCGCAGCTGTCCGGAAGTGCAGAAGTGCAACGGCGGCTCGATCCACCTCTGGCGGCTGGGGGCGGAGGCGCCCGCGTTCTGCTACTGCCCACGGCCGACGGCGCCGAGCGCGCTCGACTCCGGCCGAGGCAGGCGGCGGTAGGGCAGCAATCGGCTTGATGGCTGCGACAGCCCAAGAGGCTAGCGGGGTCGGCACTCCAGTCCAGCTGCCGCGCGCCCATGAGCCAGTCGGGCGGCGCTCGGGGCCCCAACCGACCCGCGCCGATGGGTGACCGTCGACCACCGCCGCTACCGCCCCAGGGGTGATGTCCAAACGTTCAGAGTCGACGTCGCCGCCGACTCGCGCGACCATCCAGAGTCGCGGCGGCACCGGGGATTGGCTCGTTCGTTCGCCGTGTCGGAAGGGGGCTTCTATGCCGATTACGCTCACCAATCGAGTCGCTCACCTGCGCTCGGGGCTGCGACGAGGGACAGGGTGGTTGCCTCCAATGGTGGATCGTCGCGACTACACCGTGCAACATCCCGAGGTGAAGCCGTTGGTGTCCGCGCTGAAGAAGCGAACGGTGCGGCGAGCCAGCAAGGCCCCGACCACGGTGGACCTGCGACCGTGGTGCAGTCCGATCGAGGACCAGGAGCAGCTCGGTTCGTGCACCGCCCACGCAGCGGTCGGTATCGTCGAGTATTTCGAACGTCGCGCCTTGGGGAAGCACATCGACGGTTCTCGGCTCTTCGTCTACAAGACGACGCGGAATCTCATCGGCGTCTCCGGTGACACGGGGGCATGGCTGCGGAACGCCATGGGGGCGCTCGTCCTGTGCGGAGTGCCGGGCGAGCGGTACTGGCCCTACACGGATCGCGATCCCGAGTTTGACCGTGAGCCGCCGCCCTTCGTCTACGCGATCGCGGACAACTTCGAGGCGATTCGGTACTTCGCGCACGATCCGCTGGGCGGGGGGCTGGCCCGGACCGCCGTCCTCGAGAGCCTCAAGGCGTTCCTCGGCATCCAAGTGCCCGCGATGTTCGGGTTCTGGGGCTATGGAACATTCGACTACGGTGACGAGCCCGGCCACATCCCGCTGCCGAGCGCCGCCGAGATGTCCGGCGATCCGTCCTGGGGGCACGCCGTGATCGCGGTTGGCTACGACGACAAGCGGAAGATCACCAACACGCTCACCAACCAGACCACCACCGGCGCGCTCCTGATCCGGAATTCCTGGGGCGTCGGTTGGGGCGACGGCGGCTATGGCTGGATGCCCTACGAGTACGTGCTCCGCGGCATCGCCCTCGATTTCTGGTCGCTCCTCAGCACGAAGTGGGCGGACACCGAGCAGTTCTTGGATTGACGCGCCTCCGGGGCCCGAACGCCCCCCCGCGGCGCACCGCGGCGCGAAGTACTCGAGCGGATCGCAGACGCAGGATGTCGAGCGAGCTTCTCGTGGACACCTTCACCGCGATGACCTCTGCCATCGCCGCGCCTACTCTGGTGCCATCGTGCGTCGTGTCGCAGATGAGAATCGCGCAGCCCACCGTCGACGCACCGAGCTCGACACCAGCGAAGAGCGCCTCCGTCGCGACGCGGCTGAACAGCACGCCATCGACAGCGCCCGCCGTCGCGACCCTCTCGCCTGGTTCCGCGAGGACCTCGACGCGCTCGCTTGCTCGTGGCAACCCGAGCAGCAAGCCCTCCTCTTCGGCGGTGCTGGCCGCGGTCAGGGATGGCTCTCCGCTGCGCTGGATCTGCTCCGTGTCCGCTGTTCCCCCGTGGTCCTCCAGGATCTCGTGTCCGGCGCCCTCGCCGACTTCGCGCGGACCCACCACGATCCCTCGGCAACGCTGGGATCGCAGCCGTCACGACCCTCGTCCGCCGCCACCTCCCCGATCTTCACCCCAATCCCCACTTCCACCACCTTCCGCGCCACCCCCTCCGCTCGCTACACTCCCTCTCGCCGGGCGAACCATGCGTCCTTCCGCCCAGCTACCCTTGCGGATCTGGGTGGCAAGCCTTGGGGCATCATTTCACTTAGCCTCTGCAGCTGTTGGCGGCCTGATCGGTGCTTCAGCATCGCGACGCCCCCATGGAACCCTCGTTCGACCCGACCCCGCTCATCGCCGAAGACCTCGGCTTGCCCAGGTGGCCACGTCCTCGACTAGGCGATCCCCTCCGTGCGTCGCTTCCTCGTCGAGAACGCGAAGGCGATGGCCGCCGAGTATCGGATCGACGGTATCCGCTACGACGAGGTGACCGTCATCGACGATCACGGCGGGTGGGGGTTCTGCCGGGAGCTTACCGCGGATCTCGACGCGGCCGCGCCAGACCTGATCAACGTGGCGGAGTTCTGGCGCGGTGACAAGAGCTGGATCCTACGCCCGCGCGCGAGCGGCGGCGCCGGCTTCGATGCAGCCTGGCTCGACTCCGTACGCGATGCGGTGCGGGGTGCGATCGCGGCGGCGGCGCGCGGGCGGTCGGCCTGGGTTGACATGACTCGCGTCGCCGGGGCGCTCGGTCCGACGTTCGGCGACTCCGAGCAGATGTGCTGGCGCGCGGTCCACTGCATCGACAACCACGACCTCTCCCTCGCGGCCAAGCCCGACAAGGTGCCGCGCATCGCGCGCCTCGCCGATCCGACCAACAGCCGCTCCTGGTACGGGCGGAGCCGGAGCCGCGTGGCCAACGCGCTCCTCCTGTCGGCGCCGGGGATCCCGATGCTGTTCATGGGACAGGAGATCCTCGAGGACAAGGACTGGAGCGACAACCCGGGCTATTTCACGGGGACCCTCATCTGGTGGCAGGGCGTGAAGCTCCAGCGGGAGATGAGCGAGCACCTCCGCTTCATGCAGGACTTCATCCGCCTCCGTCAGGAGCGGGCGGGCCTCGTTGGCCACTACTCCCGCGCCTACCAGGTGCACGACCTCGACCGGATCCTGGTCCTGCACCGGGGGAACGGGAACCCGGACGATGACGTCGTGGTCGTGTTCAGCCTCAACGAGAGCACCTTTCGCGACTACGAGATCGGGCTACCGCAGAGTGGGATTTGGCACCTACTCCTGAGCGGGGACGACTACGAGATCGACGGACAGCACACGGTGGTCGCCAGCGACCGCGTCGAGGTGAGCGGTCCAGGGCGTGCCACCATGCCCGCGTCGGCGCGCGTGACCATCCCGGCCAACGGCATCCTGGTGTACGGGCGCCAGCCCGGCGGAAACGGCAACGGGCACGAGCAGCCGCGCCTCCACCTTCGTTTCCAGCGTCCTGCGGGCTGGGCCGGCTCGGTCAACCTCCACTACTGGGATACTCAGCCGGTGCGTCGGTCCACCCAGTGGCCCGGCGAGCCGATGCGTCACCTGACCGGAGACTGGTACGAGCTCGAGCTCGAGGGCCTGTCCGCTACGAGCATCGTGTTCAACGACGGACACGGCCGTCAGACACCGGACCTGCGGCGCGAGCGCAATGGATGGTACCTCGGGGAAGCGGGGATCTGGATGGACGAATACGTGGTGCCGCCGCCCGTGATCGAGGCGTTCCCACGGGAGCCGGTCTACTCGGCTCCGGTGACCGTTCACCTCACGAGCTCCATGCCCGACGACGCGATCTATTACACGACCGCCCGCGACACGCCGATCGAGGCGTTCCAGCCGTACCCGGGCTCGATCGAGCTTCCGCTCCCCGCGACCAAGCAAGAGACGACCGTGTACGCGTATGGCATCAACCGCGACGGCGGACGCGGAGACATCTACGTCTTCTCGTTCGTCATCGACCCCGACCTCGATCTGCGGGCGCCGACCGTGACCGCCGCGCCGGACGGCGGTCAATTCGACCAGCCGCTCGAGGTGGTCTTCACCGTGTCCGACGACCGGATCGCGCCGGTGACCGCGTACTACACCACGGACGGCACGCCAGCCACTACGTCCTCGCCCGTTTACGTCGCGGGTGTGGCTGTGAATGGCCGCACGGGTCCACCCGTTCGCATCGGGAAGACCACCACTGTGAGCCTGCTCGTGGTCGATGGCGCCAAGAACCAGACCCGTGTCTCGTTCCATTACGCCGTCGGACAAGCCCGGGACTTCAGGGAGGAGACCATCTACTCTTTGCTCACCGCACGCTTCTACGACGGCGATTCGTCGCGGAACCTCTTCTGTCGGGACCGGATCCGCTTCGACGAGCGCAAGAACCCGGTCGACCCCCACTGGCGCGGCAACTTTGCCGGGCTCATCCAGCGCCTCGACTACATCAAGGAGCTTGGGTTCACGGCGATCTGGATCACACCACCCGTAGAGAACCGGAGCGGCCTCGATTACCACGGCCACCACGCCTACGACTGGACCCGCATCGATCCGCGCCTCGAGAGCCCGGGCGCGACCTACGCGGATCTCATCCGGGAAGTGCACGCCCGCGGGATGAAGATCGTCCAGGACGTGGTCATCAACCACTCCTCGAACTACGGGATCCGCGGTCACGTTTGGATCGACCACCTTCCCATCAAGTACTTCGTCCCGCCGGGGTCTACGCAGGGCGCGATCCAGAACGGTCCCTACCAGGGCAACCTCGGCAACTACACCTTGCCGTTCCGGGAGGACAACGACAACCCGGTCGCGCCGGAGTGGTTCCGGGATCGGCAAGCCACCGATCCGAAGGGAGAAGAGCCGCTGGTGGATCCGGTCACTGGCACCACCGTGCCCTGCCCGGGCTATCGACCAGATCGCTTCTTCAATGTCGATACCGGCCGTCTCGACGAGACCTGGTACCACCGCTACGGCTTCATCACCGGTGGCGGCTGGGAGACGCCCGACCCGGTCCAGCAGGGGCACCTCGCCAACGACTGCATGGATCTCAACACCGAGAACGAGACGGTGAAGCGCTACCTCATCGACGCCGTCAACCGCTACCTCGATCTCGGTGTCGACGCCCTCCGCATCGACACCCTGAAGCACATGTCACGGCAGAACGTCCTCGAGTACGTGAACGCATGGAAGGCGCGGCGGCCCGGGCTCTTCGTCTTCGGCGAGAACTTGGTCAAGGGGACCGGCTTCGGCGACCTCGGGGGTGACAACGCTCCGTCCGCGATCCGCCCCTGGTGGTACACTCGGCTCGGCGACGACCCGAAGAACCCGGACTCGGGCGGCGACTCGGGCCTGAGCGTCCTCGATTTCTCCCTCTTCTCGACCTTCCGCAATAACCTCAGCCAGGGAAATTTCTGCGGGCTCCGCGAGGTTCTCGAGCGCGACGGGATCTACGGGGACGCCACCAAGCTAGTTACCTTCCTCCAGAACCACGACGTCGGCCCGGACAACGACTGGCGCTTCCGCGAACACGAACCCGCCACGTTCGACCACCTCGCCGGTGGTCACCGGTACCGGATGACGGAACATGGGCCCGTCGTAGGCGAAGGTGTGAAACTCGCCCCGTTCGCCACAGGGGTCGACGGACGAAGGCAGCTCGTTGACGAAGGCGAGGTCGAAGGCGCGACCGACGAACCGCGGCAGGAGCTGCCGCGGATCCACGCAGGTGACGCGGGCCGTTAGGCCGGCGGTGATCATTTCCCGGGCGAGCGCCCGCGGCTCGCGGCCCCAGAGCGGGAAGATAGGCTCGACACCGGTGCCGCGCATGCGCGCCTCGCGATACTGCCGCACGTCCTCGAGGAAGAGATCGCCGAACGCGACGGAGGTGACACCGTCTCGCGCGAGGGCGGCCACGGTCTCGCCCATCACCGCAGCGTACTCGGTGTCCGAGCACGGGAACGGCAGCATCACCTCCGTGACTGGAAGGCCTACCGCGTCCGCCTGAGCCCTGAGCAACACGCGCCGCACGGCGTGCATCGCGACCCGTTCGAACGCCGCGTTCACGGTCGTGAGCAGGCCCACGACCTCGAGGTCCGCCCGCTGCCGGAGGACACGGAGCGCCCAGGCACTGTCCTTGCCGCTGCTCCATGAGACGACCGTTTTTGTTCGGGCAGTCACGGGCCCGCACCCTACACCACCCGTCGTCATGTCGGCGAGAATGGCGTGGAGACGATGAGTCCGAACCAGCGCGTCCGACCATGAACGCGCGTCCCAACGGTCACCGGCGGGGCTTCGACGTCCTCGCGGGCGCGGTGGGCCAGACGAACGACCGCGCGGGTCGCGCCGGAGATGTGTCGGTCAGCGGAGCCCGTGAGCCGTTTCGGGGCCATGGTGGCACGTACCCCAGAATGGCTACGCCGGACCACCCGGTCCATGACGCAGGATCCGGACGGTCCCGCTGACCCGGCTGAACCTGCTCGCTTCAGCGCAGGAGGGCCATTTGGGGTGGCATTCGCTCCGGGCTCTCCGCCTCGGGGTCACCCCCAACGTGGAGCCATCGCAGTCGGAAGCGAGGACTGGGACCGAAATGACACAGGTTACGTTCGTTGATCGCGCTGCCGTGCAGAGCGGCACGGGCGGCGCGGGCTGGCTGGCTCGGGCGCTGATGCTGTCGTTGGGCTGCCTTCTCACGCACTGCGGCGATGACTCGACCAGTTCGAGTTTGCCCAGCGGAACGGGCGGCGCACGCACCGGCACAGGAGGTGTGACGAGCTCGGGCGGCAACTCGTCCGGCGGGGCTACCGGCAGCGGTGGGATCTCCGTGGCCACGGGCGGTTCGGGCGGAACGTCTGGTTCAACAACCGGCGGGGGCACCGTTTCGGGAGGAGCCGGCGGCAGCGAGAGCGGCGGTGCGAGCGGGCCTGTTCAGGGTGGCGCGGGCGGCTCGGGTAGTTGGCTCACGGGCGGCGCGTCCGATCCCGGCGGTGCGGGCGGCCTGGGCGGCGAGCGTCCATCAGGCGGGACGTCAACGGGGGGCGGGTCCGATCCCGGGGGCGCGGGCGGCCCGGGCGGCGAGCATCCATCAGGCGGGACGGCAACGGGTGGCAGCGGCGATGGCGGTGCACGCACGGGTGGCAACGGCAGCGGTGGCGCAACGACTGGCGGAACCAGCGAAGGCGGCACAGCCGCTGGCGGCAGCGGCGACGGCGGCACGTTCACGGTCACCTCGCCGGGGTGGGAGAACGTGGAGGGATGCACCCCGGATGCGACGATGTCGTGCGCACCGCTGCCGACGGCAATGACACGGGCTAGCGGCGGCAACGGCACGTCACCGGAACTCACCTGGAACGGCGTTCCCGAGGGAACCCAGAGCTTCGCCGTTCTCCTTCAGGACCTGGCCAACGGAACTGCACACTGGATACTCTGGAATATCCCGTCCACGGTCACCACGCTGCCCGCGAATATCGACCAAACGACCGCGACGCCGGCCGTACCCGCTGGCTCACAGCAGTGCGGCAAGGGTGACGAAGCGTCGACGAGCAACGGCTACTACGGTCCCGGAGCCCCGTGCAATGTCTACGAACTCATCGTGTTCGCGCTCAGCATCGACGGCTTTTCGCCCACCAATGCCACAGACGAGGCAAGTGTGCGTACGCAGCTTCAGGCGCTCGGCGACCGCATCCTCGGCACAGCAGACCTCCGCGGGCGAACGGACACGGGCTGCTAGAGCACCGATTCTGTTGCCGACAGCAGCGGCAGCGCTGGAAATGCGGCTGTGCGAGGCGAGGACGCGTTTCCAGTCGAGGGTGCGTCAGGAGGTGGACAGCGAGCGCTGGCGGTGAAAGCTTGTGACCATGCCCCCTTGGTGGTGCGCGCTCCGCGCCGCTCCCCGCGAACCGAGCCCGCGCCGACGGTCGCCGAGCCGTGGTACGCCGCGCACATCGCGTGGGGTGTGGTCTGCAACGCGATGTTTCCAGTGCTGCTCTGTGGCCTCAGTGATGTCCTCAATCGCTATCCGCGGCTGCTGGCGCAAGGATCAGCGGCGTTCCGAAACCGTCTTCGCCCCGTGGCCGCCGACCCTTGACGAACGCCGGGTCGAGCCGCACGTCGCTGACACCATGACCCACCGAATTCTCGTCTCCGTCGCCGCCGTCTCGCTGTTGCTCACGGCCGCTGCAGCATCGGCCGCTGAATCCACGGCCAGCATGGCCTTGCCGTCCAACCCCTCGGCGCTCTGCGGAGAGCCGAAGGAGGAGGGCAAGGACAAGACGCCCAACCCCTCGGCGCTCTGCGGAGAGCCGAAGG
>JAFGBI010000034.1 GCA_016933275.1 Polyangiaceae bacterium | reverse complement strand
TCAGCGATCAGGCGTCAGCGATCCGGGTCTCCACGTTCTACCTGACCGCTGACCGCTGACCGCTGACCGCTGACCGCTGACCGCTGATGGCCTGTTTGGTTCCGGCTCCGCCGGCTTGGGATATACGCTTCAGGCCAGCGGGTTGGTCACGGGCGGGCCTCCCCTTCGACCCAAACACTCCAACGATCCAGATTTCCACTCTTCCTCATGCCACCGCGAAGACAGACGACCATGGGCCGAGGGATTCGAGCAGGATTCGGGAGGTGCCGACGCCGATCCACGGCGGTGGCGATCGCCGCGACCATCGTCGGCTTGGCTTGCGGCGACGGCAGGGGGGCGGCGGGCGGTTCCGGAGGCGCGGCAGGTCCGGCCAGCGGGGGAACCTCGGGTGCTGGAGGATCGACGGCAGCGGGCGGCTCGAGCGGAGAGAGAACAGGCGGCCACGGCGGTGTTGGGTTGGGCGGTGGAGGTGGCACCGGAGCGGATGGGGCTAGGATCGGTGGTGCAGACCCTGGCGGCTCTGGTGGCGTCGGAGGCCCCGGGACCGGAGCCCTCGGGAGCGGCGGCACGGGGGGACCACCGCCGGGCGACGGCGGCCAGGCGATCGGGGGGGGCGGGATGGGCGGCTACGGCTTCGAAACCGGCGGCAGCAGCGGTATGCCGTCGGGCGGTAGCGGTGGCTGGGCAGCCGGTGGCACTGGGGCGGGACCGAGTGGTGGCTCGCCGACGGGGGGGGCGGGCGGTGATCCATCCGGGGGCAGCGGTGGCCAGGTAGTCGGTGGGGCAGGCACGGGCGCCAGCGGCGGTGGAGGGACCGGTGGAACGGGCGGTGATGGCGGAACGGGCGGAACGGATGACGATCTCTGTGACGTGGGTGTGTGGGATGGCAGCGCCCCGCAACCGCTCCCACTCTCCGGCAACACATTCGCGCACGATCCCACCATGATCGAGGCCAACGGCATCTACTATCGCTTCTGGACGGGTGATTTCATCCCGAGCGCGACCTCCGAGGACCTCCGGCACTGGTCGGACGCGCCGACGGTCTACGGGAACCGCTACCCGGCCTGGAGTGCTTCTTGGCTCGCCGGGATCCCGAACGAGTCGTTCGGTTTCCCCTGGGCCCCGGACGTCTCGTTCTTCCACGGCCAGTACCACATCTACTCGACGTTCTCGGCGATCTTCGGCGACAACGTCTCTTGCATCACGCACCTTACGACGAGCGACCTCGGCACTGGCAATTGGACCGACCACGAGCCCGTCATCTGCACCGAAGGCCTCGAGTCCTACAACGCGATCGACGCCGACCTCGGCCTCGATTTCGACGGCGACGCCTACCTCGCCTTCGGCAGCTTCTGGGACGGGATCATGATGATCCCGCTTGATGCCGACGGTCGCCGTGCGGGCGACGAGATGACGCGCCTCGCCTGGGCGAGCGAAATCGAGGGGCCCGTCCTCTTCCGGCGATGCGGCCACTACTACCTCTTCGTCTCGTGGGGCCTCTGCTGTCCGGGCGAGGGCCGCAGTGTCGATCAGCTCACCTATCGGGTCGCGGTCGGTCGCGCGACGGATATTCGCGGCCCGTACCTCGATCGCGACGGCCGGTCGATGCTCGATGGCGGCGGCACCGTGCTCGTCGAGGGCGACCACATCACCTGGGCGGCGGCGGGGCACAGCGACGTGCTCGTCTCCGGCGACAAGATCTATCACCTCTTCCACGCCTACCGGCAGTCGGATGGCGGCGCCCAGCTCCGCATCGTCGAGCTGCCCTTCGACGACGAAGGCTGGCCGGTCCCGGGGGGACCGTGAGCCCGGTTGGGTGCGGCCGAGGAGGAGTCCGCGCGATGGGTCGGGCCCGGATGACGATCGCAGCGGCGTGATGAACCGCTCACTCTCGTGACGGAGAGCGCGGTACCGGCGGGGGAGCGAGGACGATCGTTGGTCTTGGCGCGCGATCCCTAACCGTCCCGCAGACCGCGATCGAGGTCCGCACAGAGATCCTCGGCGTCCTCGAGCCCGACCGACAGCCGGAAGATCCCGTCGCCAGCGAACTCTCGGTAGACTCTCATCTGCGCCTCGTCCAGGTGAAACGAGTTCTTCTGCATCTCGTCCGTCGGCAGATAGAAGACAAGGCTTCGATGGTGTCCCAGGGACACGGCGTAGTGGATCACCTCGAGCTGGTCGGCGAAGCGCTGGGCTGTGGCGCGGCCGTTTCCCACCTGAAAGGTCAGCATCCCGGAGAAGACCTGCATCTGCCGGCGCGCGAGCTCGTGTTGCGGGTGCGATTCGAGCCCGGGATAGATGACGCGGGTGACCCTCGGGTGGTGCTCTAGGAAGCGGGCCACGTGGAGGGCGTTCTCCGCGTGGGTCCGCATGCGGATGGGGAGGGTCGCCATCCCACGCATGGTGAGCCAGGCGTTGAATGGGCTGAGGATCCCGCCGAGATGGATGCCGGCATCCTGGGTCAGAAGGCGCATGGGCTCTGCCCGCCCCACGAGGGCACCTCCCACGGCATCCCCGTGTCCGCTGAGGTACTTGGTGAGCGAGTGCACCACGACATCGGCTCCGAGCTCGATGGGACGGGTCGCGATCGGGGACGCGAAGGTGGAGTCCACCGCGAGCTCGGCCCCCGCCGCGTGGGCGACCTCGGCGACGGCGCGGATGTCGGTGAGCTTGAGGATGGGGTTGGCGGGCGTCTCGGCGTAGACGAGCTTCGTCGTCGGCCGGAGTGCGTTCTTCAGTGCCTCGAGGTTCGTGAGGTCCACGGGCTCCACCTCGATCCCGAGCTTGGGCAAGGTCTGCCGAGCCAGCTCCGCCACGCCGGCGTAGGCGACATCGCTCAGGATGAGGTGGTCTCCGGCCTTGAGCCGATGCAGGAAGAGCGCGGTCGAGGCGGCCATGCCGCTCGCGAACGCTACGGCCGCCTCGGCCCCCTCGAGGTCGGCGAGCTTGAGCTCCAACTGCCGAACCGTGGGGTTGCCCCACCGGCAGTAGACGAACGGAGCCTCCTCACCCAGGGCGTTGGCCGAGAACTGCGCGCTGGCATCGGACACGACGTAGGTCGTGGACATCGCGATGCTCGGAGCAGAAGCGTGGGTGATCGGGTCGGGCGTCTCGCCGGCATGGATCGCGCGCGTTTGGGCGCCGTATTTCGCGTTCTTGTTCAGCATCTCGAGTGCTCCCGTGGACAGGGCGGTCGGACGCTACCAGATGCGCCATGAAAGACCAGGGGTGCGTTGGCGGGCACGGCTCGACGCTGGCGCGTCGGCGAAGCGGGCTGTCCCCGTGGGGACCGCGGCGTCGCTGACGGACGCGCCGCGCGGCGGGCCCGACCGAGGTCGGGGTCGTGCCTGGCACGGTGGCGCACGGCACGGTCTCCCTCGCGTAGCTTGGTGACCTCCACCACCTGCCGCTTCGGGTTCGGTTGGGGCCACCTGACCTCGACGACGGGCCCCACACGGTTGTGCCCGACCAGTCCGTCGTGTTCGGTGACCGCCGCGCCCCGAGCTTCGACTCCCGTGCCCGGATCGATCGGGAAGGACACGGCGCGCGGTCATCCCGCGTCAGGAGCCGCGCGAGGTTCGGGTGGCTCGCGTTCGGTTCCTCGGGCACGCCAAGGCGGGATCGGACCGCGAATTGCACGCACCAGACCGCGCTGCCACCCGGGATCGGACCCGAGCTGGCGGCGGGGGTCGAGCGTTGCTTCGCGAGCTCGCCGGGCCACCCCCATCGGCATCGCGTCAGTAGCAGAACTGCAGCGTTGTGTTGCAGGTTTGCCCATCCGGGCAGTCGCCTTGGCCGACGCAAGGGGTGTATCCCGATACGGACACCGCAATCGGCCAGAAGGAGAGCACCTCGAGCTCGACGCAACCTGCAGCCACCGTGGCCGAATCGACGGTGTGGCGCGCAAGGGCAGCGCTCGGGAAGCCGGTGATCCCAGCCTCGAGCAAGGCGTCGACCATCGCGGCTGGAACGTAGATTGCTCCGGTGTCCGCGAAATCGCAGACCAGCCGCGCGGGCGACACCCCGTGTTGATCGACGCTCAGCGAGAGCCGAGCACGGGTCTGGGTCGAGGTCTTGGGTGGTTCCCACCGGAGGGAGGAGGCTTCTCCCTCCTCGAGCAAGATCGCCTCGCTCACCATCACCAACGGATCGACGCCAACGCCACGCAGGCTCACCGCGCCGAGGAACCCCGCCGTCGTGGCGAGGTTCACCAGCCCACCCGGCGGGACGGGTGGCAGCGAGAGCGACTGGTAGTAGACGTTGCCCGGGCCCTGGGGCTCGAGCTCCAGTTCAGCGTAGGGGGGAGCGAGCCCTTCGACGAGGATCGTGCCGACACTCTGGCCGCGCGCCATCAGCTGGCACTGGCCGCCGGGGCCGCAAGTGCTCCCGGAGCTACAGGGTGGGTCGCAGACATAGCGCGGTGGCCGCAGCAGCACGCAGTCTCCGTCGGACGCCATCACCTCGGGGATCCGGTTGGGGTCGAGGCCATCCTTGACGCCCCCGTCGAAGCTCGCGATCGGCATCTCCTCGTCCGTCTGGACCGTGAACAGGCCAATGCGCTCGTCGACCGGGCAAGCGCCACGCAGCTCCACGAGCACCATCGGCGTCCCACCGTTCCCGCCCTGTTCGGGCGTGCCTCCGCTCGATTCGCCGCCCTGGCCCGATTTGCTACCCTGGTCGGGCGAGCCCGCACTGGGTGCACCGGCGGCGCGCTCGCCGCCCCGGCTCGGCGTGCCGGCGCTCGGGTCGCCGCCCTGGCTCGGCGTGCCGGCGCTCGGGTCGCCGCCCTGGCTCGCCGTGCCCGCGCCTGGTTCGCCGCCGAGGCCCGGCGCGCTCGCGCTCCCGCCCTGGTCCGGCACACCCCCGCTGGCTCGCCCGCCGAGGCCCGGCGCGCCGGCGCCCGCGCTGCCGCCGAGGCCCGGCGCGCCCGCGCCCGCGTTGCCACCGAGGCTCGGCGCGCCGGCGCCGGTCGGGTTGGGCGCGCCCCCGCCGGCAGAGCTCGCGCTCCCATCCGTCCGTCCGCCGCCGTCTCCCCCCCCGGTGCTGTCGTTGCCCGATTTCGAGTCGCGACAACCCGCTCCGAACGAGGTCAACGCGGCGAGGCAGGCGAACGCCAAAAAGACACGTTGGTGCTCCACGGCGAGCCTCACTGCCCTCGACCCGGATAGGGCCGAGCTTGCTTGATGTAGAGAGCCACGGAGCCATCGGGCTCCTCGTCGAACTTGAACTCCACGTCCATGGCGTAGAAATGCTCCGGCGTGTTCGGGCCGTAGACCGGGTTGAAGAAGGCGTGTACGGCGGTGAGTGCCTCGCCGAGCTCGTTGACCTGCGACCGCGTCAGCACGGTCTCGTCGTCGAAGACAAGGTTCGAGTGGCCGAGGTAGACGATGGGCTGTCCGGGCATGTCGTAGTGCGCGACGAACTGGTCGGTCGTGATCCCTGGATCGGGGAGGACCACCGATTCGTCTCCGAGCTGGACGTTGACGTAGAAGCCAGGCTCGACACCCCGCGTGTCGAAGGGGTTCGCGGTGATCGCCACGCCATTGGCGAGCTCATCGGGGAACGCGCGGTTCACGAGGAGCGCCATCCCCACCTCGTTGTGCGAGATGCTTCGATAGTCGCGCTCCTCGTAGGCGCGGAACCGCCAAGTGCTGGCCCAGACCTTTCGCATCGCGTCGAGCACCGGGCGGTCTGGATCACCGATCGCCGCGCCGGCCGACTCGTAGAGACCGGCCCCCGTGAACCCATCGAGATCCTCGCAGTTCGTGCTGGACCGGAACTTCACTCGTTTCGTCTGGAAGATCGCTTCTAGCATCCCGACGACCGCCGACTCGAGCTCCTCGTCGACCGGTGCCTCCATCATGTCTGCCTGTAGCTCCTCGAGGCGCTGCTGGCGTACCGCCGGATCCGCGGTGAACCTGGGGTCGTCCTGGAGCGCGGCGATGCGGTCGAAGAAGCCGTTCTCTTCCATGAACTGCCGGTAATAGTAGACCGGTACGACGAAGGCCTCGGGATACATGAACGGCCTTGTTGGCATGTGTGGGAACGCCGCATAGTGGCTCGCCTTGCCCCCGTACGCCGGGATCGCCGTCGCCAGCGCCTCGGCGAGGTCCATGCTCTGCAGATCGAGGACGTCCTCGATGGGCAGGATGTCTCGCTTGCCGAGATCCAGGGTGGGCACGGTCACGACCGGGGGCCGATTCTCGTCCCACCATTCGTCGGCTTCTGCTGGCGACACCTCCTCGACGGACCAGGCGAAGGCGCCGACGTCGAGGGCCACCCACCTCCCTTCGAGGGCTCGGAGCTCTTCGCGGTCGAACGCTCTACGGAGCCCCATATTGGGGGTGCCTCGGTTCTGCGCGAGCACGTTGATGTGCGCCAGCGGCGTCTGGAACGCTTGGGTGATCGTGCCGAGACAGACCGAGATGTCGTTCGGGACCTCGTCGAGCACGACGATGTCGCGAAAGCTCACCGGAGCCGTCTGGATCTCGGCGGCGGTCTTGAAGGTCAGCCGCCCGAGCGAGCGAGCGAGGTTCAGCGGTTGATAGTCGATGCCGGCGAACAGGTCGTCGGTGGTCACCACCCGGATGTCATCGGGCAGACTCTCCGCCTCCCGCGCGACGTTGTCTGAGGTGGGGTGAAATACGAGTCTGTCTCCGATGAACGTGCGGTCTCGGACCAGGCCATAGCCCAGCGCGATCATCGCGGCGTCTGCCGTATCATAGGGGGCGATCTCGTAGGCCCAGACCCCGGGCCCTTCGTAGAGGGTGAGGGCCCCCAGAACGAATCGTCGATCGGGACTCCCGTACTCCGTCTGATTGAACTCCGAGAGCATCGGCACCATCGGGAGTCCACTGCCCGAGAGATGGGTGGAGGCGAAGTCGTAGTGGATCGGATATAGCCGGCTATTTTGGAAGTAGAGCTCGTCGCCGTCCAAGCGATCGATAACGGTCTTGACGGAGCGCGCGCCCGGAATGGTCGCGGACAGCGGCTCCGAGGCGAGCGCCAGGAAATCGTGTTCGCAGCCGAGCTCAGGCGCGGAGTCTGGGTCTGGCTCCGTGAGCAGGCAGTCCGGATCGGAGGTCGCCCCAGCGTTCGGCTCGAGGCCGGTGCCGCCGGTGCCGCCCGTCGCTTCGGCGCCCGCCCCGGCGATCGCCACGGTCGTTCCCCCGGTGTGCGAACCACCCGCCCCAGCCGTCGCCCCGGTCCCCTCCCCAGCAGACGCCGTGGTTCCGGCTCCGGCACCACCCGTCGCGCTGCCGGCGCTCGCGCCGTTGCCCGCAGCGGCACCCGCGCCACTGCTCGTCCCCGCATCCGCGCTCGTCCCCGCATCCGCGCTCGTCCCCGCGCTCGCCCCGGCTCCCGTGCCCGCGCCTCCCGTCGGATCGCCATGGGCAGCCGGGTCACCTGAACTGCAGGCGGTGACAACACTTAGAAAGACGGTGGCTATCCAGGTTTTTTTGAGCATATGGAACCCCTGAGATCGCGTTCGGCAATTGGGGGCGAAGATGGCGTGTTTCGCCGCCGCATTCGCCAGTAGCACGCTCTTTACTCCGCCGCGGCGGTGGGCGAGTCAAGCCCAGCAATCAAGACATAGCTTTCTTTACTCCACACTCCTATTGCACCCGCCACCGACCTCTGCCAAATAGGATCTCTATGTCGAACTCGGGACGACTGCGGCGGTACCTGTTTCTCGGTAGCCTTGCGCTGGCGCTGGACGTTGCTGGCTGCAAGAAGCACTCCCACTCCAGGAACCCTGACGAAAACGGAGGGGCAGGGGGTGCTTCTTCAGGGGCGGGTGGTGAGAACGCGGCTGGTGGTGCCGTCGGAGGGGGCGGGGGTCAGGCTGGCGCCGGAGTTGACACCGGAGGTGTCGGTACTGGAAGCACTGGCACTGGAGCCGTCGGCACTGGAGCCGCTGGCACTGGAGCGGTCGGCGGGGGGGCGGGCGCCGGACTCGCGGGGGGACGGGGTGGTGAGCAGCCTGGTACTGGTGGTCAGGGCGACGCGGGCCGTGGTGGAGTCGGCCTCGGCGGCCGCGAGACCGGTGGGGCAGCCCCTGGCGGAGGCGGCGAAGGGGGTGGCGACGCGGGCGCTCCGCCCGTCATCGACCTGTGTGCGCAACCGCGGCCTCCGGTCGCCAACTCCTTCGAGACGATCCTGGGCTTCACGGGCTCCGAGGACTTCGCCTTCGACGACGCCGGGAACCTCGTCAGCCTCGACCGTCGAGGCAACCTCATTCGACAGGCACGCGACGGCACCCGCCAGATGTGGGCACCGAGCGTCGTGGAATGGGGGGCCGGGATCGCCTTTTTGCCAGGCGGCGACCTCGTCGTCTCCGACGGGAACTCCACCCTGTATCGGGTGACCGCCGCCGGGGGCAGGGAGACGCTGCTCTCCGGGCTCGCCTATCCGAACGGCGTCGATGCGGATCTCGACGGCTTCGTGTACGTGAGCGAGCAGAACTCGGGACGGGTGCGGCGCGTCGATCCGGAGACTGGCGAGTACGAGGTGATCGCCGTCGGGCTATGCAACCCCAACGGGCTCGCTTTCTCGCCCGACTACCAGACGCTCTACTGCGGTTCCTTCGGTTGCGGGATCGTCTACGCGATCACCCGCGGCGAGAACGGTGAGTGGCACACGCGGGAATTCGCCCGGACCCCTGGCGCGCCCGGGGATCCGGGGGCGGAAGCTTGTCTGGGGCTCCAGGAGGGCGATCCATGCGATCCGAGCGGGTACTACGGGTACGAGTACTACGGTCAGGATTACGTCTGCACGAGCACCGACCTCGGGCTTCGTTGCTTGCCCCCCGATCCCTGCGCGGGAGTGGAGGCGGGTGGCGACTGCCTCACTGCGGCGGGCGTCGAGGGCACCTGCGAGGGCTCCGGGAATGCGCTCGTGTGTACGCCCCCGCCTCCCTGTGTTGGTGACGCAGAGGCGGGCGATCCTTGTGTGGATGCGGTCGGGGAAGTCGGCGTGTGCGTGATGGATCCGTGGGAGGAGACGCTCTACTGCGGCATCGTGGGCCCCTGCTACGGACAACAGCCGGGGGCGCCCTGCGATCCGGGTGGCTACTACGGTGGCAATGGTACCTGCGAGGACAACGGAGCGGGGGTGCTCGAGTGCCGCATCGTGACGCCCTGTGACGGCTTGGACGATGGCGACCCCTGCGTCACCGATCAGGGCGGGGAAGGCACCTGCGTCTATTACGGCGGTGGCTACGTCGAATGCGTCATCCCGGATCCCTGCGAGGAGCCAGGAGCCCAGGACGGGCAACCATGCACCACCGAGGATGGTCTACCCGGCGCCTGCCGGGTCTTCTTCTTCGATGAGTACGAGTCGTGGGGGTATTGTGTGGAGCTTCCGCCTTGTCATGGCGCTGTCGAGGGTGACGTGTGCTCGGATTGGTGGGGCACTGGCGCTTGCGTTTTCGTCAATGGACGATTGGATTGCGCCGACACCGTACCCTGCCAGGGTCTCGAGCCCTGGGCAGACTGTGAGGAGACGAGCGGGGGCGATGGGGTCTGCGCGGGCAATCCGGGCCTGCTCTATTGTCGCGAGGGGGCCCCCTGCGATGGGCGCGCCGAGGGCGATGCCTGTCAGCTCGAGGAATACCTCTACCCGGTTGGAGACACGACCGTCGAAGGGACCTGCCAAGCGTATGGGGGCTACGGTGGGTACTACTACTATTACGGTGGCTATTATTATGGCGGCTACGCAGGCTGGCCGGTGTCGATCGGCGGGACTGGCCCCATCCCGGTGCCGGTCTCCCCGCCCCAGGGCATGGGCGGGTCCGGCAGCGGGCCGACGCCGGTGTCCGAGGGCGCTGGTCCCGCACCGGCCGCGGCGGCTCCTGGCGACGCCGGCAGCGCCGGGGCCGGTGGCGTGAACGGCGGGGAAGCTTCCTTCGGCGGGGTCGAGAGTGGAGCGGGCGGTCCTGCCGTCGGTGGCGGCCTCGGAGCGGGAGGCGACGTGGGCGCCGCCGGCGAGATGGGCTGGGCCGGTGCGTCGAGCGGCACCGGAGGCGTCGGCGGGACGAACAGCACCGAGCTGATGTGCGTTCCCAACGATCCCTGCGAAGGAGCCAATGAAGGAGACGTTTGCCGCACTCGCAACGGGGGAACGGGGACCTGCGAATGGGCAGCCGCTCGTCTGTGCGAGGACACCTGCGGCCTCGCCTACGATGGCATCTGCGAGGATGGCGGCCCGGACTCCTACCCGTCGTACTACGGGGAGTGCGAATACGGCACGGATTGCTACGATTGTGGAACGAGGGATGCCGAACCCAGCGGGGCCGCCGGTGCCGGTGGGGGTGAGTCCAGCACCCTGACCTGCACTCCGATCGATCCCTGCGAAGGGCTCGAGGAGGGTGATGTCTGCACCAACGGGTACGGGCAAACGGGCGTCTGTGGCTACGACGACTACGGGTACTACGGGTACTACGGGTACTACGGGTACTACGGGTACCCAGGCTACCCAGGCTACCCAGGCTACCCAGGCTACCCAGGCTACCCAGGCTACCCAGGCGAGGGGGGCCTCCAGTGCATCATCTCGAGCGGATCGGGCGGCCTCGACGGGATTGGGGTCGATGCTTGTGGCAACGTCTATGTCACGGAGTACATCCTCGGCAAGGTCTGGCGCATCGCTCCCGATGGAGTCGACGTGGAGCTCGTCGTCGATCTTCCCGCCGATTGGATCCCGAACGTGAACTTCGGAACCGGTCTCGGGGGCTGGGAAGATGACGTCCTCTACATCTCCGAGCGCGGCAGAGGGTACGTCTATGGAATCGACGTGGGCATCCCCGGTCGGCCCATGCCCTTTCCCTGATCGGCGCACGGTAGCGAAACCGTCAGCGAGTTCGTTGGCCTCATTCCTCGAGCAGGGGAGCGGCAGCGGCGTGTCGTTCCCCACTGCAGGACCCAACCGTCAGTGGCAGTGATCGATGGAGAGAATAACCATGTTGCTCCAAACCTCCTTGTGCCCGTCGCGTCGGGTCGTAGTCTTTGGGCTCGCGCTGGCGGCGCTCCTTCCCTCGTGCAAGAACGATCATGGCGGCTCTGTTCCGTCTCAGGGGGGACAGGCTGGCGCAGCGGGCGCCTCGGCCGTCATTGCCGGACAGCCGACGGCCGGGGGAAACAGCGGTGGCCAGGTGCCAACCGGTGGCGGATCGCCGTCCGGTGGGGGAGCGGACAACGGCGGTCAGGTCGCCATGGGCGGTCAGGGAGACACTGGCGGGGGCGGGGGCGATGGCGGCCAGGTGGCGGCCAGCGGCGGAGGAGGCGATGGTGGCGATGGTGGCCGGCCTGAAACGGGCGGTCAGATCACCGTTGGCGGGGCGAGCGGCGGCGGGGGTCAGCTGGAGACTGGCGGCCAGGTCGTCACTGGTGGCAGGGTCCATTACGGTGGCGAGGCCGGTAGCGCGGGGGAAGGCGGTGCGGCGGGCACGGACGGGGGTGGTGCCAGCGGGGCTCCGGCTACGGGCGGGGCGAATGCCGGCGGCCAGGCCGGGCATGGCGGCGAGGGCCCAACCGTGGGGAACGGCGGAGTCGGCGCGAACGGCGGTGCTGGCAGCCGCTGCGACCACCTCATCGACGACCCTGTGCCCGTCACCTTGGTGCTCGGGATCAGACCGACTGAGGACATCACGTTCGACAACGCTGGCTACATCTACTGGAACCGGGGCTCCCTTGCGGGAGCGCGTCTCTACCGAAGGCAGCGCAATGGGCAGCCTGAGGTGTATTGCCCGAACTACACCGCCGACTTCGCCGCGGGGATGCGCATGACCCCGCAGGGTGTCCTCTATGTGGCCAACAACTACACAGGGAACTCGCTCGATCGCATCGATCCGGACTGCACGGTGACCTCCGTGATCCAGAACGTGGGCCTCAACGGCGTCGAGGTCGATCCCGCGGGGCGCGTGTACGTCAGCGAGTTTAGCGGTTCGCGCGTGCTTCGCTACGATCCCGACCCTGACGGGGAGCCGGCGACGGACGACGCAACCGTCACCACCCTCACCGCGCAGATCCCCACCCCGAATGGGCTCACGTTGGGCACCGACTGGCATCACCTCTACGTGAGCACCTATTATGGTTCGGATACGGCTACCATCTACCGAATCCCCCTCTATCCGGACGGATCCCCGGGACCGCTCCAGAGCTGGGCCAACTACGTGGGTGCGGGTCAGCAAGACGGGATGGCCGCCGACGAGTGTGGCAACGTCTACGTGGCGGTGGACGACAAGGGCCAGATCGTGCGGATCAACTCCAAGGACCCCGAGGAGCGGACCACGGTCGTAGACCGTTCGGGCGAGCTCCTCCACAACTTCGTTTGGGGCAACGGCGGTGGGTGGTCCCAGGACCGGCTCTATATCGTCTCGTTGGGGGAGGGCCTCTATGAAGCCGACATTGGCGTTCGCGGCAAGCGCTACAGCTTCTGAGCGTTCGGATCGGCTGGCGCGGGCGCGGTGGCACCATCGAGGGCTCCTCCTCGGGGTCGGTGCGGTCGCGGTGGTTTCTGGCGTCGCTGGGTGCCAGAAAAAGCAGCAGGATCGAGCCACTTCAGCGGGAGCGGGCGCGGGCGGAGTGGTGTCGGTCACGGGGGGCGCGGCCGGAGTCCCCGGGGGATCCGGCGGGACCGTCGCGGGGGGTGCGGCCGGAGCCCGTGGCGGTGCCGAAAGCAGCGCTGGCGGCGGTGCTGGGGTCATGGGCGGCACTGGAGGTGGTGGCGGCGCTGGAGCGGGTGGCCGAGCTGGTGCGGGAGCTGGCGGGGGAGTTGGTGGTGGCCTCGCCGGAGCCGGTGGCGCCGCGGGAATTGGCGGACGCGCCGAGGAGGCTGGGACGGCGGGATTCTACGCCGGAGGCCATGGCGGAGACGGGGGCAGTGCGGGGAGGGGCGCGAACGCGGGGTCGGATGCGGCGGGCCCCGGGGGTGCTGGTGGAGAGGATCCCGGATTCGTGGAACCACCGCTCCCGGACCCGAGCGAGATCGAGCTTCATGGACCTTGCGATCCCTCCGAGGTGACGGGTGGCTTCTCCGTCGTGGTTGACGAGGCGGATGGGTACGCGATCTTCGACGGCTCGGTCGACGACGGGGTGGATCCGGCGACCGTTCCGGAGGTGCTGAGCGACGACGGCGGTTGCCGGTTGCTCCGTCGTCCCCGCCTGGTGTGCGATCCGACCTGTGCTCCGGGAGAGACCTGCAGCCTTGACGAGGAGTGTGTCGCGATGCCCTTGGCGCAGCCGCTGGGGACGGTCAGCGTGTCGGGTCTGGTCGGGGGTGTCTTGTCGCTCGATCCCGTCCAGCCAGGGAACCGCTACTTCGATACGGCCTTGGAGAATCCGCCGTATGCGCCGGGCGACCTCATTCGCGTCATGACGACCACGGGCTACCTCGGAGAATCTCAGCTCTTCGGGTTCGGGGTGGAGCCGCTCGTGGTCCGGACCAGGACGCTGGTCTTCGCGGAGGACCGACCGGTGACGGTGCGCTGGGAGGCAGCGACGGGCGATGTGGCACGCATTGCGCTCGACGTGAACGTCGATCAACACGGCGCCACTCCGGTTCGGCTGGTCTGCGAGGTGGCCGATACGGGCGAGCTCACGCTCGACGCCGGGGTGGTGAACGCGCTGCTCGACGCGGGCGT
Source organism: Polyangiaceae bacterium (assembly GCA_016933275.1). GTDB lineage: Bacteria > Myxococcota_A > Polyangia > Polyangiales > Polyangiaceae > JAFGBI01. Next base: position 371 of record JAFGBI010000034.1, on the reverse strand, counting down.
CTCGGGGTTTCCCAACGGGAGGATGATGCGGCGCACGGCGGATTCGCTCGCCGGTCCGGACGGGTGCGTCCAGTTCTGGGTCTACTCCCCCGTGACGCTGGCGGTGCGCGTGACGGGGCACATCCCCTGCGACGACCAGAGCGACTGTCCCCCGGCCATGACCTGCAATCTCGCGCTGAACCAGTGCGAGTAGCCCCGCGGGTACCCACACCGGGCATGCGTTCACGTCCCAATCGACCCGGCCGAACGCCGCTTCGCTGGCTAGAGCACCGATCAGGTTGCCGACAGCAACGGCAGCGCTGGAAACGCGTTCGTGCGAGGCGAGGACGCGTTTCCAGCGCTGCCTCTGGAGAGGTCTGCTGCCGGTTCGG
>JAFGBI010000033.1 GCA_016933275.1 Polyangiaceae bacterium | reverse complement strand
CCGAACCGGCAGCAGACCTCTCCAGAGGCAGCGCTGGAAACGCGTCCTCGCCTCGCACGAACGCGTTTCCAGCGCTGCCGTTGCTGTTGGCAACCTGATCGGTGCTCTAGGAGGCGCGAAATCCAGGATCAACCGGCAGCAGCCTTGAGCGAGGCCCGCCCCAGCGCGTGGAGCGTGGAATCCATGCGCTCCCGCGGGAACACCTGCTTCGTCGCGACCCGATCGACGACGATGATACCGAGGCTGCCCGCGCCGATCTCCTCACGCGCAAACCCACGCGCCTGTTCGAGCGAGCGGAAACAGGCCACCATCTGCCCCTCGAAGCCACCGGGCAGCGGCGGATCCTCGCTCGGGATCATGGTGTCCAGCACCACGAAACGGCCTGGCGGCGCCATGGTCGGGGTCCGCGTGTCCCACCTGCCGAGCAGCGCGACGGCTCGCCACGCCACTTTGCTGGCGCGATCCCACCCACAGTCGACCGTGCTCGTCACGTCGCCCCCCCGAAGAACGCTCACTCTGAAACGTCCGGGTCCCACCTGCTTCAGCTTCACTGTTGCGCGCAAGATTTCCCCCAACAGGCGGAGCCTCTCCGCCACACCCGGGACGCCGACCGCATCCTGAATGACTCTGTAGTTTTTACAAGAATTCCAGGATTCATGTCAATCGTTTCGGCTGGCTATCCGTCCCCTTCCCCTCGGTTCCGCCGCGTCTGCGGGAAATAGCCAGCCACTGTCCAATCTGGACAGCGTCTCGGCCAAGGTGCCGATGTCGCCGCTCCGGTGTCGATGTCGTGAAGCCAGCACCTCCGCCGTAGCTCGGGTGCATCAGCGTTTCTTCCTGCACCTCCGCGCGAATCGACTGCCACCAACGAGGTGGAATATCGACCCTTCCCCGCGGGGGCCGATCTAATACCCCAGACCCATGGGCAGCGCCACAACCTGGTCGGCGATTTCTGGGTGGTAGAGGACGGCATATGCAGCGCGCGAGGCGAGCACACGCTTGGTGTAGCGCCGGGTCTCCCGGTAGGGGATCAGCTCTACCCAAGTGTCGAAATCCGCCATGGGCCGATCCGCTGCCCAGCGGCGTGGCCGTCCTGGACCAGCATTGTACGCGGGAATGGCCAGCAGGGGATTGGCCGCGAATCGATCGGTCAGATCACCGAGGACACGGCTCCCGAGGGCGATATTCGTCACCGGAACCCGAAGCGCCGCTGGCGACCAGGGAAGGCCGACTTCTTTGGCGTATTCGCGCGCGGTAGGCACGATGAGCTGCATCAGACCGTAGGCGCCCGCGGGACTCTCGGCGTTGGGATCGAAGGCCGACTCCTCCCGCATCACGGCGTAGACGAGATACTCCGGGATGTCGTTCTTCTTCGCGTGACCCGACACCAGGGCAGCATAGGGCCGCGGGAAAGCAAGCTCCCACGCCCTCCGCCAGTCTCCGGCGGGCCAGCGCGCCAACCAGTCGGTGAGCAGGTTGCGCGCTATCTCGTGGGACAGCTTGGGCGCGTTGGCGCGCGCGTAGAGGAGGGCGACGCCCCAAAGGATCTCCGGAGCGGTACCGGGACGCGTCACGTCGAGGGCGTCGATCTCGCGCGATGCCAGTGCGATCTCGCCCACCCGAAGGAGCTCCCGCGCCCGCGCGAACTCGCGGGTAGAAAACCCCTTCTGGGGGTCGATGCGAAAGGGTTGCTGCTCGCTCCGCTCGATCCCCGCAGCCCGAGCGCGAGTCGCGCGCGCTCGATCGAGGGCGCAGAGACGACTATACGCATGCAGCATGTAGTACGAGAGGGGAAGATCCCGCACGATCGTGGCGAGCTCGGCGAGCCCGCGCTCGCGCTCGCCCGTTTCGATCCAGGCTCGGGCTCTGAAGTAACGTTCGCGCCCACTGAACTCGGTGCCCCGCGCGAAATCGTGATCTCCAATCGCCGACGCCGCGCGATCGAGGACGCTCGCCGCTCCAGACCAGTCACCCTTCTCGATCCGGCGCAGAGCGAGCTCGAACACACCGTCGAGCACCATGTCCCCGCCGGGGTAGTCCTCTGCGATGCGATCGAGCAACTCGGTGAAGCGGGCTTCGGATCCCAGGGCACGATAGCTCCGGGCCGCCAACAAGCGCGCGTCGTCCGCCAAGCGATCCGTGGGCGCCTCTTTCTCCAGCAGCTCGTAGAGCTGGATCGCTCGGGCGTGGCGTCCGTCGCGCGCGGAGTACTGTCCAGCGAGGTAGAGCGCGCGCGGGCGCAGACGATCGGGACCGACGCCCGGACACCGCGCCACGAAGTCCTCCAGTACGTTCGCTGCCTCCCCAGCTCGCTTGTTCCCAGCGAGGGCCCGCGCGTGGAGGACGGTCGCTGAACAACCCACTCTTCCCCATCGCTCTCCCCGGGGCAGCTCCTTCAACAGGCCGAGAACACGCTCGACCGCCTCTGAGTAGAGCCTCGCGCCAATGAGCCCCTCTACCGCGACGAGCTGCTGCTCGCGAGTGAGGTGGCGCCGACGCTCGCGCTCCGCCGGGGCAAACGCCGCGAGCGCGCGCCTCTCCAGCGCCTCGGCACGCTCGACGAGCGCGCGATCCCCGACATGCCGACCGCGCACGTCGCGGACCAGTGCCAGCGCCTCGCTCGCGGGGTCTTGGAGCGGAGGTGCCCCGTTCCGCGCAGCGCTCGCGCTCCCCACCGGAGCGGGCGTCGTCGGAGGTGCTGCACTCACGCTCCCCGGGGGCGCCACGGAGGGCGCTGGGGTCGAGGTGGCCAGTAAGGCCAGGAGCGCGTCGGCCAGGCGCAACGCAACGTTCGCGCCATCGGCGGGAGCCGGGGCCGCCAGGTGCGCTCGCCAGACGGCGATGGCACGGCCATGATCGCCGACGCCAGCCGCGGCCTCACCCATGACGAGCCGAAGATCGGAGACGAGCGGTCCCGTGGGAGCGAGCCCGTCGATGCGCTCGATCGCCGCGGCGTGCCGTCCCTCGCGCGTGAGCACTCGTGCCGCCGCCACCCGCGCGTACTCACGCAACGGCCACGGCTCCTGCGACGCGAGATCGAAGGACGCTGCCGCGCCAGTGAGCTCGCCAGCCTGCTCGCGCAAGCGCCCGAGGAGAAACTGCCAGCGCGCCACCTCGGACCCGGGCGGTGGAGACAACCCCATCACCCGCTCGAGCTCACGCGTGGCCCGCGCGGGCGCGGACTCTTCCAGCGCCCGTGCCACGCCTGCCAGGGCAGGGAGCGCGAGGAGCGGGGTGTATTCCTCGAGGGTGACCTCGCCCGCGAGACCCGCGGACGGCGCAGGGAAAGGCATTGCCCCCGCGTCGAGTCCGAGCGGCGTCGCAACACCATGACCCCCAACCGGTGCCCGCGGCCTCGAGCAGGACACAGCCGCCACGATGATCCACGCACCCCACCCGAACGCAGCGCGCAGCCGTCTCACTTCGTGCCCTCGTGGTTCCGAGCGATGCACCGCACGGCCCATCCCTCCAGGGCCTCTTCCTCCGCCACGCGTTCCGCCGTTCGATCCCTCGCCGCTGCCCAATCCGTGTGATGGCGCTCGACCACGACCTCGGCGGCACACGCCTCCGCGAGCTTCTCCCGAGCTCGCTGCTCGGCGCCGGCAGCCGTACGTGCCCGCCGCCGCGCCGCCTGCTCGTCCCTACCGAGCTCGGCCGCGCGAGCCGCAGCCGCCTCGATGAAGCTTGCGCCCGACTGGAGGTCGGCGACGGTCGCCACACCAGCCTCGAGCCGTCCTTGCTCCGCAACCTCGACGGTTCGCTGCATCGCGATCGACTGCTCCCTTGCTCGATGGGCGGCGCGCTCCGCAGCTTCTGCGCGGCGACGCTCCGCCACCTGCTCCCCCAACTCACGCACTCGAGCCGCCGCTTCCGCGGCCCGAAGCTGCTCCAGTGCCTCCAGGGGGTACCGCCGGTGCATCACGCTCGAACCTACCCCACGCGGGACAGCGAGGCGACTTCGCGGACGCCCTGGCCACGTGAGCTACCCCGGGACCCGCCTGGGTCGAGGACGTTCTTGGGGCCGACGAGTGAAGACCGCCGGCCGCCGATCCGCGCGAAGGCGCAGCAACGCTGGCCCTCACGCGGCTGGGGATCGGCGGGGCGAACCCGCCGTCAACCGGACCGAGCTGCGGCGTAGACCCGAACCGCCCCGCCCCAGCCAGGCTGGTGGGCCAGCACCCCATCGCTCGAGCAGGTTGGTCTCTTGGCGGCGCGCTCTTGACCAGAGCTTGCCGGAGGTGTCTCGAGACCTTCGTTGCGGTCGCCATCGGCCGTCAGAGACAAGCTCCTCCGCGTCTTGCCTGACCGCTGACCGCTGACCGCTGACCGCTGACCGCTGACCGCTGACCGCTGACCGCTGACCGCTGACCGCTGACCGCTGACCGCT